>NZ_JBVJNN010000035.1:67574-79281 GCF_055583685.1 Streptomyces sp. NPDC104581
ACCGGCGTGAATAGGGGGAGGATGCGTGGTCGCTCCGCCGCCGGGAGGACCCCAGCTCGCCTCCCCCCCCCCCCCCCCCTCCCCTCTCCTCCCCCCCCCCCCCCCCGCGCAGGTGACTGGTACGGGCCCCGGGCCTGCGAGACCGGCCGCGCGACGGCGGGTGTCCCACCGGCACGGGCGGACGACCCGCTTTCCCAACACGCCCCAGGGAGCGCCCGGAAGCAGCGCCGTCCGTCCGCAGGGCGGGGCCCGCGGCGTCCGGTGCGGTGCCTCGCGAGGCGGAGGACCGGCCTCGTACCGGGGTACTCGGCCGACTCCGACAACGCGGAGAGGCGCCGTGCCGGGCGTCGCGGGCCAGGCGGGACTTCGCGGAGACGCCCTAGGCCGGGGCCGCCGCCACCTTCAGTTCGATCGTGACCTTCGCTCCGCCCGCCGTCTCGATCCGGAGCAGGAACGTGCCGGTCGCGTCGTCCGCGAAGATCTTCGGGAGGACGAGTACGCCTTGGTCGTTCGTCTTCAGACCCGTCAGGGAACGGAGCGGCCCGCCGTCCGCGCCCTTGAAGTGCGGGCCCTTGTCGGCCGGCGACGCGTCGTCGGCCGACTTGATCATGGTGGCCCTGACCGCCACACCAGGGGCGATCTGGCCCTTGTTGGTGGCCTTGACCTCGACGGAGTCCGCGAACTCCGCGCCCGGCGCCGCCGCCAGCTCCTTCTCGCCGGTCCTGACGACCGCGTCCGCCTGGCGCTCGGTGACCGTCGCCGTGAAGTCGACGGCCGGGACCGTACGGCTGACGACACTCGCCCGCACCGTGAACTCACCGGTCTGCTCGCCCGGCCGGAGCACGGGCGCCGTGGCGATTCCGTCGGTGCCGCTGGTGACGACCGCCTTCCTGGCGCCGCCCTCGAACCTCGCGTCCGTGTCGCCGACGATCAGGAACTGCACCGCCACCTTGCCGACGGCCTTGCCCTTGGCGTCCTCGCCGCGCACCGTGACGCGCTCCGCGAACGCTCCGCCCGCCGTGGCGGAGAGCCGGCCCGTGCCCGCGTTCTCCAGCCGCTGGACGGTCGGCGCCGGGGTGGTGGGCGGCGGCGTCGTCGGGGGCTTCGGCGGGTCGGAGGGCTTCGGGGGCTCGGGAGACGGCGACTGCGGGCCGCCGGGCTTCGGCGGGTTCGGGGTCGGCGAGGGGCTCGCGGAGTTGCCGGGGCTCGGGCTGGGCGAGCCGCCGGGGCCGCCCGGGTTCAGCGGGCCGGGCTCGGTGGGCAGCACGCCCGTGCCGTCCGGCACCTCGTGGCTGCCGCGCTTGTAGTAGTCGAACCAGGACAGGACCGTCGACAGATACTCCCGCGAGCGGTTGTAACTGAGGATCGCCTGGTCGAGATTGGCCTTCACCGTCAGGTCGCGATTATTGGCGCAAAGATAGCGACCGGCGGCCAGCGCGGCGTCGAAGATGTTGTTGGGGTCCTTGCGGCCGTCGTTGTTGGCGTCCTGGCCCCAGGTCGCCCAGGTGGACGGGATGAACTGCATGGGGCCCACGGCGCGGTCGTGCGTCTTGTCACCGTCGTAGGCGCCGTCGTCCGTGTCGGAGATGTTGGCGAAGCCGACACCGTTCAGCACCGGGCCGAGGATCGGCGAGAAGGTGGTGCCGTTGTCGTCGACCCGGCCGCCGCGCGCCTGACCCGACTCGACCTTGCCGATCGCGGCGAGGAGCTGCCACGGGAGGTTGCAGCCCGGGTTGCTGCTCGCGATGGTCTGCTCGGCCTGCTTGTACGCGGCCAGCACCGTCGCCGGGATGCCCGCTTCCGCTTCGCCCGTGCCCGGCAGGTCGATCGAAGTGCCGGGCTTGTCGGGGGTGTTCAGCGGCGGGAGGTCCGTGTGGTACGACGAGTCGCCGGAGGCCGAACCCTCGTCCGGCACGCTCGATCCGGACGCCTGCTTTCCGCTGTCACCACCGCCGGAGACTATCGCGGGGGCCTGTGAGGCGGAGAGTGCGGCGACCGCGAGCGCGGCGACCGCTGTGGTGGTCGCCCCTCTGCGGAGCCGACGGCCGAATTGCGCTGCCATACGTCTGGTCCCTCCCGGTGAACGGCTGTTCGCGCTCCCCAGCGCGAGGACTCAGGCGACCCTACGGCAACTCCCTGTGTACGCACACGGGTCGGTGACCGCTTTTCACCGGTTCGCCACCTCCCGGCCTCCCGCGGGGAGAACCGGTGGCCGAGAACGGACGTCCTCCATGATGCCCTCCATGACGTCCTCCGTACCGGCCGACGGCCCCGACCTGACCTTCTCCGCCTCCTGCTGACTCCGTGCCAGGTGATCGTGGCCCCCGCCGGATCGAACGGAAACACGCCCTTTGGGAGACCGCCTTGCCTTTCACGCTGAGCCATGCCGCGGCGGTGCTGCCGGGCATCAGGAGGGACGGCACGTCGCGCGGGCCGCTGCTCGCCTCCGCGCTCGTCGCCGGCTCGATGGCCCCCGACATGACGTACTTCGCCGCGACCGCCGTACCGGCCGCGATGGAGTTCGGCGACGTGACCCACGGCCTGCCGGGTCTGTTCACCGTCGACGCCGTCATCGCGGCGGCGCTCGTGGGCCTCTGGCTGATGCTGCGTGAACCGCTGCTCGCGCTGCTTCCCGCCGCCTGGCAGGGGCGGGCGCACGCCTTCGTACGGGGACCGGACCGGCGCGGCGGACGGCCGGCGGCGCTCGTCGCGCGCTTCTACCTCTCCGCGGTGCTCGGCGCCTCGACCCATGTGCTGTGGGACGCGTTCACGCACTTCGACCAGTGGGGCACCCGGCTGGTGCCCGCGCTGCGGGACGAGGTCGCGGGCTTCCCCCTGTACACGTACACGCAGTACGGCAGTTCGGCCGTGGCCCTGGTGGTGCTCGGCTGGTTCACGGTCACCGCGCTGCGCCGGCTGCCCCGGACACCCGCGCCCGCGTCGGTTCCCCCGCTGCCGCGGCGCGAGCGCGCGGCGGCCCACGCGCTGCTCGCCGGGTGCGTACTGCTGGGCATGGCGCACCGCTTCACCCGGTGGTACGCCCACCACGGGCAGGTGTCGACGCCGCTGGACGTCGTCCCGACCCTCTGCTTCGGCGCGGGGGCGGGGCTGGCGGTGGGACTGGTGCTGTACGGCGCGGGCGTGCGGCTGCGCCGCGCCCGTACGGCGACCGGTCCGCCCCGGAGCGCCGGTACGTCCCCGGACAGCGGACGCGCCTCACGTGCCGTACGGGACGCGGACTCGGCCGGTCCGGCGCTGGGGGAGACGGCACGCCGCCCGTCCGGCGACTGAGCGCAGGTGGACGGAGCGGGGCCGGGGCACGGGGCCCCGGCCCGGCCGTCAGTGCGCGGCCGAGTCCCAGTCCGGGCCCACGCCCACCGAGATGTCCAGCGGCGCCCGCAGCTCGGTCGCCGCGGCCATCTCGCGGATCACCAGCTCCTCCACGCGGTCCCGCTCGCCGGGGGCGATCTCCAGCACGATTTCGTCGTGGACCTGGAGCAGCATGCGCGAGGTCAGCCCGGCCTCGGTCAGCGCCCTGTCGACACGGAGCATCGCGACCTTGACGATGTCGGCGGCGGTGCCCTGGATCGGGGCGTTGAGCGCCATCCGCTCGGCCATCTCGCGGCGCTGGCGGTTGTCGCTGTTGAGGTCCGGGAGGTAGCGGCGGCGGCCGAGCATCGTCTCCGTGTAGCCCGTCGCCCTGGCCTCCTCGACCGCCCGCTGGAGATAGTCCCGTACGCCGCCGAAGCGCTCGAAGAACGTGTCCATCAGACCGCGTGCCTCGGCCGCCTCGATGTTCAGCTGCTGGGAGAGACCGAACGCCGAGAGGCCGTAGGCCAGCCCGTACGACATCGCCTTGATCTTGCGGCGCATGTCCGCGGTGACCGCCGCGCGCTCCACGCCGAACACCTGGGAGGCGACGGTGGTGTGCAGGTCCTCGCCGGAGGTGAACGCCTCGATCAGGCCCGCGTCCTCGGACAGATGGGCCATGACCCGCAGCTCGATCTGGCTGTAGTCGGCGGTCATCAGCGACTCGTAGCCCTCACCGACGACGAACCCGCGGCGGATCGCGCGGCCCTCGTCGGTGCGCACCGGCACGTTCTGCAGGTTGGGGTCGGTGGACGAGAGGCGGCCGGTGGCCGCCACCGTCTGGCTGAAGGTGGTGTGGATACGGCCGTCGGCCGCGATCATCTTGACCAGGCCCTCGACGGTGACGCGGAGCCTTGCCTGCTCGCGGTGGCGCAGCATCACGACCGGCAGTTCGTGCTCGGTCTGCGCGGCGAGCCAGGCGAGCGCGTCCGCGTCCGTCGTGTAACCGGTTTTGGTCTTCTTCGTCTTGGGCAGACCCAGCTCACCGAAGAGGACCTCCTGGAGCTGCTTGGGCGAGCCGAGGTTGAACTCGTGGCCGACCGCGGCGTGCGCCTCCTTCACCGCCTGCTGGACGGCGGCGGCGAACTGCTCCTCCAGGCCGGTCAGATGGGGCCGGTCGGCCCAGATGCCGTTGCGCTCCAGCTTGGCGAGCAGCGCGGAGGTGGGCAGCTCGATCTCCTGGAGCAGCCCGGTGGCGCCGACCTCCTCCAGGCGTCCGGTGAACGCGTCGCCGAGGTCGAGGATCGCGCGGGCCTGCGTCATCAGCGCGTCGGCCTCGGCCTGGTCGTCGCTGCCGAAGGCGAGCTGTCCGTCGGCCGCGCTCGCCGGGGCCAGTTCGCGTCCGAGGTACTCGACGGCGAGGGCGTCGAGCGCGAAGGAACGCCGGCCGGGCTTGACCAGATACGCGGCGAGCGCGGTGTCCATGGTCACGCCGCCGACCTGCCAGCCGTGCTCGGGGGCGACCCGCATGGCGCTCTTGGCGTTGTGCAGGACCTTGGGGCGGTCCGCCGCGGCGAGCCAGGCACCGAAGGCCCTCTCGTCGGCCTCGTCGAGCTGGGTGGTGTCGAACCAGGCGGCGGCGCCGTCGGCGGCGGCCAGCGCGACCTCACCGATGCTTCCCGTACCCAGCGCCCAGGTGTCGACCAGGGCGACGCCCAGCGGCTCGCCGCCGTGCTCGGCCAGCCAGGGCGCGAGCTCACCCGAGGCGAGGACCCGGCCGTCGAGTTCGACACCGGCCGCCGGGGCCGGGGCCTCGTCCTCCAGCGCGCCCGGGTCGACGGCGAGCAGCCGCTCGCGCAGGCTCGGGTTGCGGATCTCCAGCACTTCGAGGAAGCCGGCGACGGCGGTGCGGTCGTACGGATCACGCGCCAGGTCCAGCGGCCCCTTCGTCAGCTCGACGGTGCGCACCAGCTCGGTGAGATGACGGTTGAGCGTGACCGAGGGCAGGTGGTCGCGGAGATTCTGCCCGACCTTGCCCTTGACCTCGTCGGCGCGCTCGACCAGATCGGCGAAGGAGCCGAACTGGTTGATCCACTTCGCGGCCGTCTTCTCGCCGACGCCGGGGATGCCGGGCAGGTTGTCCGACGGGTCGCCGCGCAGGGCGGCGAAGTCCGGATACTGCGCGGGCGTCAGCCCGTACTTCTCGTGGACCTTCTCCGGGGTGAAGCGGGTCAGCTCGGAGACGCCCTTGGTGGGATACAGCACCGTGGTGTGCTCGCTGATGAGCTGGAACGAGTCCCGGTCGCCGGTGACGATGAGGACCTCGAAGCCGGCTTCCTCGGCCTGCGTGGCGAGGGTGGCGATGACGTCGTCCGCCTCGAAGCCCTCGATCGCGAACCGGTGCGCGTGCATCGCGTCGAGCAGCTCACCGATCAGCTCGACCTGGCCCCTGAACTCGTCGGGAGTCTTGGAGCGGTTCGCCTTGTACTCGGGGAACTCCTCCGAGCGCCATGTCTTGCGCGACACGTCGAAGGCCACCGCGAAGTGCGTGGGTGCCTCGTCACGCAGGGTGTTCGCCAGCATCGACGCGAACCCGTAGACGGCGTTGGTCGGCTGCCCGGAGCTGGTGGTGAAATTCTCCGCGGGCAGCGCGAAGAACGCCCGGTACGCCAGGGAGTGCCCGTCCATGAGGAGCAGGCGAGGACGGTTGTCTGCGGTCTTCTTCGACGCTTTCTCTGCCACGTACCCGATCCTGCCACGCCCCACTGACAATCCCGACCGGCGCACTGCGACGCGACGGGCCGTCGGCGGTGCGTGACAGGATCGGGGTACAGGACAGCCAAAAGGACGCGCGGGGACGAGTCCCGGCGTACGAACTTGGGAGAGCGTGATGGCCAGTAAGCCGCCCTCGGGTGACCCGGTCCAGGACGCACCGCAGGTCGCCGCCCCACGGCACAGCGCCGCCGGGCTGCCCGCCGTGGCCCAGTCGCTGCGGGTCGCCCAGCAGCAGATGGGTGTCACCCGGGCGGCGCGGACACTGCTCAAGGTGAACCAGAAGGACGGCTTCGACTGTCCGGGCTGCGCCTGGCCGGAGGGCGACCACCGGCACACGGCGGAGTTCTGCGAGAACGGCGCGAAGGCGGTGGCCGAGGAGGCGACACTGCGCCGGGTGACGCCCGACTTCTTCGCCGCGCACCCGGTGGCCGACCTGGCGACCCGCAGCGGGTACTGGCTGGGCCAGCAGGGCCGTATCACCCGGCCGATGCTCCTGGAGCGCGGCGCGGGCGACGGCGGCGCGGACGGGAGCGACGGCGGGGACCGGTACGAACCGGTCAGCTGGGAGCGCGCGTTCGCGATCATCGCCGAGGAACTGAGGGCGCTCGACTCCCCCGACGAGGCGTTGTTCTACACCTCGGGCCGTACGAGCAACGAGGCGGCCTTCCTGCTCCAGCTGTTCGCCCGCGAGTTCGGCACGAACAACCTGCCGGACTGCTCCAACATGTGCCACGAGTCGTCCGGTTCGGCGCTCGCGGAGACCCTGGGCGTCGGCAAGGGCAGCGTCTCCCTGGAGGACCTGCACCGGGCCGACCTGATCATCGTGGCCGGTCAGAACCCGGGGACCAACCACCCCCGGATGCTCTCCGCCCTGGAGAAGGCGAAGTCGGCGGGGGCAAGGATCATCTCGGTGAACCCGCTGCCCGAGGCGGGCATGGAGCGGTTCAGGAACCCGCAGACCCCGCAGGGCATGGTCAGGGGCGCGGCGCTCAACGACCTCTTCCTCCAGATCCGCATCGGCGGCGACCAGGCCCTCTTCCGGCTCCTCAACAAGCTGGTCCTCGACGCGGCGACGACCGATCCGTCGGTGGTCGACGAGGCGTTCGTCGCGGAACACACCCATGGCTTCGAGGAGTTCGCCGCCGCGGCGCGTGCCGCGGACTGGGACGAGACCCTCACGGCGACGGGCCTCGACCGCGCGGACATCGAACGGGCGCTGGCCATGGTGCTGGCGTCGAAGCGCACCATCGTCTGCTGGGCGATGGGTCTCACCCAGCACAAGCACTCCGTCGCGACCATCCGCGAGGTCGTCAACTTCCTGCTGCTGCGCGGCAACATCGGCCGGCCGGGCGCCGGGGTGTGTCCCGTACGCGGACACTCCAACGTCCAGGGCGACCGCACCATGGGCATCTTCGAACGGCCCGCGCCTGCGTTCCTCGACGCCCTGGACCGGGAGTTCGGCATCACCTCGCCGCGCCACCACGGCTACGACGTCGTACGGGCCATCCGCGCGCTGCGCGACGGCGACGCCAAGGTCTTCTTCGCCATGGGCGGCAACTTCGTCTCGGCGTCGCCGGACACCGAGGTGACCGAGGCGGCGATGCGCACGGCGCGGCTCACCGTGCACGTCTCGACCAAGCTCAACCGCTCGCACGCGGTGACGGGCGCGCGTGCCCTGATACTTCCCACGCTCGGCCGTACCGACAAGGACGTGCAGGCGGGCGGGCGGCAGATCGTGACCGTGGAGGACTCCATGGGCATGGTGCACGCCTCGCGCGGCAACCTCGCCCCCGCGAGCCCGCACCTGCTCTCCGAGCCGGCGATCGTCGCCCGGCTGGCGCGGGCCGTCCTCGGCCCCGAGTCGCTGACTCCGTGGGAGGAGTTCGAGAAGGACTACGCGTCGATCCGCGACCGCATCGCGCGCGTGGTCCCCGGTTTCGAGGACTTCAACGCACGCGTCGCCACGCCCGGCGGGTTCCAGCTCCCGCACGCCCCGCGCGACGAGCGGCGCTTCCCCACCGCCACCGGCAAGGCCAACTTCACGGCGGCGCCCGTGGAGTACCCGGAGCTGCCGGCGGGCCGGCTGCTGCTCCAGACGCTGCGCTCGCACGACCAGTACAACACCACGATCTACGGCCTGGACGACCGCTACCGGGGCATCAAGGGCGGTCGCCGCGTGGTGCTGGTGAACGCGGACGACGCGAGGGAACTGGGCCTGGCCGACGGCTCGTACACGGACCTGGTCAGCGAGTGGAAGGACGGCGTCGAGCGGCGGGCCCCCGGCTTCCGGGTGGTGCACTACCCCACGGCGCGCGGCTGCGCCGCCGCCTACTACCCGGAGACGAACGTGCTGGTGCCGCTGGACTCGACGGCCGACACGAGCAACACCCCGGCGAGCAAGTCCGTCGTGGTGCGCTTCGAGCACCGGTGACGTAACGGACCCGGACCGGCCAGGGCGTGTGGTGAAGGACGACGTCACGTTCACCACACGCCCTAAGCGTTCGCTCAGCCATCTGGTAAGACGGTGCGGACCAGCGCACCGAACAAGGTGCATGGACCACGTGACGCACCACGCAGCCGATCGGAGCCGGAGCCCATGGGTGAGCAGCCCCCAGCGAACGACCAGACAGCGCCGACGTTCCCCCAGGAGGTCATCGACGAGTACGCCCCGTACGACATGGACCTGACGTCGTTCTTCTCCGCCGGGAACCTCGGCACCCGGATGGGCCTGGTGGTCACCGAGGCGTCCGCCGACCGTGTCGTGGCCACCATGCCCGTGGAGGGCAACACCCAGCCGTACGGGCTGCTGCACGGCGGCGCCTCGGCCGTGCTCGCCGAGACCCTCGGCTCCATCGGCGCGATGCTGCACGGCGGGCGCAACAAGATCGCCGTGGGAGTGGACCTCAACTGCACCCACCACCGCGCCGTACGCGAGGGAGTGGTGACCGGCGTCGCCACCCCGATCCACCGCGGCCGGTCCACCGCGACGTACGAGATCGTCATCACCGACGGGCAGGACAAGCGGGTGTGCACCGCCCGGCTGACGTGTCTTCTCCAGACCGGCGACGGCACCTCCTTCATCCCGACAAAAGAGGCTTGAGCACCGAACCTCAAGGGGACCTCAAGCGGGCCGGGGGAAGCCCCGAACGGGCTTCCCCCGGCCGGGGGTGACCAACAGGTGAGACGGGAGACGGCCGCCGAACCGCCTCGAAACACCACGGAAACACAGGCCCGCCGAGCGCGGCGCGGGCGGCCGGCCACCCGCCGGACCCCGCGCGGGGGAGCCAGGCCGGAACCCTGATGGTGACGTTATGTAACGCCTTGCGGTGCGATCCATTGTCCTGTCGCCCGATGCGCATTAGCTTCGGCACATGAGCGGTATCGGCCCCGTCGAACCGGGCGAGGACACCTGCCACCACCCGGAGGGCCTGCCCACCCGGGCGACGCCGGCCCCCGTCCGCCTCACCGTGCCCCCGCGCCACCGCCGCAAGGCCGCGCTCGCCGCCGCAGCGGCCCTCACCGCGGGCGTGTGCGTCCACGTGCTCACCGCCCCCGATCCGCCGCCCGCGCCGCCACCGCCCTGGCCCTCTCAGGTCGTCGGCTTCCACTACGCGGGAGCCGCCGACGGGGCCGGCCGCGCGGGCGCGTTCACCTTCGGCATCGACATCTCCACCGAACCCGGCCGGCGGGTGACGATCGACGCCATCACCCAGCCCTCGGCGGCGCTCGCGGTCTCGACGCGGCCGTCCGCGCCGTTCACCGTGGAGCCCGGCGCGTCCCGCGAGGTACGGGTGACCGTCTCCGTGCTCGACTGCGGACACGTGCCACGGAACGCCGGACTCCCCTTCCTGGATGTCACCCTGCGTAACGAAAGGGCGGTCCAGAAACAGAGCCGCATCCTCGGCGGCGGCTACCCGGAAGACCTCGGAAAGGCCATCGGGAAAGCCTGCGGCCGTCCCGCTCCGTAACCGTCCGACTACCGTGACGGTCCTGCTGGTTCTCACCATGTGGACTTCCGAACGGTCTCAAATCACACGTCTTTCCCTTCCCTGCCGGGCTTCACCGCGCCCCCGTCATAACAAGAGCGTCACATCATGGGCCGCACCTCTGCACCACCCCCACCAGCGCGCTTAGAGTCACGGCCAGTCACCGCGCCACCGGATTACTTGTCAGTTCGGTTCCAGCGCTCGACCCGGCTTCTCAATCAGGGACAGCCGTGCCAGGGGAAAGGACTGATCGTGCGTCACCGTTCCTTGTTCATAGTCACCACTGCGGTCACCGTAGGAGCCCTCACGCTGTCCGCTTGCGGCTCCCGCGACGACAGCAGCGAAGGAGGCAGCGGCGGCGGCGGAAAGACGACCGTCGTCATCGGCCTCGACGCGCCGCTGACCGGAGACCTCTCCGCGCTCGGCCAGGGCATCAAGAACTCCGCCGACCTGGCCGTCAAGACGGCCAACAAGAACAACGAAGTCGACGGAGTCACCTTCAAGCTGGAGGCGCTCGACGACGTCGCCCAGGCCGCGACCGGTCAGCAGAACGCCACCAAGCTCGTCGGCGACGACGAGGTCATGGGTGTCGTCGGCCCCCTGAACTCCGACGTCGGCCAGTCGATGCAGAAGGTCTTCGCCAACGACAACCTGGTCCAGGTGTCGCCCGCCAACACCAACCCCGAGCTCACGCAGGGCAAGGACTGGCAGAGCGGCAAGAAGGTCCGCGGCTTCGACACGTACTTCCGCACGTCGACCACGGACGCCATCCAGGGCCCGTACGCCGCGCAGTACATGTTCAACGACAAGAAGCTCAAGAAGGTCTATGTCATCGATGACAAGAAGACCTACGGAGCCGGTCTGGCCGCCACCTTCTCCACCGAGTTCAAGAAGCTCGGCGGCGAGGTAGTGGGCACCGACCACATCAACCCGGACGACAAGGACTTCTCGTCCGTGGCGAGCAAGGTCGCCCAGACCGACGCCGAGTTCGTCTACTACGGCGGCGAGTACCCGGCCGGCGCCCCGCTGGCCAGCCAGATCAAGAACGCCGGCGCCAAGATTCCCACCGTCGGCGGCGACGCCCTCTTCAGCGCCGAGTACATCAAGCTGGGCAAGAAGAACTCCGAAGGCGACTTCGCCAGCTCCGTGGGCGCGCCCCTGGAGACCCTGGAGACCGCCAAGAAGTTCATCGCGGACTACTCGGCCGGCGGCTACGACGGCGCCTTCGAGGCGTACGGCGGCTACGCCTACGACTCCACCTGGGCGATCATCCAGGCGGTCAAGGCCGTCGCCGAGAAGAACGACGGCAAGCTGCCCGGCGACGTCAAGGACGCGCGCAAGCAGATCACCGAGGCCATGCAGGACGTCAAGTTCGACGGAGTCACCGGAACGGTCGGCTTCGACGAGTTCGGCGACACCGTGAACAAGCAGCTCTCCCTCTACGAGGTCAAGGGCGGCAAGCACGTTCCCGTGAAGACGGGCGTGTTCGAGGACTGACCGGGCTGACCAGCCCTCCCTCCATACAGGACCTACCACCGCGGGGGGGGGGGGGGGGGGGGGGGGGGGGGGGGGGGGGGGGGGGGGGGGGGGGGGGGGGGGGGGGGGGGGGGGGTGGGGTGGGGGGGGGTGCCAGTAAG
>NZ_JBVJNN010000036.1:0-33007 GCF_055583685.1 Streptomyces sp. NPDC104581
GTACGAGTCCGATCCTCCGCCTTGCGATGCACCGCACCAGCCGCCGCGAGCCCCGCCCTACGGGCGGACGGCGCCATTTGTCAGACACGGCCTAGATCACTCCCATCAGCGGGCCACCGGGGAGGGGGACGCCGAGCAGGTTGTTGAAGAGGAAGTAGGTGACGAGGGAGAGGCCGGCGGCGATGAGCGGGTCGCGGTGGAAGTGCCGGCTGCCGAGCGCGTACGCGGAGCCCCAGAAGAGCAGCGCCCCGGACACCGGGAAGCCGAGGGGGCCGATGAGTACGGCGTTGCCGAGGAAGACCCCGGCGAGCAGCAGCACGGTGCGCCAGTCGCTCGGTTCGCTCAGGTCGATGTCCTCGCCGGTCTCGGACTCGCCCCGGCCGCCGCGCAGGACGTCGGCGCTGAGGAGGGCGGCGACGACGAGCAGACCGATGCCGACGGCGATCGGTACGGTCTTGGGGCCGATCGGGCCGCGCTGGGTGATGTCGACGTCCATGGTGAGGGCGTCGGTGAGGACGAGGACCCCGAGGACGAGCAGCATGAGGCTGACGCCGAGTTCGGAGTGTTCGCGCAGCCAGCCGCGGGGGCCGGGGGCCTCCGCCTCGGGAGGGGTGGTGGGTTCGGTGGTCACAGCCCGAGCTCCTTCAGGACGGATTGCACGCGCTTGTCCTCGGCGGCGAGGAAGTCGCCGAACTTGTCACCGGTGAGGAAGGCGTCGTCCCAGCCGTTCTTCTTCAGCGACTCCTTCCACTGCGGTGAGGCGTGCAGCTTCTCGAAGAAGGCGATGAGCTTGTCGCGCTGGGCGTCGGAGAGGCCGGGCGGCGCGACGACGCCGCGCCAGTTGGTGAAGTCGGTGTCGAGACCCGCCTCGCGCAGGGTGGGCGCGTCCATGCCGGGGGTCCGTTCGGGGCCGGTGACGGCCAGCAGGCGCAGCTCGCCCGCCTCGATCTGGTCGCGGTACTCACCGAGACCCGAGACACCGAAGGCGACCTTGTTGCCGAGGATGGAGGCGAGGAGTTCGCCGCCGCCGTCGAAGGGGACGTAGTTGACGGTCCTGGGCGCGATTCCGGCGGCCCGTGCCATCAGCATCGGCGCGAGGTGGTCGGGTCCGCCGGGCGAGGATCCGCCGCCGACGGGCAGTTTGGCCGGGTCCTTCTTCCATGCCGCGACGAGGTCGTTGATCGTCTTGTACGGCGAGTCCTTGGCGACGACGACGATGTCGGTCTCCTCGCTGATGCGGGCGATCGGCGTCGTGTCGGCGAGGGTCTCGTGGGAGTTGTTGGTGCGTACGGCGCCGACGACGCCCAGGCCCATGGAGACCACGAGCTTGCCGTTGCCGTGTTCGCTCACGGCGCGGGCGAGACCGACGGTGCCGCCGGCTCCGGGCAGGTTGAAGACCTCGATGTTGTGGTTGAGTTCGGCGTCCTCGGCGTTCTTGGCCATGGTGCGGGCGGTGATGTCGTAGCCGCCGCCGGGGGTGTTGGGGACCATGAAACGCAGGCCGGGTATCTGGGTACCGGTGTCGTCGCCACTGCCCTTGGAAAGCAGCGGCGGACCCACCAGCACCAGCAGCGCGGCCCCGAGGAGGGCGAGGGGAGTGCGGAATCGCACGTGTGCCGCCTTTCAGGGATGCAAGTCGTAGGGCAGTGAGGTGGCCCACATGTTGCCTTCGCGTTAAGAAGCTGTCTCTCTTCCGGAATCAACGGACGTTGTGGTCGTTGCGGTCGCGGCTTAGCGTGTCGGCGTGACAAAGGTGCTGGTGGTGGACGACGACTTCATGGTCGCGAAACTGCACGGCCGCTATGTGTCCGCGATGGACGGGTTTGAGGTCGTCGGTGTGGCCCACAGCGGCGCCGAGGCGCTGCGCGCCGCCGAGCTGCGCCGCCCCGACCTGGTGCTTCTTGATATCTATCTGCCGGACATGGACGGGATCGCCGTGCTGCGCGAGCTGCGTGCGGCGGAGGCGCGGGACGCGACCCGTACGAGCGTGGACGCCCTGTTCATCACGGCGGCGCGGGACGCGGGGGTGATCCGCTCGGCGCTGCGGGCGGGGGCCCTGCACTATCTGATCAAGCCGTTCAGCCAGTCCGCGCTCCAGGAGCAGCTGCGGCACGTGGCGTCGCTGCGGACCCGGCTGGACCGGCTGGGCGAGGCGCGCCAGGAGGACGTCGACCAGATCTTCGGTACCCGCCCGCCGGGCTCCCGTGAGCTTCCGAAGGGGCTGGCCGCGCACACGGCGGAGCTGGTCGAGCGCACGCTGCGCCGCCACGCGGAGGGTCTGTCGGCGACGCAGTGCGCGGACGAGGGGGCACTGTCGCGGGTGAGCGCGCGGCGGTATCTGGAGTACTTCGCGGACACCGGCCGTGCGGAGGTCACGCTGCGGTACGGGGGGACGGGGCGTCCGGAGCGGTGCTACCGCTGGGTGGGCTGAGGGGCCCTTACGGAAGGGGGCCGCGCGGAAGGGGGCCGCGCGCCGGTGGGCCGGGCCGGGAGGGGGCGGGCCCGGCGCGCCCGTTCAGCCGCCCGACTGGATGTCGCCGCGCGTGGACGACGTGATGGTGTCCCCGTGGGCGAAGTCGCCCGGCGGGATGCCCGGATGGTGCCCGTCGCCGCCGGCGGACACCGCCGCCGCGGCTGCCGCCGGGCCGAGGGTGAGGCGGGAGACGATGCGGTAGCGGTCGCCCCGGTAGAGGGAGTGGACGTATTCCACCGGCCGCCCGGCGGTGTCGGAGGTCAGCCGCTCGAAGAGCAGCGCGGGGGAGAGTTCGGGCACGTCGAGGAACCCGGCCTCCGCGCGGGTGACGACGGTCGGTTCGATGGCCTGGACGGCTTCGTGGACGTGCACCCCGTGGGTGTCCCGCAGGTGCTCGTAGAGATCGCCGTTCTCCAGCTCCTGGGCCGACAGGCCGGGAGCGAGCGCGGCCCTGATGTGCAGGTGCTCGATCGCCATCGGGGCGCCGTCGACGAGCCGCAGCCGGGCGACGTAGAGGATGTCCTCGGCCGGTGACATGCGGAGCTTGCGGCCGACCCGGGCGCCGGCCTGGTGGGTGGTGAACTCCAGCAGCCGGCTCGACCAGGTGCCGGCCGCCCGGGGCACGGTCAGGGTGAGATCGGCGGAGACCAGCTCCTGGGTGATCTTCGCGGGGGCGACGAACATGCCGCGGCCGTGTTCGCGGACCAGGAGTCCGGCGGCCACGAGTTCGTCGATCGCCGAGCGCACGGTGGGCCGCGAGACTCCGAGCAGCGCGCACAGGGCCCGTTCGGACGGGATGGCGTCCCCGGGGCTGCGCGACTCGATCAGCTCCAGGACGGCGTCGCGGGCCCGCTCCCTCTTGAGCACCGTCCCGGGTACGTCGACATCCATGGTGTCCCCCTCCGGACGCCCGTATCACCCAACAGCTCTACCAGACTAACCAGTTCATGCGACCAGTCGACCAACTGATGCCACTGGTCAGGTCAAGTGTAGCCGTCTCCGGGAGGGCGAAAGCTCGTTGAAATCCGGCGAGATCACCAATGCCCGCTATTTCGCGGGGGGTTGACGGCCCCATTGGTCTATGCCACCTTCGTCCAGCATCAAGAGGTGAGCTGTCCAGTGGACCTCACTGGTCAGGTGGTCAGGTCTTGCTCTGTCAGGGGTGAATCGTGAAGTACCGCTTGCTCGCCGGTGGGTCCGCGCTGGTCGTGGCCGCCGCGCTCAGTGCCTGTAGCGCCTCGTCCGGCTCCGCCGGTGACGGTGGCGACGGACGGACGACGGTCGATGTCTGGCTGATGCGTGACAGCGTCTCGGCCGGGTTCCAGCGGGAGTTCGTGAAGGGCTTCGAGGCCGAGCACCCGCGGATCAGGGCCAAGGTCCAGATCCAGGAATGGGACGGCATCGGCCAGAAGATCACCGCCGCGCTCGCCGGCAACGACGCCCCCGATGTGATCGAGGTGGGCAACACCCAGGTGGCGCAGTTCGCGTCGAGCGGTGGGCTGCTCGATCTGAGCGACAGCAAGAAGGAGCTGAAGGGCGACGACTGGCTGAAGGGGCTCGCCGAGCCGGGTTCGTACGAGGGAAGGCAGTACGGCGTCCCGTTCTACGCGGCGAACCGGGTCGTCGTCCACCGCACCGACCTGTTCGAGCGGGCGGGCGTCGACGCCGCGGAGATCAGGACGCGCGAGCAGTGGATCGAGGCGACCGCCAAGCTCAACAAGGGCGATACGCAGGGCATTTACCTGCCGGGCCAGCTCTGGTACGCGCTGGCCGGCTTCATCTGGGACGAGGGGGGCGACCTCGCCACCGGGTCGGGCGGCGGGTGGAAGGGCGCGCTGGACACCCCCGAGGCCCTGCGCGGGATGGAGTTCTACGAACGCCTCCAGGCACTGGGCAAGGGCCCCAAGGACTCCGACGAGGACGATCCGCCGCAGGCGGAGGTGATGGCGAAGGGGCAGGTGGCCCAGATCCTCGCCACTCCGGGCCTGGCCGGCGCCGTCATCGAGAACAACCCCCGGCTCAAGGGAAAGCTGGGCTTCTTCCCGATCCCGGGCAAGAGCGCCGGCACTCCCGGCGCCGTCTTCACCGGCGGCTCCGACCTGGTGGTCCCCGCCGCGGCCGGTGACCCGGAGGAGGCGCTGACGCTCGTCAAGGAGCTGACGGGTGACACCTGGCAGAAGAAGCTCGCCCTCGCCATGAGTTATGTGCCGAACCGGACCTCGCTGGCACCGGCCGTGGCGGACGATCCGGGCGCCGCCGCGATGGCGGTGGGCGCCGCCAACGGACGCGCGACGCCCAACACGCCCGGCTGGGCCGCGGTGGAGGCGGAGAACCCGGTCAAGGACTACATGACCGCGGTCCTCGTCGGCGGCGACGCCGCGAAGGAGGCGGCGAAGGCGTCGCGGGACATCACGCGGGCGATGAACGCGGGCTCCTGATCCAGAGAACGCGGGCCGGGCTCCCCCGTACGTCACCCCCCAAACCCGCCGCCGTCCACACCCGACGCACAACCCGAGAGCGGTTCCCGCCAGTGAGTCCACCGAGAGCGATTCCACCGAGAGGAGGCGCGCCGTGCCGGTCGTCAGTGAGCGGACCGCACCACGCACCCCCCGGCACCGACCGGCCACCGGCCCTCCGGCCGGACCGCCCGTGCGACGGCTCCCCCGCCCGCCGCACGGCCTCTGGCCGTACGCCCTGATCGCACCCGCGATCGCCGGCATGCTCTATCTGCTCGTCTATCCGCTGCTGCGGGCCGTGCTGATCTCGCTCCAGGACTTCCGGCTCCGCCAGCTGATCAGCGGGAACGCGGAGTTCGTGGGACTGCGGAACTACCGGACGCTGCTGTCCGACCCGCGGTTCTGGGAGGTGACAGGCCGCACCTTCGCCTTCATGGCCGTCAACGTCGTCCTGATCATGGCGATCTCCACCCTGGTCGCCCTGATGACCGAACGGCTGGCGAAGGCGGGGCGCACCGTCGTCCTCGGCGCGCTGGTGCTGGCCTGGGCGATGCCGGTGGTGGCGGCGACCACCGTCTTCCAGTGGCTGTTCCACTCCGAGTTCGGGATCGTCAACCAGTCGCTGACCTCGCTCGGATTCGGGTCGTTCGAGCGCTACCCGTGGTTCGCCGACTCCACCGCGGCCTTCGTGATCCTCGTCGTGCTGATCGTCTGGCAGTCCGTGCCGTTCGCGGCGATCACCCTCTACTCGGCGCTCACCACGGTCCCCGCCGAGCTGTACGAGTCGGCCCGGCTCGACGGGGCCTCCGGCGCCCGGATCTTCCGCTCGGTCACCTTCCCGGTGCTCCGGCCGATCTTCCTGCTGGTGTTCTCGCTGGAGGTGATCTGGACGTTCAAGGCGTTCGTCCAGATCTGGGTGATGACCCGCGGCGGACCGGGCGACGCCACGACGATCCTGCCCGTGTACGCGGTCCAGACGGCGCTCTCCGCCCAGCGCTACGACCTGGGCTCCGCCGCGTCGATGGTCACGGTGGTCCTGATGTCCGGGGTGCTCGTCCTGTACTTCCGTCAGATGCTCCGTCAGGAGGACGAGTCGCGATGACCCCGCCACGCTCCCGGGTCCGCCGGATCCCGCTGAACGCCGCCGCCGTCGTGACCGTCGTGGTGTGTCTGTTCCCCGTGTACTGGATGGTCTCGACCGCCTTCAAACCGTCCCGTGACATCCAGTCGGCCGACCCGCTGCCGGTCCCGCGGACCTGGACGCTGGACCACTTCCGCCGGGCCGTGGCCGCCGACGGCTTCGAACTCTTCTGGCGCAACAGCGTCCTGGTCACGCTCGGCGCGGTGCTGCTGTCGCTGCTGGTGGCACTCGGGGCGGCGTACGCCGTCGCCCGGATGCGCTGGAGGGGCCGGCGGCAGTTCATGCTGATGGTCTTCATCGCCCAGATGGCTCCGTGGGAGTCGCTGATCATCCCCATCTACATCATCTCCCGCGACACGGACATGCTCGACCGGCTGCCGACCCTGACCCTGGTCTACTTCATGATCACGCTGCCGTTCACGATCGTGGTGCTCCGGGGCTTCATCGGGACCATTCCGCCCGAGCTGGAGGAGGCGGCCCAGGTCGACGGCTGTTCGCGGACCGGCGCCTTCCGGCGGGTGGCCCTGCCCCTGCTCGTGCCGGGGCTGATGGCGACCTCGCTCTTCGGCTTCATCACCGCGTGGAACGAGTTCGCCTACGCCAACTTCCTGATCATCAAGGAGCAGGACAACCGCACCCTGCCGGTCTGGCTGTCGTCCTTCCAGAACACCTTCGGCACCGACTGGGGCGCCACGATGGCCGCCTCGACACTCTTCGCCCTGCCCGCGCTGGTGATCTTCCTGCTGCTCCAGCGCCATGTCACCGCCGGTCTCGCGGCCGGCGCCGTCAAGGGCTGACCCGTACGCAAGGCCGCGCGCGACGGCGGGCCCGTGAAGGACCGCCGAGGAAGACCCGCGAACCGTCCGAGAACCCGAACTCCCGGAGGCCACCCGCCGTGTCAGCGTCACACCCCGAACTCTCCCTCGTCCCCAGGCCCCGCAAGGTCTCTCCCCGTCCCGGCCGCTTCACCCTCGACACCCGCACCGCCGTACGGTCCCTGCCCGGCACGCACGCGGCCTCGGACCTCCTGCGCACCCTGCTCACCCCGGTGACCGGACTGCCGCTCCCGCGCTCGGGCGACGGGGAGATCGTGCTCGCCCTCGATCCGGGGCTCGGCGGACTCGGCGACGAGGGGTACGGGATCACGGTCGGCCCGCGGGCGGTGGTCCTGCGCGCCGCCCGCCCCACCGGGCTGCTCCGCGGGGTCCAGACGATCCGTCAACTGCTTCCCGCCGAAGCCCTGTCGGGCCGGGGCCGGCCCGGCGGCGGGCCGTGGGAGCTGCCCTGTGTCGAGATCAGCGATGTGCCCAGACACCCCTGGCGCGGCGCGATGCTCGATGTGGCCCGGCACTTCCAGCCGGTCGCCTATCTGCGCAGATACGTTGACCTGCTCGCCTTCCACAAGCTCAACACCCTCCATCTCCACCTCACCGACGACCAGGGCTGGCGCATGCCGGTCGACGCCTTTCCCCGGCTGACCTCGGTCGGCGGCCACCGCAGCGAGTCGATGACCTGGCCGCCGGGTCCGGGCGGCGACCGGTTCGACGGCGTCCCCCACTCGGGGGCGTACACCAAGGCGGAACTGCGGGACCTGGTGGGCTACGCGGCGGACCGCGGGGTGAACGTCGTGCCCGAGATCGAGATGCCCGGTCATGTGCGCGCGGCCCTCGCCGCCTACCCCGAGCTGGGCAACCACCCGGAACGGAGCCTCGACGTCTGGACCAGATGGGGAGTCTGCGACACGGTGCTCGGCGTCCACGACCGGGCACTCGACTTCTGCCGGACGGTCCTGGAGGAGGTCATGGACGTCTTCCCGTCCCCGTATGTCCATATCGGCGGCGAGGAGTGCCCCACCACCGAGTGGGAGAACAGCCCGGCGGCGCGCGCCCGCGCCGCGGCCGAGGGGCTGAGCGGCCCGGCGGCGCTGCACGGCTGGTTCATGGGCCGGATCGGGGCGTTCCTGGTGGAACGGGGCCGCACACCGGTCGGCTGGGCCGAGACGGGCACCGAACTGCCCGTCGACTTCACGGTGATGACCTGGCGCGATCCGGCGCACGCCCTGGCCGCGGCGCGGCGCGGCCACCAGGTGGTGACGGCTCATCACCGGGCCACCTATCTCGACTACGCCCAGTCCGCCGAGCCCTGCGAACCGCCCGGCCAGCCCGGCGACCCCGTCGCACTGCACGCCGTCCACGGCAACGAGCCGGTGCCGGGCGACTGGGAGGCCGGGGAGACCGCCCGGGTCCTCGGCACCCAGGCGCAGTTGTGGACCGAGTACGTGAAGACACCCGACCGGATCGAGTACCTCACCTACCCCCGGCTCTGCGCACTCGCCGACCGAGCCTGGTCCGGCGGGCACAGCGACTGGACCGGTTTCGTGCGGCGGCTGCGCCACCACACCGCGCGGCTCGACGCCCTCGGCGTCCGCTACCGGCCACTGACCCCGCGCTCCCTCATGACCACTCCCGCAGGTGACCACCCCCGCAGGTAAGGCGCCGCTTCCGTAACCCCTCCCCCACCACCGTTCCGGAGAGGAACACCCCATGACACAGAACATCAAGAGCCGCCTGCGCGCGGCAGCCGCCGCCGCTGTCACCGTGGCCCTGAGCTGTACGGCGCTGGCGGCGACGCCCGCCTCCGCGGCGGCCGGCGGGCTCGTCGTCCAGTACCGCACCGGCGCCACCGGGGCGACGGCCGACCAGAGCGAACCCTGGCTGAAGGTGCGCAACACCGGCAGCGCCGCCGTCCGGCTGGGCGACGTCAAGCTGAGGTATTGGTTCAAGGCCGACGCGCCGTCCGCGTCCTACCGGTTCGCCTGCTCCTGGGCGGTGAAGGGCTGCGCCGACATCACCGGGACCTTCGGGACGGCCGCGAACCCGACGGCCACCGCAGACCGTTATCTGGAGATCTCTTTCACGGCCGGGGCGGGCACCCTGGCCCCCGGCACGGACACCGGGGACATGCAACTGCGGTTCCACCAGGCGAACTGGCAGCCGCTGGGGCAGAGCGACGACTACTCCTTCGGCCGGGAGCGGTCCACGTACGGCGACTGGTCCCGGATCACGGCGCACGTCGACGGCGCGACGGTCTGGGGCGAGGCGCCCGGCGGCAACGGCCCGACCGACCCCACGGATCCCACCGACCCGACGGAACCGGCCGACGGGCCCACGCTGTTCGACGACTTCGACTACAGCGGCCACGGCGATCCGAGGATCGCCGCGAACGGCTGGAGCGTCCGCGCGAACTCCGGCGGTCCGGGTGTGCCCGGGGCCAACTGGGTGCCGGAGAACGTCACGTTCGCCGACCAGGGCGGCAACTCGGTGATGAATCTGGAGACGTCCACCGCCGGCACGGCCGCGTCCACGGAGCAGACGGAGATCCTGACCCGGTCCATGAAGTTCCGCAACGGGACGTACGCGGCGCGGGTGAAGTTCAGTGACGCGCCCAGGTCCGGCCCGGACGGGGACCGTCTCGTCCAGACGTTCTTCACCATCAACGATCTCAAGGCGCCGATGGCGGACGACTACGCGGAGTACGACTTCGAGTATCTGCCGAACGGCGGCTGGGGCGAACCGGCCAACATCCTCTACACCACCTCGTGGGAGACCTACCGCCCCGACCCCTGGGAGGCCGTCAACCAGCACAGCGAGGTCCGGCAGAGCTACGCCGGGTGGCACGACCTGGTGGTGACCATCGACGACAGCGCCATCACCTACTACGTCGACGGTCAGCACTTCGGGACTCACGGTGCCGCCTATCTGCCGGAGCGGCCGATGTCCATCAACTTCAACCAGTGGCTGATCGACCTGGCGGGCCAGACGAGCACCACGCCGCGCTCGTACGACCAGCAGGTGGACTACGTCCTGCATGTGAAGGACCAGGTCCTCAGCCCCGCCCAGGTGGGCGCGCTGGTGAACGGGTACCGCGCGGCGGGCACGGCGTTCGAGGACACCGTGCCGGAGGTCTGAGGGCTCCACGGGCGGGCCGGGCAGCGGTCGCGCGGCCCAGTCTCAGCGGTCGCTTAGGCACGCCTTAAGCGGACCATAAGGATCCTCTTCGCCCCGTCCGAGCAGGCCGTTCCCGGGTTTCGAGGGGCTAGCTTGCTGAGGGCCGGAGCGGGACGGCCACCGGTGGCGCCGTGTGCAACGGAGGTCACGCCGCCGGGAGTCCGTTCCGCTCCGCTCCCCCTCGCTCGTGCCGCTCAGAAGGAGAACGGATCCATGACCGCTCGTCGCAGGACCACTGGAATCGTCGTGCTGGGTGTCGCGCCGCTCGCCCTCCTCGGGCTCGCGGCCGTCCCCGCCGCCGCCCACGGCTCGATGACGGACCCGGTCAGCCGTGTCTCCGCCTGCTTCGCGGAGGGACCCGAGAGTCCGAAGTCGGCGGCCTGCGAGGCGGCGGTCGCGGCCAGTGGGACGCAGGCGTTCTACGACTGGAACGAGGTCAACATCGCGAACGCCGCGGGCAACCACAGGTCGATCATCCCGGACGGCAAGCTCTGCTCGGCGGGCCGCGACAAGTACAAGGGGCTCGACCTGCCGCGCGGCGACTGGCCCTCGTCGCCGTTCACCGCGGGCAACCGCACCTTCACCTACCGGGCCACCGCCCCGCACAAGGGGTCCTTCGAGCTGTACGTCACCAAGGACGGCTACGACCCGGGCAAGCCGCTGAACTGGTCCGACCTGGAGGACGAGCCGTTCGCCAAGGTCACCGACCCCGAGCTGGTCAACGGCTCCTACGTCTTCGACGGCATCGTCCCCGCCAGGTCGGGCCGCCATCTGATCTATTCGATCTGGCAGCGTTCGGACAGCCCCGAGGCGTTCTACACCTGCTCCGACGTGGTCTTCGGCGCCGACAACGGCGGTTCGGCCGCCGCTCCCGAGGCGTCCGCCCCCTCCGAGGCCGATGTCGAGGAGGGCGCGTCCAAGTCCACCGTCGACCACGGCGGGCACGGTGGTGACGGCCCCGACAAGGCCGGGGAGTCGGGGGAGTCCGGGACGAAGGCCGCCGTGAAGGACGCGTCCGGTTACCAGGAGCCGGCCGGTGAATCCGGGGACAACGCCCCGGAGGCGAACGAGGCCGGGGCGGCCGAGCCGGAGCCGGCGGGTGGTTCGGAGAACCTCGCCGAGACCGGTGGCGACAGCACCACGCCGTACATCGCGGCGGGCGGTGCGGCGATCCTCGCCGCGGGCGCGGCCGTGATGTTCGGTACGGTCCGCCGCAGGACCCGGCCCGCGGCGGGCGGCCGGCACAGCCGCTGACACACCGTCCGCGCGGGGCTCCGGACCGATCGGTCCGGGGCCCCGCGGCATGTCCCGTGCCGTGCGAGGGAGCCGTGCCGTCGGCTCAGCCGATGACCGACGCGCAGGTCGTCGGTGTGGCACGGGCCGGGTCGAGCGCGTTGGCCACCTCGTGGAAGGCGATCCGGTCGATCAGCCCGATCGCCAGGTGCTCGGAGACGTTCACCGCGCACAGGTCCTGGAGAGTGACGTTGCGTACGTCCGGCCCGGACAGGAACTGGCTGCGGTACGGGGTGACCACCTGGTCGTAACGGGTCGCGATGACGGTGTACTTGACCCCGGGCACGGTGTCACCGCCCGCGTTGAGCTTCGTGAGGAACGCCGATCCGGCGATCTGGTCGGCGAGCGCGGGGGTCTTCTCGGAGAGCAGGTCCTCCGCGCCGGGGAAGTGCGGGAGCAGCTTCGTCAGACCGAGCAGGGTCGTGCCGTGGTTGTCGGGCGCGAGTCCGACCAGGGCGTTCACCTTCTGTGCCCCGCCGAGGAACTTGAGGTAGTGGCGGGGCATCATGCCGCCCTGGGAGTGGCCGACGATGTCGGCCTTCGGGGCGCCCGTGGCGGCGAGTACCCGGTCGACGTACGCGCTCAGCTGCTCGGCCGACTTGTCGATGGGGCCGAGGCCGTTGAAGAACGGCACACCGGGGAGCTGCCCGTAGTCGAGGGAGAAGACGCAGTAGCCGCGGTTCACCAGGTACGGGGCGAGACCGAGCCAGTTGTCGACGGAGTTGCCGAAGGTGCCGTGGACGAGGACGACGGGGCGGGGGTGGGCGGCGGACGGCTTGCAGGAGTAGTTGTTCCAGCCGCTGCTCGCGGCGGCGCCGGTGACGGACGCGGGGGCGGTGACGGCTGTCGGGGTCGCGGTGGGGGTGGCCGCGACGGCGGGGGCGGTGGTGGCGGCCGAGACCGCCAGCAGCAGCGCCGCCAGTGGTCCGAACGCGCGTTTCCAGGGCAGCATCGAGCGATCTCCTTGCGGCTCAAGGGGGAAGAGGCGATAGCTGTCAGCCCTGTGGCCCGGACCACATTTGGCTGTGCTCATGCCAAGTTACGCACGGGTAGGAACCGGAAGGGAAGTTACGCGTCGGTAAAAACTGAACGGATGCCCGGGCCGCGCCGGCGCCGCGCTCCGGGTCCGCCGCGCCCCGGCGCCACCACGACCGGGCCACCCGCCCCGTCACACGCGGTGCCGCGCGTGCCCCCGTACGGCGAGCGTGCCGGGGACGACCGCCCCGGGGCCGAACCTGGCACGGGCCCGGTCCGCCACCGCCTCGATGCGGCGCGCCCGGTCGTCCACGGGGTCGAACGTGAGCTGACGGGTGGCCCGTTCGGCCGGGGCCAGCCCCTCGGCCCGCAGCGACAGGGCCCGTACCCGCGCCCGCTGGAGCCCGAGCGAGTCATGGATCCGGTAGGCGGCGCCGATGAGCGCGACGGAGTGCGCGGTGGGTTCGCGCAGCGTACGGGCGCGGGTCGTCGTGGAGCGGTCGGCGTAGCGCACCGTGAGCGTCAGCGAGCGGCAGACCTGCCCCTCGCCCCGCAGCCGTCCCCCCAGCTCCTCGGTGATGGAGAGCAGCGCGGACCGGTGCCGGTCCTGGTCCAACTCGTCGTGGGAGAAGGCCCGTTCGGCGGCGAGCGAGCGGGCGGACGCGTTCGGGACGACCGTCGTGCGGTCGATGCCGTGGGCCTTCTCGTACACCTCGCGCCCCATCCGCACCCCGGCGACCCGTTGCAGGGTCGACAGCGGTACGGCCGCCGCCTCCCCCACGGTGCCCAGTCCGTACGAGCGGAGCGTACGGGCGGTCGCCGCGCCGACCCCCGGCAGCGCCGCGACCGGCAGCGGCTCCAGGAACTCCGCGACCGCCCGCGCCTCGTCCGGGACGGTCAGCGTAGTGCCCGGCGCCGCCTCACGCGCGGCCATCCGGGCGAGCATCGGGGTGCCGGCGGCGCCGATCGCGCAGCCGGCCCCGACGTGCGCGAGCGCCCGCACCCGCAGGACGGCGGCGATCCGGGCCGCGTCCTGCCCGAAGTACCGCTCGGCACCGCCCACATCGACCAGCGCGGAGTCCGGCGGCAGCGCCTGGACGACCGGGCTGAGGTCCTCGATCAGCCGGAGCAGGGCGGGCAGCGACGCCTCGGTCCCGGCCCCGGTCACGGTCTCGTGGTGGAACCGTACGCAGAGGATCATCCCGCGCTCCCCGGACTCGAATGCCACAACTTCCGCCCCGTGGGCAGCCCTTCGCCGGGCGGCCGGAGATCGGCCCAGGGGTTCATCGCGTAACCCGTGGGCATCTCGATGCGCCTGCCGTTGTCCGCCCCGGTCCCCGGTCCCGGCGCCGGGGTGTCCAGCGCGGCGGCGACCGCCTCCAGACCGCCCTTCTCCCGCAGTTCGACCAGCTCCGCCAGGTTCCAGGCCGCCGCGCCGACCACACTCAGGCTCCGCGCGCCGCGCCGCTGCACCACTCCGCGCACCAGCAGCAGCCAGGAGTGGAAGACCGTGTGCGCGCACGCCTCGTGGCTGTCGTCGAAGAAGGCGAGGTCGACCAGGCCCGTGCCGTCGTCGAGCGTCGTGAAGATGACCCGCTTGCCGGAGCGGATCGGCGGGGTCTGGGTGGCCACCTTGGCGCCGGCGACCAGGACGGTCCTGCCGTGCGGCACCTCCCGCAGCCGTTTCGCCGACATCACGCCCAGCTCCTCCAGGAACGCGTAGTGGTCCGCCATCAGATGGCGGGAGGCGTCCATGCCGAGTACGCCGAGTTCGGCGCTCAGCCGTTCCGTGTCGCCCAGGTCGGGCAGCCCGGCGGGTGCCGTCCGCCGCCCTCCTCCCAGGGGGAGCTGGTCCCCGTGCGCGCCCGCCCGCCGGGTCGCACCGTGCAGTTCCGACAGGTGCAGCAGCAGATCCCGTCTGTTGGCGCCGAACTCGTCCAGCGCGCCCACCTGCGCCAGCCGTTCGGCGACCGGGCGGCCGGGCCTGGCGCGCTGCCAGAAGTCCAGCAGCGAGGAATAGGGCTGTCCGGCCTCGATCCGCGCGGTCTCGGCCTCGCTGATGCCGTGCACATCGGACAGCGCGAGCCGCACCCCCCAGTTACCGGACACCAGTTCGATTCGATGGACCGCCGCCGACCGGTTCACATCCAGCGGCAGCACCGGCACCCCGCGCCGCCGCGCGTCCGCCAGCAGCAGCCGCTTCGGGTACATGCCGGGGTCGTGCGTCAGCAGCCCGGCGAGGAAAGCCGCCGGATGGTGCGCCTTGAGCCAGGCCGACTGATACGTCGGCACGGCGAAGGCGACGGCGTGCGCCTTGCAGAATCCGTACGACCCGAAAGCCTCGATGATCTCCCAGGCGCGGGCGACGACCTCGGCCGTGTACCCCTTCTCCCCGGCCGTCCGCTCGAACCAGAGCCGGATCCTCGCCTGCGACTCGGGGTGGGAGAGCCCTCTGCGCACCCGGTCGGCCTCCTCCCGGCCGCAGCCGGTCATGATGTCGACCATCCGGATGATCTGCTCGTGGAAGACGACCACACCGTAGGTCTCGCGCAGCGGCTCCTCCAGGTCCTCGTGCGGATAGCGGACGGGCGCGCGGCCGTGCCGGGCCTCGATGAAGGGCCGCACCATGTCGGCGGCGACGGGGCCGGGCCGGAAGAGCGAGATGTCGACCACCAGGTCGTGGAACGTGGCGGGCTGGAGCCTGCCGACCAGATCACGCTGGCCGGGCGACTCGATCTGGAAGCAGCCGAGGGTCTCGGCGGAGCGGATGAGTCGGTATGTCTCCGGGTCGCCGTCCGGCACCTGCGCCGGATCGTCGATGTCCAGCTCCTGTCCGGTGGCGCGCCCGATCTCGGCGACGGCGTGCGCCATCGCCGACTGCATCCGCACACCCAGTACGTCGAGCTTGAGCAGCCCCAGCTTCTCGACGTCGTCCTTGTCGAACTGGGACATGGGGAAGCTCTCACCACTGGTCGGCACGACCGGCGTACGGCGCAGCAGCGAGGAGTCGGAGAGCAGCACTCCGCAGGGGTGCATGGCCATTCCGCGCGGCAGCGCGTCCAGCGCCTCCACCAGGTCCCACAGCCGGGCGTGCCCCGTCCCCTCCTGCCGTGACTCCTCGGCGACCTCGCGCAGTTCGGGCAGTTCGTCCATCGCCGCGCGGGCGTCGCGCGCCCGGATGTGCGGGAAGGACTTGGCGATCCGGTCGATCTCGGCCGGGTCCATGGACAGGGCGGCGCCCACGTCCCGTACGGCGTGGCGGACCCGGTAGGTCTCCGGCATCGCGACGGCCGCGACCCGCTCGGGGCCGAAGCGGTCGAGGATCGCGCGGTAGACCTCCAGGCGCCGCGCGGACTCGACGTCGATGTCGATGTCCGGGAGTTCGAACATCTTCGGGTCGGCGAGCCTGCGCTCGGAGAGGAAACGTTCCATCAGCAGTCCGTGCGCGACCGGGTCGGCGTGCGCGATCCCCAGCAGATGGTTGACCAGCGAGCCGGCCCCGGAGCCGCGTGCCGCGACCCGGACGCCCATCCGCCGTACGTCGTCCACGACCTGGGCGACGGTGAGGAAGTACGAGGGGTAGCCGAGCCGCTCGATCGTGCCCAGCTCGGCCTCCGCCCGGTCCCAGTACGTCCGGTCCCGGTCGTAGCCGCGCAGCACCATCGCCGCGGCCACCCTCGACCGGAGCACCCGTGCGGCGGCGCGGCGGTCGGCGCCGACCAGCCGCGGCTCGGGGAAGTGGACGGCGCCGATCCCGAGATCGCCCCTGGGGTCGACCCGGCAGCTCTCGGCCGTCTCCCGGGTCATGGCCAGCAGCCGGTGCGCGGTGCCCGGTCCGAGCCCGGCCGATTCGGCCACCAGCTCGGCGGTGCGGGCCATCGCCGCCGGCTCCTTGAGCCAGCGCTCCCCGCTGTCCAGACCCTTCCGCGGGTCGATGGGCACCAGCCTGCGGGCCGCGTCGAGGACATCGGCGACCGGACCCTGACCGGGGTCGGCGTACCGTACGGCGTTGCCGAGCACGGCCCGTACGCCCTGTTCGACCGCGAAGCCGAGGGTACGGGCGGCATGCCGCAGCGATCCCGGACCGGTGCCCTCGCGCCCGTGGTGGACGACCTCCAGACGCAGCGCGCCGCCGTAGACCTCCCGCCAGGCGGCGAGCAGCCGGGCGGCGTCGCCGGTCCGGCCGGCGGCCAGGGCCCGGCCGACACCGGAGTCGGGGCCGAGGAGCACGGTGACGCCCGTGCCGTGGTTGTCCCGCCAGGGCAGCAGCGGGGCGCCGTCCCCGGCGGCGTGCGCGGTGGTGACGAGCCGGCACAGATCGGCCCAGCCGGCTGCGCCGTCACGGGCGAGGAAGACGGCGCGGGGCGCGGACTCGTCGACGAAGGCGCCGCCGCGCACCGGGGTGCGCCGCCGTACGGCGGGGGTCCGGACCCGATCGCGCGCCGGCCCGCCCGCCGGTTCGGCCACGGCCAGCTCCACCCCGAACAGCGGTCTGATCCCCTGCCCCTCGCACGCCTCGATGAAGCGGACGGCGCCGCCGAGGGTGTCGCGGTCGGTCAGGGCGAGAGCGTCCATGTCCCGTGCGGCGGCGCTCTCGGCCAGCCGTTCGGGATGGGAGGCCCCGTACCGCAGGGAGAACCCCGAGACGGTATGCAGATGCGTGAACCCGGGCATCCGCACCTCCTGATCGATCCGCTCTCACCTCCCCCGCTCCCACCATAGATGAGTATCGAACGTTTGTGCGACATCACGGCTCGTCAGCCGCCCGGACCCCTCCCACCTGCGGAAACACCGGGCACACGGAAAAGCCCGGCCCGCCGGTGACGGCGGGCCGGGCCTCTTGCTCCTGTGGTGCGCCTTCGGTCTGTCCGTACGGTCAGCCGATCTCGGCGCCGAACTCCGAGAGCGCCTCCGGCACCGGCTGGAAGAAGGTCTCGCCACCCGAGGAGCAGTCACCACTGCCACCCGAGGTCAGACCCAGCGCGGTGTCACCGGCGAAGAGCGAGCCGCCGCTGTCGCCGGGCTCGGCGCAGACCGTGGTCTGGATGAGGCCCTCGACGACGTCGCCGCCTCCGTAGTCCACGGTGGCGTCGAGCGCGGTGACCTCACCGTCGTGCACCTGGGTGGTGGAGCCGCTGCGCGAGACCGCCTGGCCGACGGTCGCGTCGCCCGCCTGCGCGATGGCCTGCGTGCTGCCGTCGTACAGGTCGACCTCGCTCGGGTGCTCCGTGGAGCCGGTGTACTTGACGAGCGCGAAGTCGTTGCCCGGGAACTGCGAGTCCACCATGGAGCCGATCTCGGCGCCGCCGGCGGAGTCGGACCAGGAGCTGCCCGTCGTACCGCAGTGGCCCGCGGTGATGAAGTGCGGCTCGCCGCCGACGGTCACGTTGAAGCCGAGGGAACAGCGGCCACCACCGGAGTGGATGGCCTCGCCGCCGGCTATGAACTTCTTGAACTCCCCGGCGGTCCTCTTCAGTTCGGCCTTGGTGCCGAGCTTCTCCACGGACTTGGTGAGCTTGTCGAGCGCGGCACCCTTGACGGTGCTGTCCGCCGTGACGACGACCTTGTTGGTGACCGGGTCGACGGCCACGGCCGTGCCGGGGGTGCTCGCCTTGCCCGTGAGGGAGCCGCGGGCGTCCTTCAGCTCGGCGAGGGAGTGCGCCACGACCTTCGCCCTGGCGCCCGCCTCACGCACGGTCTCGGCGGCCTTCTCGTCCACGACGTTGACGACCAGGGCCTTGGTCTTGCTGTCGTAGTACGAGCCGGCCGTGTCACCGGCGAGGTCACCGGCGAGGCTGGATGCGAGCTTTCCGGCCGCCGGCGCCGACAGCGTCTTCGTTGTGGTCGCGCCCGTGTCCTCACTGGCGTTCGCAGTCTGGAAGGAAATCCCGGCCACGACCATGGCGGTGACGGCGCTGCTCGCGATCGCCACGCGCTTCCTGGAAATGCGACGGTGCTTCAACTGATACCTCCTGTGGGGGCCATGTCATCGCATGTGGGGTGCGGTGACATGGAGGATGGGGCGCCCACTATTCCTAAACTCGCCAGTAGCACACAAGGTCGACTTCAGGACGTGCACACGGCGGGTTCACTTCCTTTTCAACCCGGTCACGTGGGGAGGTCAGAGTTGGGCCGTTCCATTCGTGAACACTCGGAGCAATCAGGGAATCGGCAGCGGGTGAGGACTAGTCCTGTCTTGAAACCGCCCATCAAGTCCGGGAGTTCACCCCGGCCGCACGGTCCCGGAACGGCCGGGGACACCCCCGGGGAGGGTCCCGGACCACCCGCGGACCACCGCCCCGTGAACGCGCCGAGTCCCCGCCCGGAGCTCACGGGCGGGGACTCTTGTCAGCGCTGTCCGGCTCGGCCCGTCAGGCAGGCCGGACGGTGCTCGGAGGTGCTCAGGTGATGCTGACGCCGTACGCGTTCAGCGCCTCGACGACCGGCTGGAAGTACGTCGTACCGCCGGAGGAGCAGTTGCCGCTGCCGCCCGAGGTGAGGCCGATCGCGCGGCTGCCGGAGTAGAGCGGGCCGCCGCTGTCGCCGGGCTCGGCGCAGACGTTGGTGCGGATCAGGCCCGAGACGATGTCGCCGCCACCGTAGTTGACCGTGGCGTTGAGGCCCGTGACGCTGCCGCTGTGGGTGCCCGTCGTGGAGCCGCGACGGGTCACCGACATGCCCACCGTGGCGTTGGCCGCACTGGTGATGTCGATGCTTCCGACGGTGCCGGGGCGCGAGACCGAGGAGTTGGAGTAACGGACGATGCCGTAGTCGTTGCCCGGGAAGCTGGAGCCGGCCGTCGGGCCGATGAGGGTGGTGCGCGCCGAGTTGGTGTACCAGTTCGGGTTGCCGTCGGTGCAGTGCCCGGCGGTCAGGAAGTAGTCGGTGCTGCCGCTGCGCACGTTGAACCCGGCCGAGCAGCGACCGGTGGGCGAGTAGATCGCGTCGCCGCCGGAGAGGAGCTTGGAGAGCTTGCCGGGGGTCCGCTTGATCTTCACGGCGCCGGCGTTGGCCCCGGCCTCGGCCTTGATCTCGGCGATCTCCGCCTTGCTGACGGTGGAGTCCGCCTCGACGACGAGAGCGTTCGTCGCCTTGTCGACATACCAGGCGGTGCCTGCCACGTCGGCGCCCAGGACGGCGTCACTCGCCGCCGTCAGCTGGTTCGCACTGAAGGTCCCGGCCGTGTCGGCGCTCGCCGTGGGGACGGCGAGTGCCGCGGCGGCGACGAAACCGGTGGTGATGGCGAGCAGGCGCGTGCGTCTCGCCGTGCCGCCGCGGGGGGTGGTGCGCTTGATCCTCACGTGTGGTTCCTCCGAAGGAATCTGGGGCCTGATTGGGGGTGGTCCGGCCCGTGAGGCGCAGTCAGGGATACGTCCGCATTCCGGATGTGCCGTGCCCCTGACAAGCGCTGAGGGGAGTATTGGATGCGCCAACCAGCCGCGCAAGGGCGCCTTTCAGCCACTCCAACCGGCCGGAACATCGCTTGTCGTCCTGAAATCACCGTCCGCGCCCCGATCCTTCAGTGACCACATCGCGAGACAGCCCCGGTCCGCGCGGCGCGGACCGGGGCCGTCACACGGCTCGGAAATTCAGCGGAGGACCACGTTCCGCTCCCCCGCCGGGACCTCGAACGGCAGCGTGTTCCCCGGCGGCGGGAACGGGCAGATGAAGTGCTCGGCGAAGGCGCACGGCGGCAGCAGCAGCCGGTTGAGATCGACCGTCACCGAGCCGTCGCCGGCCGGCGGGGACGGCCGCAGGAAACGGAAGCGATAGCTGGTCAGGCCACTGGTCGCGTCGGCGATGACCGCCCAGAGCGACCCGTCGGGCTCGACGGCGGCCCGGAGCGTGCGCTCCGTACCGTCGAGGAGGAAGGCCAGTTCACCCGCGAGCCCGAGTCCGCGCTCGCGCCCGTCGGCGTTCCCGACACGCACGGTGCGGCTCTCCGGGTACGGCCGGAAGCGCCCCGGCAGCACCCAGCGGCCGTCGTACGGCGTGGCCTCGACGGTCCGGAACGCCCTGCGTGCCGGGGAGTCCGGGTCGAAGTCACGTACCGCCCAGAGCCCTTCGCGGCGCATGACCACCAGCCTGCGTCCGCCGTGCGCGACCCGGGACTCATCGATGGGGCCCCGGTCGGCGGTCAGGACGGCCTCACCGGTCAGCGGCCGGCCGTCGACCGTGATCCCGTCATCGGCCCCGGCGGTCACCGACACCCCGTCAGGACGCTCCCGCCATACGCCGGGTACGGCCGGAATTCGACCTTCCGGGTACTCGGAGAGCCAGTGGGTCCCGGTGAGCGAGAGCGGCCCGTGCGGCGCCGAGACCGAGGCGACGCGGCGTTCGTGCCATTTCTTCCAGTTCCGCGCGGGATCCGGGTCGGTGTCGGTACTCATGCCGACGCAGCCTGCCATACGCGCCGCGACCGAACTCAGCAGCTGCAATCGCAGCAGTCACAGCAGTCGCACCAATCACTGTCCCGGCAGGCACCCTCGCGCTTCTTGCGCGACCACGGGCCCTCGTACTCCTTGGCGCAGCAGAGCTTGCAGGTGCAGCAGAGGCCGATCGCCACCGCGCAGCCGGCCCAGAATCCGCGCCGCTCCGGCCGGGCCGGCCGGGGAAGCGGGTCGGGTCCGGGACCGCCCGGACCACCCGGACCACCGGGCGCGCCGGGACCGCCACCGCCGTAGGGGTTGCCACCGCCGTGGGGATTGCCGCCGCCGTACGGATTGCCGCCGCCGTACGGATTGCCGCCGCCGTAGGGATGGTTCGAGCCGTACGGGTTCCCGCCCTGCCCGCCGCCGCTGTACGGGTTGCCGCCGCCCTGGACGCTCGCCTGCCCCGTGTGCGAGCAGGACGACGTACCGAAGGCGCGGTCGACCGAGGTGCGCAGCTCGTGCACCAGCAGCACGTGCGCCAGCTTGTCGTCGACGAACTCCGCGTCGCGCAGCGCCAGCCGGATGCCGTGCAGCGCGTCGTCAGCGAGCCTGCGCGCCTCGGCGAGTGGGGTACCGGTCGCCGTCAGCGGGTTCCAGGAACCCGAGGCGGCGTCGGCTGCCCGGTCCTCCACGGCGTCCAGCAGGTGCGCGAGCCGCCCGAAGAGCCGGCCCGCCTCGGCGAGCGGCGCGATGTTGCCCGGCCGGCCCACGAGTACGGCGGTGTGCGCGAAGGCGGCGGCCGTCGCCGTCTCGGTCGGCTCGGTGACGGTGAGCAGCGGGGTGCCCGGTCCGGCGAGCGCCTCGATACCGGTCTGCCGGTCGACCGCGTCGACGAGCACCGCCGTGTCGAAGCCCAGCTCAGCGCCGGTACGGGCGCCCGCGCGGTCCCAGCCGCCGGCTATCCGGCGCGCGGCGACCGCGATCGGCCGGCGCCCCAACACCCCGTCCCCGTCGGCCACGTGGTCCCGCACCTTGGCCGAGGCGAGTACCAGTGAGACCGCCGCCGCGAGACGCGCTCCCTCACCTTTTGCCACCGGAGCGATTCGCATGCCTCGAAGTGGGCAGGGGCCAGCTGTGCGCCGCCATCCGGTGGCACGCTCGGCCTGAGCCTCCGTCAGAACGGAGACGATCAGGCCGTCGTAGTTGGTGACGATGCGGGAGAACTGTCCGTGGTCCGAGCGAAGTGCCAGGCAGAGCCCGCACAGATGGGCCGTCCACTCGGTCTTGAGCCCCTCCGAGAGCCGGTGGCTGCATGGCCTGACTATTCCGAACACGACGGTTCCCCCAGAAGTCGTTCAACGGTGCGTCGGGCATCGTATCGAGCCATCGGTTTCACCCGTACGTCCCCACCGTCACCCGTCTGGCCGGACTTTCATATTTTCGGTACGTCAGGGCCCGTACAAAGGAAGAAACCTGACGAATCACCATATCTTCTGCACCAGTACCGTCACGAATCCCTTGCGCGGCGACAATCCACTTGGCGCGCGATCCGGATGATGGACAACCATAGAGATGCGGAACCACAAGCGACCGCGGTGAAAGGAGGCGTCCATGGGATCGGTGCGCAAGGCGAGCGCCTGGCTGGGCCTCGTTGAGGACAACGACGAGCGTTACTACGACGACGATTACTCCGAGGGTGCCGAGAACAACGACACCTGGAAGACCGATCCACGGGTCCGGATCGCCGCGGAGTCCGCTCCGGAACAGGAGCGCAGGATCGCCACCGTCACCCCGGAGAGCTTCCGGGACGCGCGGGCTGTCGGCGAACTCTTCCGCGACGGTGTCCCGGTCATCCTGAACCTCACCGCGATGGAGCCCGCCGACGCCAAGCGTGTCGTCGACTTCGCCGCCGGACTGATCTTCGGTCTCCGCGGCTCGATCGACCGTGTCGCCAACCGGGTCTTCCTGCTGACTCCCGCCGACACCGAGATCGTCAGCGGCGAGTCCCGGACCCACCAGCGGGACGGCTTCTTCAACCAGAGCTGAGCGGGGCGCTCACCGGGTCTCCCCCGGTCACCGGAAGGCGTCGAGACCGGTGAGTGCCTTGCCCAGCACCAGCTGGTGCATCTCGACGGTGCCCTCGTAGGTGAGCACCGACTCCAGATTCGTCGCGTGCCGCATCACGGGATATTCGAGCGAGATCCCGTTGGCCCCGAGGATCGTGCGCGAGGTACGGCAGATCTCGATCGCCTCCCGCACATTGTTGAGCTTTCCGAAGCTCACCTGCTCGGGAAGGAGCTTCCCCGCGTCCAGGCGCCGGCCCAGATGGTGCGCGAGCAGGATTCCCTTGTGGAGTTCCACCGCCATGTCGGCGAGCTTGGCCTGGGTGAGCTGGAAGCCGCCGATCGGCCTGCCGAACTGTTCACGGTTCCTCGCGTAGTCCACCGCCGACTCGAAACTGGCGCGCGCCGCGCCCATCGAGCCCCAGACGATCCCGTAGCGGGCGTGGCTCAGACAGCTGAGGGGCCCGCGCAGACCGGTGACCCCGGGGAGTACGGCGTCGGCGGGCAGCCGCACCTCGTCCATGACCAGTTCGCTGGTGACCGAGGCCCGCAGCGACCACTTGTGCTTGATCTCGGGCGCCGAGAAACCGGGGCTGCCGGCCGGGACGAGGAAGCCCCGGATCCCGTCGTCCGTCCGGGCCCAGACCACGGCGACACCCGCGACCGAGCCGTTGGTGATCCACATCTTGCGGCCGGTGAGCACCCAGTCGGTGCCCTCGCGCCTGGCGTACGTGCGCATCCCGGCCGGGTCGGAGCCGTGGTCGGGCTCGGTGAGACCGAAGCAGCCGATGGTCTCGCCGGCCGCCATGCCCGGCAGCCAGTGCCGCTTCTGCTCCTCGGAGCCGAACCGGTGGATCGCGTACATGGCGAGGGAGCCCTGTACGGAGACGAGCGAGCGGATCCCGGAGTCGGCGGCCTCCAGCTCCAGGCAGGCGAGTCCGTACTGGACGGCGGTGGCGCCCGCGCAGCCGTAGCCCTGGAGCGACATGCCGAGCGCGCCGATGGAGCCCAGCTCCCGGCTCAGCTCGCGGATGCCGGGCAGCTCACCGCGCTCGTACCACTCGGCGATGTGCGGCATGACCCGGTCGGTGGCCCAGGAGCGCATCGTGTCGCGGACGGCCAGGTCCTCGGGGTCCAGCAGGTCGTCGATGCCGAGCGGGTCGCGCGGGTCGAAGGGCGGACGTTTCGGGGAGGACGGCTTCGAGGCTGAGGGTGCGGACATGGGGCTGCCTCCGGCGGCTCGCGGATGTCGGTACGCGGTGTCGGTACGAGGTGGCCGGCTCGCGGGTGTCGGTTCCCGCGGGTGGCGCTTGGCCGGCCCGGTAAAACTAGCACCGCTAGTTAGGCTCGGCGCCGACATTACGGCGCAGGGCCGCCGCCCGTCCAGACCCGCCGTGGCGCGCGGCGCTCCGGCCGCCGGGAGCAGCGGGCCCGGCCTCCGTGCCGGCACGCTGCGCCGGCAGGTCCGCGGCCTCCGCGCGGGGCGGCGCACCGCAGTCCATCACCCGGGGCAGCCGCAGCGCCGCCAGCGCGCCGAGCAGCAGCAGACCCGCGCTGACCAGGAGCGTGACATGCAGACCGTGCACGAAGGAGTGACGCGCCGCGATCCGCAGGGCCTCCCCCGCCGGGCCGCCCAGCTGGGCGGCCACCTGGTACGCCTCCCCCAGCGAGTTGGCGGCGGCCGTCCCCGCGGCCTCGGGGACCCCGTCGACCGCGCCCGACGACAGGGCGGGCGCGTAGGCCGCGTTCATGACGCTGCCGAGCAGCGCGATGCCCATCCCCGCGCCGAGCTGGTAGGACGTCTCACCGATGGCGGCGGCGCCGCCGGCCTGCTCGGGCGGTGCCTCGCTGAGCATCGACTCGTACGCCCCGAAGAGCGTGGACTGGAGACCGAAACCGAGCAGGACGAACGCCGTCGTGAGCAGCCCCGGCCGGTCGTGCTGGCCCATCATCACCAGCAGCAGCACGGCGCCCGCGGTCAGGACGAATCCGCAGGCGACCATCCGGCGCGGGCCGACCCGGCGCAGGGTGTAGGAGCCGGTGGCGCCCGCCGCTATGGCCGCGAAGGTGAGGGGCAGCAGCCGCAGTCCGGTCTCCAGCGGACCGAGCCCCAGCACGAGCTGGAGGTACTGCACGGCGATCAGCTCCAGGCCGACCAGCGCGAGCATGGCGAGCACGATGCAGCCCACGGAGGTGGAGAAGGCCGGCCTGGCGAACAGCGTGACGTCTATGAGGGGATGTTTCCTGCGCCTCTGCCGCCGTACGAAGAAGGCCACCAGGAGTGCGCCGAGCAGCAGTGGCCCGAAGGTCCTGACGTCGAGCATCGAGGAGCCCGCGCCCAGGCGCTTGACCCCGAGGACGACACCGAGCACACCGGCCGCCGCGAGCAGCGCGCCGGCCACGTCCCACGGGCCCTCGCAGTCGCCCTTCGACTCGGGCAGCAGGAGACGGCCGACGGGGAGGATCAGCGCCATCAGCGGCACGTTGATCAGGAAGACCGAGCCCCACCAGAAGTGCTCCACGAGGAAGCCGCCGAGCACCGGCCCGGTGGCGGCGCCGACGGCGGCGACCGCCGTCCAGATGCCGATCGCCATGGCGCGCTCGCGCCGGTCGGGGAAGACGGTACGGAGGATGGAGAGCGTCGCGGGCATGATCATCGCGCCGCCGACGCCCAGCAGGGCGCGGGCGGCGATCAGCATGCCGGGCGAGCCGGCGAAGGCCGCCGCGACCGAGGCCAGCCCGAAGATCCCGTAACCCAGGAGCAGGACCCGCCGCCGGCCGATCCGGTCGCCGAGCGTGCCGAAGAGGATCAGGAGGGCCGCGCAGACCAGCGGGTAGGCGTCCACGATCCACAGCAGTGCGACACCGCTCGGCCGCAGGTCCTCGGTGACGGCGGGGACGGCGACGTGCAGCACGGTCGCGTCGAGCGCGACCAGCAGCAGACTGACGCAGAGCACGACCAGGACGGCCCAGCGGTTGACGTCGCCATGGGCACCGCCGCCGACGGCGGCACGCAGCCGCGCTCCGGCCGTGGTGGTCCCGGACATCTGCACTACCTCCCAAAGAAGACCCTCGCGCTCGGCGGACCGGGCGGGACTGCGACGGCGTGTCCCGGGGCGGCCCGGCATCGACGGGCGAGTGCGCGGACAGCGTACGCGAGTTCGCCCGTCCGGAGCGTGGCCCATCTCACCTCGACGAACGTCGAAGTGTCGCGTACGCCGGCGGACGGCGTACGGCCGGGGGGTCACCCCGATGCGGTCAAGCCTCGGTCAAGCGGTCGGAAAATTCCGTGCGACGCCACGGTGAACTAATTCTGTTGCGCACAAAGACACTTACCGGGGTCCCGCCACGAGCAATAGGGCACAAGGTCACTTGAAATTGCGGAACGGCCTCGGATAAACAGCGATCCGAGACACACTCCACATCACATCGTCATCACAAAGAGACTGGAACGACCGAGTCGGCCGTTCACTCGCTGTAACGTCCATTGGGTGCGTACCGACATCTTCGCCCGACTGGACCGGGAGCCGGAGCCGCCGAAGATAGAGATCCCGCGGATGAGCCGTACCCGCGCGACCCTCTTCGGCGGGACTCTGGTGTTCTATCTCGCCATCGTGGTCGCCGTTCTCGCCTCGTCCTGGCTGGTGACACTCGACTGGAAGATCATGCTGTTCCGGCCGTACCAGCAGTGGCGGCAACTGCACGCGTTCCTGGACTACTTCGTGGTGCTCGGGCAGCGCGGCCCCACGGCCGTGATGATCGCGGCCTGGCTGGGCTGGCGGTCCTGGCGCCAGCACACGCTGCGTCCGCTGCTGGTTCTCGGCGCCGCGCTGCTGCTGCTCAACGTGACCGTGGGGGCGGTCAAGCTCGGCCTCGGCCGGCTCGGCCCGCACTACGCGACGCAGATCGGATCGGCCGAACTCTTCGCGGGCGGCGACATATTCCCCTCCGGCCACACCGCGAACGCCGTGGTCACCTGGGGCATCCTGGCCTATCTGGCCACCACGCCGCGGGCCAGGCGCTACCTCTCGATCGGCTCGTCCATGGTCGCCCTCGGCGTCGGCGCGACGACCGTCTATCTGGGCACGCACTGGCTGAGCGACGTCCTGCTCGGCTGGGTCGCCGGTCTGCTGATCCTGCTCGCCCTGCCGTGGTTCGAGCCGACCATCGGCCGTACCGAGGCGGCGGTCTTCGCCCTGCGTGAGCGGTGGCGCGCGAGCCGCGGGACGGTCGCGAAGCCGGTACCGGCCGACGGCCCCTGGCCGGTGATAGTCCCTCAGCTCACGGCGCAGGAGGGCGAGGACACCGGCCACTCGAAGATCGCCACGGCCCACTCCGGGCGCGGCACGGGCGGCCGGAACACCACCGCGCAGCTCACCCAGCCCCGGCCGCACGCCACAACGCGCTCCGAGCGGACCCCGATCACCCCGGCGGGCAGCCGCCGGCCGCCGCGCTCACGGCCCATGGCGGGCGGCTGACCGGCGCGAGCACGACCGCGGAGGGCCCCCGGCGCCGGAGCGCCGGGGGCCCTCCCCTGTCATGACAAGTACACGTGAACGCGCGGATATCGCCCGTCCGGGTGAATCAACCCAGCCAGCAGCGGATGACGGTGTCGTTCTCGACCTCGAAGTTCAGCCGCCCCTGGAGGTATTCCAGGGTGATGATGGCGCCGGGCGGCAGCGCCCTGACGGTGGTCCAGCCGCGCTCACGGGCGATCCGCTCGGCCTCGGGGGCGGCGAGGCCCACATAGGAGTCGGGTGCGTCGTCGGGCTGGGCGGGGGGTGTCGGTATCGATGCCATACGCGTCAGCCTAAGGGCTGTCCCGTCATCCCCGGTGGATCAGTGTGCGGCGTCGGATGCGGTGCGTCGCAAGGCGGAGGGTCGTCCTCGTACTGGGCGTATCAGGGCGATCCGACAACGCGGCGAGGCGCCGTGGACGTCGTCGCGCGGGCGACGGCGGACGGTGACGGAAGGACGGCCTCCGGCGGCTCCCCCGTCACTGACTCCACCCACTTGCGTACGACACCGGTCACACTTGTGTCACAGGATCACGACACTTGTTCGCCCCCTCCCTCTCGCCTTCGGACGGCCGTTCACCCCTCGGCCGTAAGTAAGCGATAAGCAATTCGGCCGACTCGATGATCACCGTATTTTCCCGGTCCCGAATTCCCCCGTCCGGCCGTCCGCCGGTATTTGACACGCCGTACGGAATTCACCTCTTCCTCGCACGATCACCGGCGGTACGACACCTTCCGGATGGCCGCGGTCGGGGGTGTTCCGGTGTTACGGGACCTCCCCCAGCGCGCGGGAAAGGCGGTCCCGCGCCGTCCTGATGTACTCGGTCAGCTCCATCGGCTCGACCACCTCGAAGTCGATGCCGAGGAGCATCACGTGGACCACCATGACGTCGAGACCGCCCGCGCCGGTGCGCAGCAGACAGCTGTGGGCGTCCACCGGCTCCAGCACACCGGCGGACGGTGACACCAGCTGCGCGGCCTCCGCCGCCGGCGCGTGGAGCCTGATCACCGCGGACGTGGCGTAGGCGCGGGTCGAGACGCCCTCGGAGACATAGGCGGCCAGATCGTCCGCGGGCGGTTCCCGGGGTGGGAAGCGGGGGCCGTGCGGGGGCCTGGGGGTGACGCGGTCGGCGCGGAACGTGCGCCAGCCGGCGCGGTCCAGGTCCCAGGCGACCAGGTACCAGCGGCGCTCGGTGCAGACCAGGCGGTGCGGCTCCACGGTGCGGCGGCTGGCGGAGCCGCCGTGGTCCAGGTAGTCGAAGCGCAGCCGCTCGCCGTCCCGGCAGAGGTTGGCCAGCTCGGTCAGGACGCCCGCGTCCACCGTCGGGCCGGGGCCGCGCAGCATGGGCACGGTGAAGGCGTTGAGCGCGCCGACCCGGCGGCGCAGCCGGCTGGGCAGCACCTGCTCCAGCTTGGCGAGCGCCCGTACGGACGTCTCGCCGATCCCGTCGACGCCGTTTCCCGCCGCCGTACGCAGCCCGACGGCCACGGCGACGGCCTCCTCGTCGTCCAGCAGGAGCGGCGGCAGCTCGGCTCCGGCGCCGAGCTGGTAGCCGCCGCCGGTGCCGGGGCTGGCGTTCACCGGGTAGCCCAGCTCACGGAGCCGGTCGACGTCGCGCCGTACGGTGCGCGGCGTGACCCCGAGGCGTTCGGCCAGATCGGGGCCGGACCATTCGCGGTGGGCCTGCAACAGGGAGAGCAGGCGGAGCAGGCGGGCCGAGGTCTCCAGCATGCGTCGATTCTGACAGCCGTCGAGGACAGTTGCTGTCCGCGACGGGACCGGGACCGGGACCGGGCCGGCGCCGTCAGTCCGCCGGGTCGAGCCGTACGCGGAGGTTGTTGTCGCCCGAGTAGCAGGGGGCGGCCAGCCAGCCGTCCGCCCGGTGCGCCGGGTAGACGTAGACGTTGCCGCGGTCCCAGACGTCGTCGAGGATCCGCGCGAGCCGTACGGCGGACGCGCCGCCGGCGGGCAGCAGCCACAGGTCCCACAGCTCCCGCGCGGTCACGGGCCGCTCGGCCAGCGGCGCGTAAGGGAGGGTGAAGGTGAAGGCGCCGCCCGCGCCGCCGGTCAGGGGCACCCGGTGCGTACGGGGCGGCGTACCGCTCCCGCCGGGGCCGGCGCTCCGCCGTGCCTCGGCACTCGCGCCGTGGTCGGTCTCGGCGCCGTACAGCACGCCCCGGACGGTCATGGCGCCGTCCGCGAGGTGGATGGCCCCGGCCTCGGCGTGCGGTGCGCGGACCCAGCAGCGGAGCGCGAGACGGCCGTCGGCGGTCGGGTACGGGACCCGGACGGTGACGGGCCCCTCGCCCGGGACCCGGTCGACCAGCGCGCGCACGTCCCTGGTGCCGGGTCGGACGGGCTCTCCCTCGCGCTCGCCGCGCTCCGCGACACGGACGATGTCCCAGCGGCCCTCGGCGAGCGCGGTGGCGTGGTCCAGTACGGCGCGCCCGCCGGTCAGCGGCAGCCGCACCTCGTCCGCCGGCTTCCCGCCGCCGCGCCGGCGCAGCACCAGCTCCCCGGCGTCCGCGGGGTCGCCGGGGGCTCCGGCGAGTTCGAAGACGACGGTGCCGGCCGCGTCGGCGGCGCAGTGCGCGGTGGGGGCGCTCACCCGGTTCTCCCTCTGCGGACCGCCGCCGCCAGTTCGCGTACGGTGCGGGTCCCTCCGGCGAGCAGGCCGCGCCCGCGCCGTACGGTGCCCAGGACCGTATCGCGCGGCCCGGCCCGGCGGCTGCCGCGGGCGACCAGGGCGGCGAACACCTCCTCGTGGCGTTCGGCGATCCGCGCCGGGTCGAACCGGGCGGACGACTCGATGGCCGCCAGACCCGTGCGCCGCCGCAGTTCGTCGTCCTCGATCAGCGCGAGGAGCGCGCCGGCGACGGCGTCCACGTCACCCACCGGCACCAGCCGGCCGTCGACCCCGTCCTCGATGATCTCGCCGGGCCCGTGCGGGCAGTCGGTGGAGACGACGGGAACGCCGCAGCGCATCGCCTCGACGATGGTCATCCCGAAGGATTCGAGGTTCGAAGTGACCGCGGCGATCGAGCCCTTGACCCACTCGGGCTCCAACGGGCTGGCCGTACCCATCAGATGGACGTGGTTGTAGAGCTCCCGTTCGTCGATCAGGGCGCGCAGCGCGGCCCGTTCGTCGCCGGTCGCGTCGCCCGCGCCGTAGATCCGCAGCCGCCAGTCGGGCCTGGCGGCCACCACCTTGGAGAAGGCGCTGATCAGCAGGTCGTACCGTTTGACCGGGGTGAGCCTGCCCGCCGCCACGACGCATCTGCCGGTGGAGTCCGCGGGAGCGACGGCGGGCGCGGGCACGCTGTTGGGGACCGCGTCGATCCGTACGCCGGGCAGCCGCAACCGGGAGCGGTAGGCGCGTGCGTCGGCCTCGGTGACGGTGGTGACGGCGTCGAGCAGGGTGTACCGGTGGGCGATCTCGCGGCGCAGCCGGTTGCTGTGACTGTCCAGGGTCAGGTGTTCCTGGCCCACCCGGACGGGGCCGCGCCGGGTCTGCCGGGCGATGTGGCAGTTGAGGCCGGGACGGGTGCCGACGACGACGTCTGCCGTCAGCGACCGCAGGTGCTCGGCGATACGGGTGTCGGTGAGGCGGCTGTACTGCTTGTGCCGTCCGTCGCCGCGCGGGAAGACGGCGGCCGGGCGCCCGATGTCGGGGTGTCCGCCGTCGTAACCGCCGCTGTCGCGGCGCAGATCGACAAGATGGCGGAGCGGGACGCCCTCGGGGGCGCCGAGCGTGGGTTGGTCGCGGTGGCGGAAGACCGAGACGATCTCGACGTCGTGCCGCTCGGCGAGCGCCTGGGCGAGATTGAACGTGGTCCGGATCGTCCCGCCGACCCCGAACGCGTTGTGGAGCAGAAATGAAATGTGCATGGGCCGCGGTGTCTCCCTGGTTCTCCCTCGGTTTTCCCTGATCGACCTGGGGGGCGACTGTAGGCGGGCGACCGGCCGTTCCCGGTGTGCCCGTGACGCGCGCCGGGGGTATTCGGCGGGGTCCGGAGCGCCGCCCCCGCCCGCGCGCCCACCGGCGGGGAGCACCGGCGGGGCCGCCGGGGAGCGGCCGGAAGCTTCACCCGTATGTGCGAGCGCCGGGAGCGGTGCGATTCGTCCTGCTTCGCGCGTGACCCCGGCGACGGCTGGCCCGTTGTCTCTTTACGAGCCGGGAACAGCCCGGCCCACGTACCGAGTTCGAGGAGCCAACCGTGCCGCGCATGCTCGACGTCAGCGAAGACGTACGCGCCGAGATCGGCGACGAAGAAGCCGATCGCCTGCTCGTCGGCGACAACTCCCCGGGCAGCTACGACTGCACCTCCTGCCGTACCCCGGGCGACTCCGAGACCGAGCGCACCAGCACGGTGCTGTTCATCGGTGAGGAGACCGCCGTGCTGGCCTTCGCCCACGCCACCTGCATCCCGTCCCAGGTGGTCAAGGTGGCCGAGGACCAGCTCCAGGGGGCCGTCCGCAGCATCACCGGCGGGGACCCGCAGGCGCGTGGCGGCGGCGAGCAGGCCGTCCTCGGTGTCACCAGCGGTCTGGTCCTGATCGACAACCAGCTGCACCCCGCCCTCGTCGTGGAGCCGACCGGCCCCATCGCCCGGCCGGGTTCGTACGGTTCGGAGGACGAGTTCCTGCCGCTCCTCGCGGAGCAGGGCTTCCGGCCGGTCGCCGATCTGAGCCGGGTCCCGGCCACGCTGTCCGGCTGGTCGGTGCTGCTCGCCATGGGCCAGCTGCACGCGGTCCTCCAGCCCGGCACCGGCGGCGGCACCCCCGTCGCCTGGTGGCAGGCGCACCAGCCGCTCCAGGTGACCGCCGACTGGCGGGCCGCCGCCAACAAGTCGCGGACGGTCCTGGTCTTCGCCGCCCCGGTCGGCTCCATCGGCCAGCAGCCGCGCGAGGACCTGCTGCGCGACGCGCTGGACAAGGCGGCCGCCAACGGGCGTCTGGTGGCGGCGGCGATGCCGCTGGCCGGCACGTGACGGACGACGGACACGGCGGCGCGGAGGACCACCGGGGCGGGGAGCGGTACGGGTCCCCGCGCCGCGGCGGTGAACACCGCAGTGGTGAACACCGCGTCGGCGAGGGTCCGGACGGCGGCCGGCCCGGCGGGCAGCACCGCGGCGAGGAGCGCCGCGACGAGGTGCGGGACCGCGCCGGGGACCGGTCCCCCGACCCCGGCGGCTCGGTCCCGCACCCGTCCCGACCAGCATTTTCGCGGGTCAGGCCGCATCCGACGGAGGACGGGGTCGTTGGCACCTACGTGCACTCATACGACCGTCCAAGCCAGCAGTACCAGCCCCAGGTTCCCGCCATGCGCCCGGCCCAGGACCCCCCGGCGGGGTACTCGTCCGGATACTCGGCCACGCCGATCTACGACGCGCTGTACTCCGAATACCTGCGGTCGTTCCGGACACTGCCGGGCGACCGCAGTGGTGAGGAGAACCTGGGCTTCACCGCCTTCGGCACGGGGATGCACGGTTCGTCCTCGGGCCGCCACAGCTCGTTCGGCAGTACGTGGCAGAGCGGGGCGCACCATCCGGGGGGCCGGGCTCAGGCGGCCCTGCCTCCGGCGCCCCGCCGGGGCCTGTGACCTCCGGCCGGCCGTACGGAACATGCCGGTGGGGGGGGGGGGGGGGGGGGGGGGGAGGGGGGGGGGGGGGGGGTGTTCCCCTCTGCCATTCCCCTTTTTTTTTCTTT
>NZ_JBVJNN010000036.1:33017-73778 GCF_055583685.1 Streptomyces sp. NPDC104581
CACGGTTACTTTGCCCTCCGCCGAGACGGCCTACCCCTTCCGTCCCCCCCACCCCCACCCCCCCCCCCCCCCCCCCCCACCGGCATGTTCGTCAACCGCCGCGCGTCACTTCTTGCGGCCGCGCTTCTCCCGCACCCGCACCGAGATGTGGATCGGGGTGCCCTCGAAGCCGAACTCCTCACGGAGCCTGCGCTCCACGAACCGCCGGTAGCCCGCCTCGATGAAGCCGGACGCGAAGAGGACGAACCGGGGCGGCCGGGTGCCCGCCTGTGTACCGAACAGGATGCGCGGCTGCTTGCCGCCGCGGATCGGGTGCGGGTGCCCGGCGACGAGTTCGCCGAGGAAGGCGTTGAGCCTGCCGGTGGGCACGCGGGTCTCCCAGCCTTCGAGAGCCGTCTCGATCGCCGGGACCAGCCGCTCCATGTGGCGTCCGGTGCGCGCGGACACGTTGACGCGGGGCGCCCACGCGATCTGTCCCAGCTCGGTCTCGATCTCGCGTTCCAGGTAGTAGCGGCGCTCCTCGTCGAGGGTGTCCCACTTGTTGAACGCGACGACGAGGGCGCGGCCCGCGTCGACGGCCATCGTGATGATGCGCTGGTCCTGGACGCTGATGGACTCGCTGGTGTCGATCAGGACGACGGCGACCTCGGCCTTCTCCACGGCCGCCGCCGTGCGGAGCGAGGCGTAGTAGTCGGCGCCCTCCTGGAGGTGGACACGGCGCCGGATGCCGGCCGTGTCCACGAACTTCCAGACCTTGCCGCCGAGTTCGATCAGTTCGTCGACCGGGTCACGGGTGGTGCCCGCGATCTCGTTGACGACGACGCGCTCCTCGCCCGCGACCTTGTTCAGCAGCGACGACTTGCCGACGTTCGGGCGGCCGATCAGCGCGATCCGGCGCGGGCCGCCGACGGCCGTGCCGAAGGTCTGCTCCGGGGCCTCGGGGAGCGCCTCCAGGACGGCGTCGAGCATGTCGCCCGTACCGCGGCCGTGCAGCGAGGACACCGGGTGCGGTTCGCCGAGACCCAGCGACCACAGCGCCGTCGCGTCGGCCTCGCCGCTCTGGCCGTCGACCTTGTTGGCGCACAGCACGACGGGCTTGCCCGCGCGGCGCAGGAGTTTGACGACGGCCTCGTCGGTGTCGGTGGCGCCGACGGTGGAGTCCACGACGAACACGACCGCGTCGGCGGCCTCGATCGCGTACTCGGCCTGGGCGGCGACGGCCGCGTCGAGACCGAGGACGTCCTGCTCCCAGCCGCCGGTGTCGACGACCTTGAAGCGGCGTCCGGCCCATTCGGCCTCGTATGTCACGCGGTCGCGCGTGACGCCGGGCTTGTCCTGGACGACTGCCTCACGGCGGCCGATGATGCGGTTCACCAGGGTCGACTTGCCGACATTGGGGCGGCCGACGACCGCGAGGACGGGCAGCGGGCCGTGACCGGCCTCGTCGATCGCGCCCTCGATCTCCTCGGGATCGAAGCCCTCGTGGGTGGCGAGCTCCATGAACTCCGAGTACTCGGCGTCGCCGAGCTCTCCGTGCTCGTCGCCGGAGGAGGAGTCGATGTGGTCGTTCATGAAGTCCGTACCTCGTTCATCGTGATCGGTGCGCCGCGACTGCGCGACGCACTACTCAAAGTCCTGCCCGGCGCCCGGTGAGGCGCCTGGCGTTGTCCAGATGGGCGGTCAGCCGCTTCTGGATCCGCAGCGTGGCGTCGTCCATCGCCCGCCGCGTGCGCCTGCCGCCGCCCTCACCCGCCTCGAACGGGTCCCCGAAGACGACGTCGACACGGCTGCGCAGCGGTGGCAGCGCGGATATCAGCCGTCCGCGGCGTTCCGTGCTCCCCAGCACCGCGACCGGGACGATCGGCGCCCCGGTCCGTACGGCGAAGTACGCGAGCCCGGACCGCAGCGAGGCGAAGTCGCCCTCGCCCCTGCTGCCCTCGGGGAAGATCCCGAGGACGCCGCCGCACCGGAGCACCCCGAGCGCGTCGGTGACGGCGGCGCGGTCGGTGGTTTCACGGTCCACCTTCAGCTGTCCGATGGCCAGCAGGAAGGGATCGAGCGGACCGATGAAGGCTTCCTTCTTGATCAGGAAGTGGACGGGCCTGGGCGCGGTGCCCATGAGCATCGGCCCGTCGATGTTGTGCGAGTGGTTGACGGCGAGGATCACCGGACCGGCGGCGGGGACCCGCCAGGCGCCGAGCACCCGCGGCTTCCACAGGCCGTACATGAGGCCGATGCCGATGCCGCGGCCGACCGCCGCGCCCTTCGGGGAGGGTCCGTTCACCGGGCCGCCCGCTTCTCCTCGACAAGGGTGACGACGCACTCGATGACCTGCTGGAGCGTGAGGTCGGTGGTGTCCACCTCGACCGCGTCGGCCGCCTTGGCCAGCGGCGACGTCTTGCGGCCGGAGTCGATCGCGTCCCGCTTGATCAGCGCTTCCCTGGTGGCGGCGAGGTCCGTCGCCTCCTTGCCCTTCAGTTCGCCGCTGCGGCGCGCGGCGCGCGCCTCCGGCGAGGCGGTGAGGAAGACCTTCAGATCGGCGTCGGGCAGCACGGTCGTGCCGATGTCGCGGCCCTCGACGACGATGCCGTTGACGGCGCCGGCGGCGATGGAGCGCTGGAGTTCGGTGATGACGGCCCGCACCTCGGGGACGGCGCTGACCGCGCTGACCCTGCCCGTGACCTCCTGGGTGCGGATGGGGCCGGAGGCGTCCACGCCGTCGACGGTGATCGTCGGGTTCGACGCGTCGGTGCCGGAGACGATCACCGGCTTGTCGGCGGCCGTGGCGACGGCCGAGGGGTCCTCGGTGTCGACGCCGTTGCTGATCATCCACCAGGTGATCGCCCGGTACTGCGCGCCGGTGTCCAGGTAGCTCAGCCCGAGCTGGGTGGCCACGGACCGGGACGTGCTCGACTTGCCGGTGCCCGCGGGCCCGTCGATGGCGACGATCACGGCGGCCGGAGCGGTCCTGGCGGCGGTTGCAGCGGTTTCCACGGGGGCGGACACCTTCCTGGTTCACGGGGCGCGGAGTCGTACGCGAAGTGGTTCGCGGATGGGTCTCGTGACGTTCGGGGGGTCGCCTCCGGACGCCCAGACGTCAGTACGCCCCCGCACAAGGTTACCGAGTGCTGGGACCGCGCCTCACACCCCCGTGAAAGCCCGCCCGCGCACCCGCCGGAGGCGTGGCCCGGGCACCCCGGTCACCGCCCGGCCGTACCGCCGTCACCAGCGGATCGACCAGCCGCGATCGCGCAGTGCGGCGCTCAGGACGGGGGCCGACGGGGGATCCACCATCAGCTGCACCAGACCCGCCTCCTGCCCGGTCGCGTGCTCGATCCGCACGTCCTCGACGTTGACCCCGGCGCTCCCGGCGTCCGCGAAGATACGGGCCAGCTCGCCCGGCCGGTCGCTGATCAGGACGGCCACGGTCTCGTACGACGCCGGTGCCGCGCCGTGCTTGCCCGGCACCCGCACCCGGCCGGCGTTGCCGCGCCGCAGGACGTCCTCGATGCCCCGGGTGCCGTCGCGCCGCTCGGTCTCGTCGGCGGACTGGAGCGCCCGCAGCGCCTCGACGGTCTCGCCGAGGTCGGTGGCCACGCCCGCGAGGACGTCGGCGACCGGGCCCGGGTTCGCGGCGAGGATGTCGACCCACATGAGGGGGTCGGAGGCGGCGATGCGCGTCACGTCGCGGATGCCCTGGCCGCAGAGGCGTACGGCGGTCTCGTCGGCCTCCTCCAGTCGGGCGGCGACCATCGAGGAGATCAGCTGCGGTGTGTGGGAGACGAGGGCGACGGCCCGGTCGTGCGCGTCGGCGTCCATGACCACCGGCACCGCCCGGCAGAGCGCGACGAGTTCGAGGGCGAGGTTCAGCACCTCGGTGTCGGTGGCGGAGGTGGGGGTCAGCACCCAGGGGCGGCCCTCGAAGAGGTCGGCGGATGCCGCGAGGGGGCCCGAGCTCTCCTTGCCGGCCATCGGATGCGTACCGATGTACGTGCTCAGGTCGAGGCCCATCCCTTCCAGCTCGCGCCGGGGGCCGCCCTTGACGCTGGCGACGTCCAGGTAGCCGCGGGCGCTGTCCGCGCGCATCGCGGCGGCGACGGCCGTGGCGGTGTGGGCGGGCGGTACGGCGACGATGGCGAGGTCGACGGGGCCCTTCCGGGGCTCCTCGGTGCCGGCGCCGAGCGCCGCCGCCGTCCGCGCCCTGTCGGGGTCGTGGTCCACGAGGTGGACGGTGACTCCGCGGCCGGCGAGGGTCAGGGCGGCCGAGGTGCCGATCAGGCCGGTTCCGATGACGAGCGCGGTTCTCACTGGGCGATGTCCTTGCGGAGTGCGGCCGCGGCGCCGAGGTAGACGTGCGCGATCTCGGAACGGGACCGTTCGGACTCGATGTGGGCGAGTATGCGGACCACGCGGGGCATGGCGCCCGCTATGTCGAGCTCCTGCGCGCAGATCAGCGGGACGTCGGTGATGCCGATGCCGCGCGCGGCGGCGGCCGGGAAGTCGCTGTGCAGGTCGGGGGTGGCGGTGAACCAGATGCTGATCAGGTCGTCGGCGCCGAGGCCGTTGCGCTCCAGGATGGCGGAGAGCAGCAGGGCGACCTGCTCGTCCATGTGTCCCGGCTCGTCGCGCTCCAGCTGGACGGCCCCTCGGACAGCTCGTACCGGCACGTCGTACTCCTCGTCCCGCTCAGTGATCGTGTTCCGCTGCCAGGTTAGACAGATGATCGACGGTACGGACCGGACGACCGTTGCGCGAGACGGCCCGGAGCGGCGGGCGGGGTCCGGGGTCCCAGCCGATAACCGGATAGGGCCCGGGGCGGGGCTCCCCGTAATCTGCGTGCGTATGAGACCCGAGGACCTGGTACGTGACCACACCGTCTACGCGTGCGTCATGGGCTCCCGCGCCTTCGGGCTGGCGACCGAGGGCAGCGACACCGACCGCCGGGGCGTGTTCCTGGCTCCCACGCCGCTGTACTGGCGCTTCGACAAGCCCCCCACGCATGTCGACGGACCGGCCGACGAGCAGTTCTCCTGGGAGCTGGAGCGGTTCTGCCTGCTCGCGCTGCGCAGCAACCCCAACGTGCTCGAATGTCTGCACTCGCCGCTGGTCGAGCACGTGGACGACACGGGCCGTGAACTGCTCGCCCTGCGCGGCGCGTTCCTCTCCCGGCAGGCGCACGAGACGTTCGTCCGTTACGCGATCGGCCAGCGCAGGAAGCTGGAGGCGGACATCCGGCGGCACGGCGAGCCCCGCTGGAAGCACGCCATGCACCTGCTGCGGCTGCTCGGCTGCTGCCGCGACCTGCTGCGCACGGGCCGGCTGGTCATCGACGCGGGCGAGGAGCGGGAGCCGCTGCTGGCGGTCAAGCGCGGTGAGGTCCCGTGGCCCGAGGTGGAGCGGCGGATGAACCGTCTCGCTGCGGAGGCCGACGCCGCGCTCGCCGGCTCGGCGCTGCCCGCCGAGCCCGACCGGGCGCGGGTCGAGGACTTCGTGATCCGCGCGAGGCGGGCGTCAGCGCTGAAGGCGGGTGCGCACGACGAGGTCGTGGAGGGCTTCGTAACCGGCCGGTGAGTCCGGCAGCCGGGTCCGGTCCCTGGCGTCCGCCAGGACCTCGTGGAGCGCGTCCACGTCGCTCTGGAGCCGGGTCGGGACGAGGCCGGTCGCCGCGCCGTGCTCCGCCTCGGCCTTCGCCTCGATCAGCTCGGGCAGATAGCCGGGCGCGCTCACCTCGCCCAGCAGGGTGGGCAGATGGGCCTGCACCTCGCCGCTGCGCATCAGATGGATTCCGGTGAGCAGCGCGCGGAAGGTGTAGAGCAGCGGCTTGAGTTCGCCGGTCTTCTCGAACAGCCGCCACTGGGTGGCGGCGAATCCCCGGTAGTGGTGCGCGTGGTGGCCGGTCAGCACCCCCGGTGCCAGCGACAGCAGTTCCCGGTGCGCATCCGTCGAGTGGACGACCAGCGGCGAGTGGAGCTGTTCCAGGACGTAGCCGTTGCGCCGCATCATCATGCGGACGAACTTCCGCAGGTCATGGCTGACCAGGTCCATCTCCACACCGTCGCTGTCCCACATCCGCGACCGGGTCTCGTCCGGCTCGTGGAGTCCGATGAGTTCGGCCACCGGCAGCAGGTGCGCCCCGCGCAGGTCGACGTCCGAGTCGGTGGAGGGGAAGCCGTAGAGGTGGGCGCCGGAGACGGTGGCGAACAGCAGCGGATCCGTCTCGCCGGCGAGGGCCGGGGCGAGATCGGTCGCCGGCAGCCCCGCCCGCAGAAGACGCCGGGCGCGTGCGGCCGGGGATTCGTCGAGCGGGTCACCGAAGGGCGCGCCGTCCGCCAGGTGTTCGTTATCCATACGCATGGATCAAGCGTCCCAGAGTGCTCCGAGTTCCATCAGCTCCTCGCGGTACTCGATCCGGTCCGCCCACTCCCCGGGCCAGGCGCCCGCCCCGAGGTGGGCGCCGGCGAACGCGCCCGTCAGACAGGCGATCGAGTCGGAGTCGCCCTTGGTGCAGGCGGCCCGGCGCAGCGCCGTGACCGGCTCCTCGGGGAAGAGCAGGAAGCACAGCAGCCCGGTGGCGAACGCCTCCTCGGCGATCCAGCCGTCACCGGTGGCCAGGCACGGGTCGGTCTCGGGGGACGGTGAGCGCAGCGCCTGCCGGAGCCGTTCGAGCACGGCCAGGCAGTCGTCCCAGCCCCGCTCGATGAAGTGCTCGGGTGTCGGGTCCTGGCTGTGGGTCCACAGGTCGCCGAGCCACTCGTGGTGGTAGCGGGACCGGTTCTCGTAGGCGTACGAGCGCAGCAGGCCGACCAGGCCCAGCGGTTCGGTCCCCCGCGCCAGGAGGTGGACCGCGTGGGCCGTGAGGTCGGACGCGGCCAGCGCCGTCGGGTGGCCGTGGGTGAGCCCGGACTGCAACTGCGCGGCGCCGGAGCGCTGTGCGGCGCTGAGGCCGGGGGCGAGGCCGATCGGCGCGACCCGCATGTTGGCGCCGCAGCCCTTGGAGTCGATGCGGCTGGCGCGCTGCCAGGGCCGGTCGCTGTCGAGGAGCTGGCAGGCCGTCATGCAGGTGCGGCCGGGCGCCCGGTTGTTCTGCGGGTCGTGGAACCAGTTCACGAACTCCTCGCGTACCGGCCGGGCCAGACGCAGCGGCCCGAGGGACCCCCGGTCCATGGCCGTGCGCAGACCGCGGCCGAGCGCGAGTGTCATCTGCGTGTCGTCGCTGACGATCGCCGGTTCCATCAGCGGTATCCCGCGCCAGGGGCCGAACTTGGCGAGGATCGAGGGCACGTCGTTGAACTCGGTGGGGAAGCCGAGGGCGTCACCGAGCGCGAGCCCCGTCATGGCGCCCGTGGCGGCTCTCTTGTCGGCGGTCTTCGATGAGGTCATGAGGTGGGACGTCCTTCCGGTCGAAGCAGCGGCGGGTGGAGTGCGGTGGCGGTGCCCGCGCGGTAGAGGGCGGCCGGTTTGCCCCGGCCGCCGGTGCGGCGCGGCGGGCCCTCCACCGGTTCGACGAAGCCGGGTGAGGTCAGCACCTTGCGGCGGAAGTTGGGGCGGTCGAGCGCCACGCCCCAGACCGTCTCGTACACCTGCTGGAGCTCGCCGAGGGTGAACCGGGGCGGGCAGAACTCCGTGGCGAGGCAGGTGTATTCGAGCTTGGCGCCGATACGGCGCCGGCCGTCGGCCAGGATCCGGCCGTGGTCGAAGGCCAGCCCGCCGGGTTCACCGTCCTCGTACCGGGTCCAGCGGGCCCGGGCGGCGTCGCCCCCGCCGCGCGGTTCGGGCAGGTCGGGCACGAGCGCGGTGTACGCGACGGAGACGACCCGCATCCGGGGGTCGCGGTCCGGGTCGCTGTAGGTGCGCAGCTGCTCGGGCCGCAGTCCGGCGACGGTGTCCGGTGACAGGCCGGTCTCCTCGGCGAGTTCGCGCCTCGCCGCCTGCCCGGCGGACTCGCGGGGCCGTACGAAGCCCCCGGGCAGCGCCCAGTGGCCCAGATACGGTTCCTCGCCGCGTTCGACGAGCAGTACGTGCAGGCTGTTCTCGCGGACGGTGAAGACGGCGAGGTCGACGGTGACGGCGAAGGGCACGAAGTCGGTGGGATCGTAGTTCTCGGGGGCGCGGGGCGGCTGCTGCCGGTCCGGCCGTGAGCCGGGCTGTGGGGATGTCATCTGTTCTCCGGCAGGGGCGCGGCGAAGTGCCAGCCCTGGTCCAGCAGGGCGTCCACGGCGGCGACCGCGTCGGCGAGCCGCTTCTCGCGCGGCCCGTCGAGCGCGACGAACGGCCTTCCTGTGCGGGTCAGTTCGTCCCTGAACCGGCCCGTCATCCAGGGCCGCAGCTCCTCGCCGTCCCGCAGTCCGTCGTCCTCGAAGGCGACGCCCTCGTGGCCGGTGAGAAGCCAGAGATGGTGCGGGACGCGGTCGGCGACCTCCTCGACGAGCGGGTTGCGTCCGCCGACGTACCGCTCGTGCCAGACGGTGGTGGCGAAGGAGTCGGTGTCGCAGAACAGGACGGGTGAGCCGGCGCGGGCCGCCGCCTCCTCCCACTCGTTCTGCCGCTCGGCGATCAACGGGAAGTCGTCGGTGGTGAATTCGACGTCCTCCCACTGCGCACCGGGCCACCGGGCGCGCAGGGCGGTGAGTCTGCGTTCGCTGAACTCCCGTCCGTACTCGTCGACGCAGCGGGTTCGGGCCCATACACCGCCGCGCGCCCGGAAGTGCCCGGTGAGGGCCCGCGCCAGGGTCGTGGTGCCGGTGGACTCGGCGCCGAGCACCACGACGCGACGGGTGAGCGCGGCCCGCACGGGCGGGGCGAGGAACTCCCAGCAGCCCACCGGGTCCTTGCGGACGGCGGTCCCGGAGACGGGGTGGCGGGTGCGTTCCGGGTCGACGAGGACGGACTCGGCGCCGAAGCGGCGGGCGAGTTCCTCCCCGTACGGTTCGGAGGTGAAGACGGCGTCCACGGGCTCGGGGACGGCGCCCCGGAAGACCGCCATGTGCGCGTCCCAGATCGCCGGGTCGTGCAGATCCATGCGGGTGTCGTCGACGGCGCCGACGACCTCGACGTCCGGGTGGACCTCGCGCATCCAGGCGACGCGGTCGGCGAGCGGGACCGACTCGACGGAGGCGGCGCAGACGAGGACCGTGAGCCGCTCGCATCGCTCCCGCGCGGTCCGTACGAGGTGGTGGTGGCCGGCGTGGGGAGGGTAGAACTTGCCGAGGACCAGGCCGTGTCCGTATCCGGCGCCCCTGCCGTGTCCGTCGCCCGCTCCGGTGCCGCGCCCGTCTCCCGCGCTCATGCCGTGACCTCCACGGGGCCGGACGTGCGCCGCTCCAGATCGCGCGACCAGTTGCGCAGTCCGATGACGCACAGGGTCATGAAGCCGATGTAGAGGATCGACGTCAGATAGAGGTCCTTGTGCGCGTAGAGCGGGATGTAGACGACGTCGGCCGCGATCCAGAGCCACCAGGACTCCAGGCGCTTGCGGCACTGCCCGTAGGTCGCCATCAGCGACAGCGCGGTGGTGACGGCGTCCCAGAACGGCACCGTGGAGGAGGTCTGGTGGTCCAGGAGCAGCGTCAGGGCGAGGGTGCCCACCGCCCCCGCCGCGAGCAGCCAGCCCCACTCGGTGCGCGAGGTGCGCCGCACCGGGAGGTACGCGGAGCCTGGTCCACCCCCGTGGGTCCAGGTCCACCAGCCGTACGTGGCGAGGGCGATGAAGACAACCTGCAGCCCGGCGTCGGCGTAGAGGCCGGCCTGGGTGAACAGCAGGATGAAGAACAGGTTGTTGGCGATGCCGATCGGCCAGTTGGCGATGTGCTGCCGGGCGACGAGCCAGACGCAGAGCGCTCCGCTGCCGAAGCCGAGCACCTCGGTCCAGCTCACCGGGGTGTCGAGAACGGTCACGAGCGGCTGCTGCAACGCGTCGAGGATTTCCGCGAGACTCACGCCCGCCTCCTTAATGGTCACTATGACTATAAAGGTGAACGGGCGCGCGCCACAAGCGGAAAAGCCCGCGGCCTCGGGCCACGGGCTTTCGTCACTCGGTGCGGGTCGGGAGCGGCTACAGACCGACTTCCTTCATCAGCATGCCGACCTCCGTGTTGGTGAGACGGCGCAGCCAGCCGGACTTCTGGTCACCCAGCGGGATCGGGCCGAACGACGTCCGGACCAGCCGCTCGACGGGGAATCCCGCCTCGGAGAGCATGCGCCGCACGATGTGCTTGCGGCCCTCGTGGAGCGTGACCTCGACCAGGTAGTTCTTCCCGGTGTTCTCCACCACGCGGAAGTGGTCGGCGCGCGCGTAGCCGTCCTCCAGCGGGATGCCGTCCTTGAGGCGCTTGCCCAGCTCACGCGGCAACGGGCCCTGGACCGCGGCGAGATACGTCTTCTTCACGCCGTACCGGGGGTGCGTGAGACGGTGGGCCAGCTCACCGTGGTTGGTGAGCAGGATGATGCCCTCGGTCTCGGTGTCCAGCCGGCCCACGTGGAACAGCCGCGTCTCGCGGTTGGTGACGTAGTCGCCCAGGTTCTGCCTGCCGTCCGGGTCGCCCATCGTGGAGACCACACCGGCGGGCTTGTTCAGCGCGAAGAAGAGATACGACTGGGTGGCGACGGTCAGCCCGTCGACCTTGATCTCGTCGTGCTGCGGATCGACCCGCATGCCCTGCTCTACGACGATCTCGCCGTTGACCTCCACCCGGGCCTGCTCGATCAGCTCCTCGCAGGCCCGGCGTGATCCCATGCCGGCGCGCGCCAGCACCTTCTGGAGCCGCTCGCCCTCCTGCTCGGCGCCCGGGTTGGTCCTGGGGGTCCTGATCTCCGGCTTGTCCGCGTACCGGTCGCGGTTGCGCTGCTCGATCTTGGCGTCCAGCTCGCGCGGGCGGGCGGGCTTGCCCTGCGCCCGGCGCTTGGCCGCGGCGCTCGGGGCCTTCGGGCCGCCCTTGGCACCGCCGCGCGCCGATGCGCCACGGCCGCCGCCACCCTGGCCGCCGCCGGGACCACCGGGGCGCCCGACGTCGTAACGGCGCTCCTCGGGACGCGGGGTGCCCTCACGCTTCGGCTGCTTGTCGCCGCGCGCACCGCCGCCGCCACCGCTCCCCCGGCCCGCGCCGCTGCCGCCGCGACCGCCGCCGGCCCTCGACTGGGGCTTGCCGCCCGCGGCTCCCCGGCCGCCGCCGCTCCGGTTTCCGCTGCCGCTGCCGCTTCCGCTGTTCCTGCCGTTGCTTCGCATCAAATGTCCGTCTTGTCGTCTGCGTGAGTTTCCGGGGCGTACGGTGCGTCCGGATCGAACGACGGAACGCCTTCCAGGGTGTCGGCCTCGATCGCGTCCGCCTCCGGAAGGAAGGGCGCGAGTTCCGGAAGCTCGTCCAGACCGCGCAGGCCCATCCGCTCCAGGAAATAGTTCGTCGTCCTGTACAGGATCGCACCTGTTTCGGGTTCCGCTCCCGCCTCCTCCACCAGACCGCGCTGGAGGAGGGTCCGCATGACCCCGTCGCAGTTCACTCCGCGTACGGCCGAGACCCGGGACCGGCTGACCGGCTGGCGGTACGCGACGACCGCCAGGGTCTCCAGGGCGGCCTGGGTGAGCCGGGCCTGCTGGCCGTCGAGCACGAAGCCCTCCACGGCCGCCGCGTACTCGGGCCGCGAGTAGAAGCGCCAGCCGCCCGCGACGAGCCGCAGCTCGAATCCGCGCCGCTGGACGGTGTACTCGTCGGCCAGCTCGCGCAGCGCGTCGGCGACGGCACGGCGCGGCCGGTCCAGCACCTTGGCCAGGTGGTCCTCGGTCGCGGGCTCGTCGACGACCATGAGGACCGCCTCCAGGGCGGGCTTGATCTCGAGGTCGGCGACCGTACGGTCCTCGCTCACGCCTTCTCCTCGCTCGCGTCCTTCGGTGCCCCGGTGCCGGTCGGGCTGTCGGGCGGTCGGTCGAACTCGTCCGTCACCCGCGGCGACGCGTCGTCGTCCCCGCCCGTCCAGCGCACCATGAGCGGGCCCAGGGCCTCGTCCTGGTCCAGGGCGACGGCCTTCTCCCGGTAGAGCTCCAGCAGCGCCAGGAAGCGCGCCACCACGGTGAGCGTGTCCGGGGCGTCCTCGGCGAGTGTCAGGAAACTCACCTCGCCGGCCGCCCGCAGCAGCGCCACGACGATGCCCGCCTGTTCCTGGACGGAGACGAGCGGCGCGTGGATGTGGTCGACGTACACCTGCGGTCGGGGCTTGGGCTGCATGGCCTTGACCGCGAGCCGGGCGAACCCCTCGGCGCCGATGCTGATGACGACCTCGGGGAGCAGCGCGGCGTGGTGCGGCTCCAGGCCGACGGTACGGGGGTAGCGCCGGGACTCGGCGTCCAGGCGGGCGCTGAGGATGTCGGCGATGCGCTTGTACGCGCGGTACTGGAGCAGCCGGGCGAAGAGCAGGTCCCTGGCCTCCAGCAGCGCCAGGTCGCCCTCGTCCTCCACCTCGGCGGACGGCAGCAGGCGCGCGGCCTTGAGGTCGAGGAGCGTGGCGGCGACGACCAGGAACTCGGTGGTCTGGTCGAGGTCCCAGTCGGGGCCCATGGCGCGGATGTGCACCATGAACTCGTCGGTGACCTTGGAGAGGGCGACCTCGGTGACGTCCATCTTGTGCTTGGAGATGAGCTGGAGGAGCAGGTCGAAGGGCCCCTCGAAGTTGGCGAGCCGTACGGTGAACCGCCCGTCGTCGGACTCGGGTTCGGACTCGGGTTCGGTTTCCGCGTCGCGCCCGTCGTCGGCGCCGGGCGCGGACTCCGCCACGGCCACGGGCTCCGGCTCCGGTACGGGCTCGTCGTCCGGCCCGTCGTACGCGTTCGGCGCGGGTACGGGACCGGGCACCGGCTCGGGGCGGGGCTCCGGCTCAGCGGCGGGTGCCGGTACGGGCACCGGCACCGCCTCGCGTACGACCGCGGGCTCGGGCTCGGGCTCCGGCCCGGTTACGGGCTCCGGCGCCACCGGCCTCGCCGCCCCCGGCCCGCGTCCCAGCGCACGGCGGGACGAGCGGGCTGTGGAGTCGTCGGTCGGCGGCATGGCGGTCCAGGAGGCGGAAGGAGGGGGTTCGGTCCGCCGAGGCTACCTTCAGCGCCCGCGCAGGCGCCGGACGAGGATGCTCGCGTCGCCGCGCGACTCCAGGTCGGCGAGGACCACGGCGACCGCCTCGCGGACGATCCGCCCCCGGTCCACGGCGAGTCCGTGCTCGCCCCGCAGCACCAGGCGCGCGTGCTCCAGGTCCATCAGCTCCTCGGCGGAGACGTAGACCGTGATCTTCTCGTCGTGCCGTTCCCGGCCGCTGGGGCGGCGGTTGGCCCCGCGGCCCCCTCTGCGGCGCGGAGCGCCCTGGGGACCGCCCTGCTGGCCCACCGTGGGCGTCGTGCCCGCGCCGTCCTGCGCTCCCTGCGGCCGCCGCTGCTTCTCCTGCTCGGGGACGCGGCTGCGTGACGTCGCCGACGAGTCCGCGTCGGTCGCCGAGTGCTCCTGGGCCGGCGCCGGTGCCGGTGACGCCGGCTGCGCGGCCCCCGACTGGTCGGCGCCCTGGTCGCTCTCCCCTGCCGGTGCCGGGACCCGGGCTTCACCGTTCGCGGTACGCCGCCGGTCCCCCGGTGAGGAAGCCTGGAGCGCCATGCCCCCGGTCGTACGGAACAGCTCGTCGGCCCCGGGCAGACTCACTCGGCGTGACACCGGGCGAGCACCTCCCTGGCGAGCTGGCGATAGGCGGCGGCGCCGACGGAGTTGGAGGCGTAGGTGGTGATGGGCTCACCGGCGACCGTGGTCTCCGGGAAGCGCACGGTCCGGCCGATCACCGTGTGGTACACGTGGTCGTCGAACGCCTCGACGACCCGCGCCAGGACCTCGCGGCTGTGCACCGTGCGGGAGTCGTACATCGTGGCGAGGATGCCGTCGAGCTCCAGCTCCGGGTTCAGCCGCTCCTGGACCTTCTCGATGGTCTCGGTGAGCAGGGCCACGCCGCGCAGCGCGAAGAACTCGCACTCCAGCGGGACGATCACCTTGTGCGCGGCGGTCAGCGCGTTCACGGTCAGCAGACCGAGCGAGGGCTGACAGTCGATCACGATGTAGTCGTAGTCCTGCATCAGCGGCTTGAGCGCCCGCTGGAGCGTGGACTCCCGGGCGACCTCGCTCACCAGCTGCACCTCGGCGGCCGAGAGGTCGATGTTGCTCGGGAGCAGGTCCATGTTGGGCACGGCGGTCTTCAGGAGCACCTCGTCGGCCGACATGCCCCGCTCCATGAGCAGGTTGTAGACCGTGAGGTCGAGCTCCATCGGGTTGACGCCGAGACCGACGGACAGGGCGCCCTGCGGGTCGAAGTCGACGAGCAGCACGCGCCGGCCGTACTCCGCGAGCGCGGCGCCCAGGTTGATGGTCGACGTGGTCTTGCCGACGCCGCCCTTCTGGTTGCACATCGCGATGATCTTCGCGGGGCCGTGGTCGGTGACCGGGCCCGGGATGGGGAAGTACGGCAGGGGACGACCGGTCGGGCCGATTCGCTCACGGCGCTGGCGTGCGGCGTCGGGCGCGAGGGTGGCCGCGTACTCGGGGTCGGGCTCGTACTCTGCGTCGGGGTCGTAGAAGTGCCCCTGGGGCACCTCGTCGAAGTCGGCGAAGTGGGTGGACTCTCGGCCACTCTCGTTGCCGGCCATGGCGTTCACGTGTTGGCCGTCCATCGTCTGGTGGGCTGTCGTCATGTGCTGATGAGTGGTGAAGGTGCGGACAGCGACGGAGCCGACGGCCTCTAGCCCGGACGACGGGCTCTGGTGGCTCATCGCAGGCATTCCTGGTTGACCACCCCCGGGAGTAAATGTCGACTCATTCACAAGTCGTCTTACCTCCTTGGACGTGACCAGGAAACTTATCGATAGGTCAGCGTGGCACCATGCCGACGGTTGGCGACTCTATGGCGTGTCACCACTCCGCAGCAACACAATCCGCCGGACCCGGCCCGATGTGTCGGCAACCGAACACCCTTGTGTCAAGGGCGCACACCCCCCCGCCGACGCGATTCACACGGGTGCGAAAGGGTTAAAGGGTTACGTTCGAGGCGAGTTGAACGATGGCCGGGAAGTGGCGGGACACACAGCCGGCCGGACCTTGCCGAGCAAGATCCGGCCGGGGGCGCGAGGTTGACGGACGCCGTTGACGGGTCAGGCCAGAACGGTGGCCAGTTCGGTGTACGGAAGGCCGTGCGCCTCGGCCACGGAACCGTAAGTGACCTGCCCGTCATGGGTGTTGAGGCCCTTGGCGAGCGCCGGGTCACGGCGCAGCGCCTCGGTCCAGCCGAGGTTGGCCAGCGCCACGATGTAGGGAAGCGTGGCGTTGGTCAGCGCGTAGGTGGAGGTGTTGGGTACGGCGCCCGGCATGTTGGCCACGCAGTAGAACACCGAGTCGTGGATCCGGAAGATCGGCTCGGCGTGGGTGGTGGGGCGTGAATCCTCGAAGCAGCCACCCTGATCGATTGCAATGTCGACAAGTACACTTCCGGGCTTCATCTTGGCGACGAGCGCGTTCGTGACGAGCTTCGGCGCCTTCGCCCCGGGGATGAGAACGGCGCCGATGACGAGATCGGCCTCGACGACCGCGCGCTCCAGTTCGTACGCGTTGGAGACGATGGTCTGCACCTTCGTGCCGAAGATCTTGTCGGCCTCGCGCAGCTTGTCGATGTCCCGGTCGAGCAGCGTCACGTGGAAGCCCATGCCGACCGCGATCTGGGTCGCGTTCCAGCCGGAGACACCGCCGCCGATGACGACGGCGCGGCCCGGAGCCGTACCCGGGACACCGCCGGGCAGCACACCTCGGCCGCCGACCGAGCGCATCAGGTGGTACGCGCCGACCTGCGGGGCCAGCCGCCCGGCCACCTCGGACATCGGGGCGAGCAGCGGCAGCCGCCGGTTCGCGGTCTCGACGGTCTCGTACGCGATGGCGGTGGTGCGGGACTTCAGGAGAGCGTCGGTGCACTCGCGGGAGGCGGCGAGATGCAGATACGTGAAGAGGGTCTGGTCCTTGCGGAGGCGGTGGTACTCCTCGGCGATGGGCTCCTTGACCTTCAGCACGAGGTCGGCCGCGGCCCAGACCTCGTCGGCGGTGGGCAGGATCCGGGCGCCGGCCGCGGTGAACTCGGCGTCGGCGATCGAGGAGCCGGCGCCGGCGTCCCGCTCGATGACGACCTGGTGACCGTGGCGCACCAGCTCGTGCACTCCGGCCGGGGTGATGGCCACCCGGAACTCGTTGTTCTTGACCTCGCGAGGGATGCCGACGAGCACGATGATCACGGTCCTTGGCTCAGGGGTTTTCGGGCAATGCCCTACAAACCCATACGCCGAGGGGCGCATCGGAAGGCATCGCTGACTTACGACAGAGCCAGTCTAATTAAGGACTTCCCGCTGTCTAGCCTTGCAAAGCATCAATCTTCTGCCGAGGTGCCACGGATTTCGTAGGCTGAGGCGGTGGTGGCGAGCAGTCGTTCGGAGGCCCTGCGATGCAGCCGGGCCGCCGTCGGGTCGCCCAGGCGCTCCAGCGTGTCAGCGAGCCCGAGCTCCAACTCGGCCTGGAGACGGGTGTCACCGGCCAACCGGGCCCACTCCACGGCCTCCTGACAGGTGTGCAGCGAATCCTCGGGGCGGCCCGCGTACTCCTGGACCCTGGCCGCCTCGCTGAGCGCGCGGGCCTGGCCGCTGTGGTCCTGGAGCCTGCGGAATCCCGCGGCGGCGGCCCGCCAGTTGCGCAGCGACTCCGTGTAGCGGCCCGCGCAGCTGTGGACGGTGCCGAGCCGTCCGTACAGCCGGGCCTCGTCGGCCCGCTCGTCGCGGCTGAGCCGCTGGGCGAGGGCGCGGCCGTACCAGTCGGCGGCGCGGTGCCAGTCCTGGAGTTCCTCGTAGGCGCTTCCCACGGATTCCATCGCGCGGCCGGTGGCGTAGTGGTCGTTCGCGGCCTTTCCGGCGTCCAGAGCGGCCCGGTAGCGGCCCAGCGCGTCGTGTGTACGGCCCGTCCGGGCGTCCAGATCGCCGATGTTCAGCAGCGCGGCTGCCTCCTCGCGGTGCAGGCCCTGGCGTTCGGCGACACCGAGGACGAGCTGGTGCAGCCCGTACAGGTCCGGCGCCGCGGCGTCCGTGCCCTGGTGCGCGGCGAGCGCCCTGACCAGCGCGGAGACCAGTCGGCGGGCCAGGGTGTCCAGTCCGCCGTCGGCCACCGCGAGCCGGGCGGACGCCAGCAGCGCGGGCCTTCGGGAGGAGAGCCAGTCGGCGGCGGCGCGGGCGGTCGGGAAGCGCACGGCGCGGGGCAGCGCGGCGAGCTTCGCCCGCGCCGGTGAGCCCTCGGGCTCGGTGACGGCGCGGCAGGACTGGAGCAGCCGCACGGTCCGCTCCAGCATCCGGGCCGTGGCGAGCTGCACCTCGGCGGGGCGGTCGTGCTCCTCCATCAGCGCGCGCATCAGCGGGGCGAGGGAGCCGGGGATCTCGAACTGGTCCCCCGCCGGGCGCAGCAGGCTCAGCGCGGCGAGGTCGTCCAGCGCCGCCGTGGCGGTGGGGACGGAGCAGCCCGCCAGCGCGGACGCGGTGTGGACGTCGGCGAATCCGGCCGGTGCGAGTGCGAGCAGGCGCAGCATCGCGGCGGCGGAGGGCGGCAGTCCCTCGTACACGAACCGGAAGGCTCGGGCCAGCGGGCGGGCGCCGCGCGGCAGTGCGGTGTCCTCGGGGACGGCCCGCAGCCGCTTGGTGGCGTCGGCGACGGAGACCCTGGGGTGGGTGGCGAGCCAGCCGCCGACGAGGGAGAGCGCGACGGGCTGGCCGGCGCACTCCTCCGCCAGGGTCTCGGCGGCCTGGGGGTCGACGGTGATCCGTACGGATCCGGTGAAGGTGCCGAGGAGTTCGATCGCGGACTTGGCGTCCAGGCCGCCGATGGTGCACGGCCGGATGTCCGGGATACCGGTGAGCGGACCGCGCGCGACGGCGACGACGAGGCAGTCCGGGTTCTCGGGGAGCAGGAGGTCGACCTGCTCGGCGTCGTGGGCGTCGTCGAGGAGCAGCAGGACACGGCGTTCGGCCAGCGCGGCGCGCACCATCCCGGACAGCTCGTCCTCGCCGGCGCCGGGCGGCACGGGGATGCCGAACCCGCCGAGGAGGTCGCGGGCGGTGCGTTCGACGGGGACGGGGTCGCCGCCGGGCTCGGTGAGCCGGATGTGCAGCACCCCGTCCGGATACCGCCGTCCCACCTGCCGTGCCAGCTCCCGTGCGAGGGCGGTCCGTCCGGATCCGCGCTGCCCGGAGATGAGCAGCACCCGGGTGTGGGCGGCCCGCCGCCCGGCGATGGTGTTGAGCCCGGCCCGCTCGATGTCGCCGTGCAGGGCCTTCAACTCCCGCTGCCTCCCGAAGAACCAGCGGGCGGGGGTGGGGGCCGTGGGGCGGTGCATGGAGCGGGCGCCCGGTGTGGTCGGCGGGGCGGGGACAGCGTGCGGAGCCCGGTCGGACGGCTCGGCCTCCAGCACCGGCACACGCCCGGTGGGAGCCGACGGACCGACCGCCTCACGGTCGCCGGAAGCCGGCTCACCCGGGCCGCGAGCGCCGCCCTCGGCCGCCGCCCCGGCGATGCCGGACGCGCCGGCCCGCCCGGGTCCGCCGTCGCCCGCGTCCGGCCGGGCAGCCGCTTCGCGGTCCGCAGGAACGTCGCCGCCCCGGCCGCGAGCACCACCGGGGACCGGCCCGGCACCGTCGCGCGGAGTCGCGTTCTCCTCCGGCGCGACCGGACCACTGCGCACCGGAGTGCGTCCGGAGCGCGGCGCGGGCGGCGGGCCCTGGTCCAGACCGCCACCACCGGGCGCCGCCCCGGCACCGTCGCCCGCGTCCGGCCGGGCAGCCGCTTCGCGGTCCGGGAGAACGTCGCCGCCCCGGCCGCGAGCACCACCGGAGGCCGACCTGGCGCCGGTCCCCGCGTCGACCCGGCCGGGTTCGTCGTCGGCGGTGGGGGCGGTCCCCGGCTCGGGGTCCTTCGGGGGTCGGCGGGTGCGGGGGGCGGGCTTCTTGCGGGCGCGGGGGGCTGGTGGCGGGTCGTCCGTGCGAGTGCTTCGGCGCCGGGCCGACGGCTTTGGTGACTTGTCGTCAGAGGCGACTGCCTCGGGGGGAGTTGAGGCCCCGCCGTCCAAGTCCACCGCTTGGTCCGTCACGGCCACCGTCCTTCCCCTGCCCGTTCGGCGGGGTGCGCGCGAGTCGAGCCCCGGCGGGTCCGCACGGGTGGTCCGAGCGTAGTTGACACCGTGGCACCGACCGTGCGGGCGCGGCGACAAATCCCCCAATCGGATCAGCAGTTCGTCCTACCGGACCAGGGTCCCGGCCCCGGCCCTCGCGAACCTCACGCCTCGAACGGGCGCGCCGGCCACTGCGCGTCCGCCGGACGCAGCGCCGCCACCCCGTCCCCCGCAAGCGCCGCGGTCAGCGCCAGCGTCCCCACCACGAGCGCGTTGTTGTGCAGCTCGCCCGCCAGTACGCCCCGTACCAGCTCCGGCAGCGGCACCCGCGCCTGCTCCATGTCCGCCTCCTCCTCGGAGACGTCGAAGCGCGCGCCCTCCGCCTCCGACAGATCGCGGGCCAGGAAGATCCGTACGGACTCGTCGCAGCCGCCCGGCGTCGTGTAGACGTCCGCCAGCACCCGCCAGTCCTCCGCCTTGACGTGCGCCTCCTCGTACAGCTCCCGCTGCGCCGCGTGCAGGGGGTTCTCGCCGGGGACGTCGAGCAGACCGGCCGGGATCTCCCACAGCTTCTGGCGCACGGGGTGCCGGTACTGACGCAGGACCAGCACGCGGTCCGAGTCGTCCAGGGCGAGGATCGCGACCGAGCCCGGGTGGACCTGGTAGTCACGGCGCGCCACCGAGCCGTCGGGCATGACCACGTCGTCCGTACGGACGCTGGTCTTGTTGCCCCGGAACGGCGTCGCCGTGGCCGTGATCGGCCACTCCTCGGGGGTGTCCTTGATCGCCATCGAAACTTACCTCCACACCCGGCGGCACACGGCCACACAGCGAAAACCGAGGTACGGGTCCCCCGTCCCCCGGGACGGGCCGTACCTCGGTCAACGTTATCCCCCGGACGGGGCCCCTACGCGCCCTGCCGGCGCTCCACCGCGGCCTTGACCAGGCCTGCGAACAGCGGGTGCGGCCGGGTGGGACGCGACCGCAGCTCCGGGTGCGCCTGGGTGGCGACCAGGTACGGGTGCACCGAGCGCGGGTACTCCACGTACTCGACGAGCTTGTTGTCGGGCGACGTGCCCGAGAAGACGATGCCCGCCTTCTTCTCCAGCTCGGCGCGGTACGCGTTGTTGACCTCGTAGCGGTGGCGGTGGCGCTCCTCCACGTACGGCAGGTCGTCGTAGACACCGCGCACGATCGAGCCGTCCGCGAGCTTCGCCGGGTAGAGGCCCAGGCGCATCGTGCCGCCGAGGTCACCGGCGCCCTCCACGTAGGCGAGCTGTTCCTCCATCGTGGAGATCACCGGATGCGCCGTCGCGGCGTCGAACTCCGTGGAGTTGGCGTCCGGGTTCTCCAGGAGGTTGCGCGCGGCCTCGATGACGATGCACTGGAGGCCGAGACAGATGCCCAGCAACGGGATCTTCTGCTCACGTGCGTACTGGATCGCGCCGACCTTGCCGGTCACACCGCGCTCGCCGAAGCCGCCGGGGATCAGGATGCCGTCGACGTCCCCGAGCTGCCGCGCCGCGCCCGCGGGCGTCTTGCAGTCGTCCGAGGTGACCCACTTGACCTTGACCCGCGCCTTGTTGGCGAAGCCGCCGGCCCGCAGCGCCTCCGTGACCGACAGATAGGCGTCGGGCAGGTCGATGTACTTGCCGACGAGGGCGACGGTGACCTCGTGGTCGGGGTTGTGGACCCGGTCCAGCAGGTCGTCCCAGACGGTCCAGTCGACGTCGCGGAACGGCAGGTCCAGCTTCCGTACGACGTACGCGTCCAGCCCCTCGGTGTGCAGCACCTTCGGGATGTCGTAGATGGACTTCGCGTCGATCGCCGCGACCACGGCGTCCTCGTCCACGTCGCACATCAGCGAGATCTTGCGCTTGATCGAGAGCGGCACCTCGCGGTCGGCGCGCAGCACGATCGCGTCCGGCTGGATACCGATGCTCCGCAGCGCCGCGACCGAGTGCTGCGTGGGCTTGGTCTTCAGCTCGCCGGAGGGGCCGATGTAGGGGAGCAGGGAGATGTGCACGACGAAGACGTTGTCGCGGCCCACCTCGTGGCGGACCTGGCGCACGGTCTCCAGGAAGGGCTGCGACTCGATGTCGCCGACCGTGCCGCCGACCTCCGTGATGACGACGTCCACGTCGTCGGTCGCCATGCGCCGGATGCGGTGCTTGATCTCGTTGGTGATGTGCGGGATGACCTGGACGGTGTCGCCGAGGTACTCGCCGCGCCGCTCCTTGGCGATGACCGTCGAGTAGACCTGGCCGGTCGTGACGTTGGCGGAGCCGTCGAGGTCGACGTCCAGGAAGCGCTCGTAGTGCCCGACGTCCAGGTCGGTCTCGGCGCCGTCGTTGGTGACGAACACCTCACCGTGCTGGAAGGGGTTCATCGTGCCGGGGTCGACGTTCAGGTACGGGTCGAGCTTCTGCATGGTGACCCGCAGGCCCCGCGCCTTGAGGAGTGCCCCCAGGCTGGAGGCGGTCAGGCCCTTGCCGAGGGAGGAAGCGACGCCCCCGGTGACGAAGATGTGCTTGGTCGTCGAGGAGGTCGAGGATCGGTTCGGCATGGCCAAGAGGGGGCTCCCGTGGTCGCGGTCTGGGGTGCGTACCGGCGCCCCCGCCCGGTGGATCACCAGAGGATCCGGAGGGGTGCCGTCGCTGCGGTCCGGGGCCCCTGAGAAGCGCTGGGGGGCCATCCGCCCACGGGCCACCAGGGTATCAGCGACGACCGGGGGAGATTCGCGAGGTCCATGCCCCGTACCCCTGGGACGGATGTGCGACGGACCGTCGGCGCGGGAGGCCACGTGGGCGGATGGGACGGATATGTCGGGGGCGGTTTCCGGCCACCTCTCCCCGGGCGCCGGACGCCCGTCCGGAACCGGCCAAGATCACAGGTTGATCACCGCGCAGGGCCCGTCACCGGCGGACGTTCACCGTTTGATCACTCCGTACACACGGATCCGTCGGCGCTCAGTCGTCACGCCGTCACCGCACGTCATCGAAGGTGCGGTGGCCGGGACTCCGTCACCCCTGGGCCACTCGTTCGGCTCACCCGTGTTGCCGGGACACCTGCGCGGATCCCCGATGTGCGTCGTATCCTGCTCGGACATTCGCTGCCGAGTCCGGCCGGCAAACGGCACCACCCCCGCCCGTGTTCCCGGAAAAAGAGCTCGTCAACGACCCTTGACCGCAGTAAGCGCCCCCTGGGGGGCGAACGTGGCCGTTCGACTGGAGATGCACGTGGCCGGGCGCATCGAGGATTACGCACTCATCGGAGACATGCAGACCGCCGCCCTGGTCTGCCGGGACGGCACAGTCGACTGGCTGTGCCTGCCCCGCTTCGATTCGCACGCCGTGTTCGCGGCGCTGCTGGGAACCGACGAACACGGTTTCTGGCGGCTCGGACCGGCCTCGCCCGCGGGAGCCGAGCCCCCGCGGGCCGACCGGCGCCGCTACGTGGGCGACTCCCTGATCCTGGAATCGGAGTGGGACACGCCGCGCGGCACGGTCAGAGTGACCGATTTCATGCCCCCGCGTGACGGCGCGCCGCAGTTGATCCGGATCGTGGAGGGGGTCAGCGGCCGGGTGCCCATGCGCTCCGCGCTGCGGATGCGTTTCAGCTACGGCCGGGTGGTGCCCTGGGTGCACCAGGTCGACAACCGCACCGTCGCCGTCGCCGGGCCGGACTCGATCTGGCTCGACACCGAGGCGGACACGTACGGCAAGAACCTGACGACGTACTCCGACTTCACCGTGGCGCCCGGCGACCGCGTCGCCTTCACCATCAGCTGGCAGCCCTCGCACCGGCAGCCGCCCGCGCTGCCGGACCCCGAGGGATCGCTGGAGGCGACGTCGGACTTCTGGCGCGAGTGGGTCGAGCACTGTACGTACCACGGCCCCTACCGCGAGGCGGTCGTCCGCTCGCTGATCACCCTCAAGGCCCTGACGTACGCGCCGACCGGCGGCATCGTCGCCGCGCCGACGACATCGCTGCCCGAGGACATCGGCGGCTCACGCAACTGGGACTACCGCTACACCTGGCTGCGCGACGCCGCCATCACCCTCTCCTCCCTGCTGCGCACCGGCTACCGCGAGGAGGCCCGCGCCTGGCGCGAGTGGCTGCTGCGGGCCGTCGCGGGCGACCCCGAGAACCTCCAGATCATGTACGGGATCGCGGGCGAGCGTGAGCTGGGCGAGGCGGAGCTGGACTGGCTGCCGGGGTACGAGGGGTCGGGCCCGGTCCGGGTCGGCAACGGCGCGGCGCACCAGCTCCAGCTCGACGTGTACGGCGAGGTCACCGAGGCGCTGCACCTGGCGCACATGACGGGTCTGGCGCGCAACGACTACGCCTCGCTGCTCCAGCTGAAGCTGATCGAGTATCTGGAACGCCACTGGGACCAGCCGGACGAGGGCATCTGGGAGGTGCGCGGACCGCGCCGCCACTTCGTGCACTCGAAGGTGATGGCGTGGGTCGCCGTCGACCGGACGATCAAGCTGATCGAGTCGGGCGACGCGGACGGACCGCTGGAGCGCTGGCGCGAACTGCGCGACGACATCCACCACGACGTCTGCGAGAAGGGTTACGACAAGGAGCGCAACACCTTCACGCAGTCGTACGGCTCCAAGGAGCTGGACGCGTCGCTCCTGCTGATCCCGCAGATGGGCTTCCTGCCGCCGGACGACAAGCGCGTCATCGGCACGATCGAGGCGATCCAGCGCGAGCTGTCCACGGAGGACGGCTTCGTCCTGCGCTACCCGACATCGGGCGACGACGCCGGTGTGGACGGGCTGGAGGGCGACGAGGGCGCCTTCCTGGCCTGCTCGTTCTGGCTGGCGGACGACCTCGCGATGATCGGACGGGTCGACGAGGCCCGGAAGCTCTTCGAGAAGCTGCTGGCGCTCCGCAACGACCTGGGGCTGCTGGCCGAGGAGTGGGACCCGCGGCTCCAGCGGCAGGTCGGCAACTTCCCGCAGGCGTTCAGCCATGTGCCGCTGATCGACACGGCGCTGCGCCTGACGGCCTCGGGCGCGTACGGCGGCTGAGGGCCCGGAGGGACACGGGCGCGTGGGCCGGGTAGCGTCCGGCCCCATGGACGATCAGGCCGGAATCACCGTGCGGCGGGCCCTGGACCTGCCGGGGCTCCGTGGCGGGCTCCCGGAGGTCGTCGCCGGGGCCGACCGGCTGCACCGCACCGTGCGCTGGGTGCACGCGGGCGAGGTGCCGAACATCGCCTCCCTCCTCAAGGGCGGCGAGCTGCTGCTCACCACCGGCATCGGCCTCGGCACCCGCCCCGCCGAACAGCGCGCCTTCGTGCGCAGGCTCGCCGACCGCGGGATCGCGGCGCTGGTGGTGGAGCTGGGGCCGCGATTCGCGCGGCTGCCCGCCGCCGTCGTCGAGACGGCGCGGGCGACCGGGCTGCCGCTGGTCCAGCTCCACCGCGAGGTGCCGTTCGTCTCGGTGACGGAGGAGATCCACACCGAGATCGTCAACGGGCACTACGCGCTGCTCCGGCAGGCGGAGGAGGTCCATCTGCGGTGCACGGACGCTCTGCTCAACGGTGGCGGCGTTCCCCAAGTGCTGCGCATCCTCGCCGACTTCGCCGGCAATCCGGTCTTCCTGGAGACCGCCGACGGACAGCTCCTGTACGCGGCGGCGGGTGCGTCGGGGCCGCCGGCGAGCGCGGAACCGCTCCAGGTCTGGGAGGGGCTGCGCGCGCAGCGGGCGGACCGTGAGGCGGGTCCGCCGGCGGGCACGGTGCTGGTGGACGTACCCGGGGGCGGGCACGGTGCGGGTTCGGTACGGGCCCGGCTCGTACTGCCTCCGGTGGCGGCCCCGCTGCTCCCGGTGCACCGGATGGCGGCCGAGCGGGCGGCGGGCATCCTCGCGGTCGTCCTGATGCAGGCCCGGCAGGAGGACGAACTCGCGGCGCGCGGCCGGGGCGACTTCCTCACCGATCTCGCCGAGGGCAGGATCCCGGCGGACGACGCGCCCGCGCAGGCCGCGGTGCTGGGCTTCAAACCGGGCGAGGGACCGCTGCTTCCGGTGGTGATGCGGCTGGGGCCCGAGCCGGCCCCGCCGGGCAACTGGGCGCCGCTGGCCAGGGCCGTGCTGGAGGAGCTGTCGTCCGTGGGCGTGCCGGTGCTCCTCGGCGTACGTCCCGTGGAGGGCCGGATCCCGCTGCTGCTCGCGCTGCGCGCCGAGTCCGAACGCACGGCGGTGGCCGACCGGGTCGCGGCGGCGCTGCGGACGGGTGTGGAACGGTCGGGCCTCGAACGTCCCGGCGGTCCGCGGCCCGTGGTGGTCGTCGGGGTCCCGGGCGGCTGGGCGGCGGCGAGCGCGGGCCTGCGGCACGCCTCGGAGACCGCGGCGGCGGCGCGGGGCCTGCCGGAGCGGCCGTGGCACGACGCCCGGCGTCTGGACACCGACCTGCTGCTGTGGCGGCTGCGGGACCACCCCGACCTGTCGGCGTTCGTGGACCGCGCGATCGGCCCGCTGCTCGTCCACGACCGCGCGTCGCGTGCTCCGCTGCTGCCGACGCTGACGACGTACCTGGACCACGCGGGCCGCAAGGCGGAGACGGCGCGCGAACTGCATCTCAACAGGCAGACGCTCTACAACCGGCTGGCCCGTATCTCCGAGTTGCTGGGCACGGACCTTGACGACCCCCAGACGGTGCTGGCCCTGAGCCTGGCCCTCCGCGCCCGCCGCCACACCCGCTGACACCCGGCACCCGGCAAATGGCGCCCGCCGGCCCGCCCCGGGCCCGGCGCCTCAGCGGGGCGGCGGCTGGGTCAGTTCGTCGTAGACGCTCAGGACGTGCGCGATCGTGTCGTCCTCCGTCGGCCACGTCGCCGCCCGCGCCCGCCCCGCCGACGCGAGTTCCGCCCGGCGGTCGGGGTCGTCCAGCAGCCGGGTCACCGTCTCCGCGAGTGCGGTGGCGTCACCGTAAGGGATCAACTCCGCCGCTTCGCCCACCAGTTCGGGGACGGCGCCGACCGCCGTCGCGACCAGGGGGACTCCGAGCCGCAGCGCCTCCTGGGCCAGCGGCGACCTGGCCTCCCAGCGGCTGGGCAGCAGCGCGACGTCCGCGGCGGCGAGGAGTTCGGTCACGTCGTCACGGCGCCCGACGAGACTGACCGGCAGGTCTTCTTCGTCGATCCGCCCCTGGAGCGCGCCCCGTTCACGGCCCTCGCCCGCGATGACCAGGAGCGGTGCGGGGTCGAGGGCCCGCCACGACCTCGCGGCGTCCAGCAGTGTGCCGTACCCGCGGTCCGGCACGAGGCTGCCGACGGCCATCAGTAACGGGCGCCCCGTGGCGCCCAGTTCGGCGCGCGCCTTGCCGCGGCTCTCGTCCTCGGCGTCGTCCCCGGGCGGCGGGACCCGTCGCGCGGCCGGCACCGCGACCGGTGCGAGCCGGGCGTCGCGGGCCCCGCGCCTGCGGGCCCGGTCGACCAGTTCGGACGAGGCGCCCAGCACAACGGCCGCCGCCCTGACGGCCCTTCGCTCCAGCAGACGCAGCAGCTGACCCCGGGGCCCGTCCGCGTCCACCCGGGTGTGCCAGGTGACGACGAGCGGCACCCGCCGCCCGCCGAGGGCGACGGCCGAGCGCACGGCGGCGTGCAGCCCGTGCGCGTGCACCACGTCGGCGGTGGCACAGGCGGCACGCAGCGCCCCGAGGGACATCGGATCGCCGCGCCGGGCCACCGGCACATGGTCGGCGCCGCAGCCCCGGAAGTCGTAGATCCGCTCCAGCGAGTCCGGCGCGCAGACACTGACCCGCACACCCCGGGCGACGAGCCCCGCCGCCAGCGACCGGACGTGCGCGCTGCTTGTCGCGCTGCCACCGCCGAGCACTTGGACCGTACGCAGCTGTGTCACGTGGCCAAGGCTCCTGTTCAGGTGGGGTGTGCTGCGCCAAGGATGCCAGCCGGTACGGACCTTCCGGCACCGAGGGTGCGTCGCGGGTGTGTCGATCGTGCGACTCCCCGCCTCAACATCACCCACACGAGTGATCCCTCACGGCGCACCATGTACGGTACCGCCGCGAGAGGGTCCCTCGTGCGACGCCCCGGCCCGGCCGACGGCAGCCGCCTACGCGTCCGCGCGGGCCGCCGCCAGCAGTTCCTCGGCGTGGGCACGGGCCGTCTCGGAGTCCTCCTGGCCCGCCAGCATCCGGGACAACTCCCGTACCCGGTCCTCGCCTTCGAGGACCGTGACCCCGGACCGGGTCACCGAGCCGTCGTGTCTCTTCTCCACCAGCAGCTGCCGGTCCGCGAAGGCCGCGACCTGCGGCAGATGCGTCACGACCACGACCTGCGCGGATCGGGCGAGCTTCGCGAGCCGCCGGCCGACCTCGACCGCGGCCTTGCCGCCGACGCCCGCGTCGACCTCGTCGAAGAGATACGTCGGCACCGGATCGGACCCGGCGAAGACCACCTCGACCGCGAGCATCACGCGCGAGAGTTCACCGCCGGAGGCGCCCTTGGCGATCGGCCGCGGCTGCGCGCCGGGGTGCGGGGCCAGCAGCAGTTCGATCTCGTCGGCGCCGGACGGACCGTACGCCACGGGACGGCCGTCCACCTCGACGCCGTCCGGGGCCTCGGCCTGGCTCACGGCGAACGTGACACGCGCGTGCGGCATGGCGAGGGAGGCGAGTTCGGCGGTGACGGCCTCCGCGAAGCGTGCCGCCGCCTCCGTACGGGCGTCGGTCAACGCCTGCGCCAGACCCGACAGTTCACCCAACAGGGTGGCGTGTTCGGCGGTCAGCTCGCCGATCCGGTCGTCGTCGCCTTCGAGTTCGGTCAGCCGCGCCGCGTTCTCCTCGGCCCAGGCCAGCACGCCGGCGATGTCCTCGCCGTACTTGCGCGTCAGCCCGGTGAGCGCGGCCCGCCGCTCCTCGACCACCGCGAGCCGCAGCGGGTCGGAGTCCAGATTGTCCGCGTAACCGGCGAGTTCACCGGCCACGTCCGCCAGCAGGATCGCGATCTCACCCATCCGATCGGCGAGCGCGCCCAGGGCGGGGTCGTGGGACCGTACGGCCTCCAGGGCCCGTCCCGCGCCGCCGACCAGCGTCGTCGCGTCGCCGCCCTCCACGGGGTCCTCCGGGCGGCCGACGAGGGCCGCGTGCGCGACGGACGCCGCGGACGCCAACGCCTCCGCGTGGCCGAGCCGTTCGGCCTCGGCGGACAGCTCGGTGTCCTCCCCGGGGAAGGGCTCGACGCCGGCGATCTCGTTGAGGCCGAAACGCAGCAGATCGGCCTCTTGCGCGCGCTCACGGGCGCGGGTGGTCAGTTCGGCCAGTTCGGAGGCGACGGCTCTCAGCCGGCGGTAGGCGTCCGTGTACTTGGCGAGCGGCGCGGCGACCGCGTCCCCCGCGTACCGGTCGAGCGCCTGGCGCTGCCGGGCGGGCCGCAGCAGACCCTGCTGGTCGGTCTGGCCGTGTACGGCGACGAGGTCGTCCGCCAGCTCGGCCAGCACCCCCACGGGCACGGAACGCCCGCCGATGTGGGCGCGCGAGCGCCCCTCGGCCGAGACGGTCCTGCTGACCAGCAGCGCGCCGTCGTCGAGCTCCGCACCCGCCTCCTCGGCGCGCAGGGCCGCCGGGGCGTCGGCGGACATGGTGAGCCGCCCCTCCACCACCGCGGCCTTGGCACCGATCCGCACCAGGGCGGCGTCGGCGCGACCGCCGAGCAGCAGCCCCAGGCTGGTGACGACCATGGTCTTGCCCGCGCCTGTCTCGCCGGTCACCGCGGTGAAGCCCGGTGACAGCTCGACCACCGCGTCGTCGATGACCCCGAGCGACCGTATCCGCATCTCCTCCAACACGGACACGACCTTACGAGGTCCGGGACCCGATGTGCGACGGCCCCCCGCACTCCGATTCGCTCCGGGACCCCCGCGGGGTGTATCGGGGCCGCCCGGAAAAGATCACCGAGGGACCTGGTCCGCGGACACCCCCTGGGTCGTGTCTGCACAGTCCCGCCCGGCCCGCGGCGCCTGGCGCGGCACCTCGCCGCGTTGTCGGAGTCGGAGTCGGCCGGGTACGCCCCGTACGAGACCGGTCCTCCGCCTCGCGAGGCACCGCACCGGCCGCCGGGGGTGCCCCGCCCTGCGGGCGGACGGCGCTCCTGTGAAGACAGGCGTCAACACCCCTGCGGGTCAATACACCTAGTGCGGCGCCCCGCGCCACCCCGCCACCGGGAGGGCGAACTTCGCGACCAGCCGGTCCGTGAAGGACGCCTGGTGCAGGCGTGCCAGCCGTACGGGCACCGCACCGCGCCTGACCTCCACCCGGGCGCCCGCCGGCAGCTCGACCGTCCTGCGGCCGTCGCACCAGAGGACACCGTGCGGGGTGTGCGGCTGCACCTCCACCGCCAGCACCGACTTCGGCGACGTGACCAGCGGCTTCGCGAACAGCGCGTGCGCGCTGATCGGCACCATCAGCAGCGCCTCGACCTCCGGCCACACCACGGGGCCGCCCGCCGAGAAGGCGTACGCGGTGGACCCGGTCGGAGTGGCGCACACGATGCCGTCGCAGCCGAAGCCGGTCACCGGCCGCCCGTCGATCTCCAGGACGACCTCCAGCATCCGCTCGGGCGACACCTTCTGCACGGCCGCCTCGTTGAGCGCCCAGTCCTGGTGCACGACGGTGCCGTTGCTGTGCACGAGGACGTCGATGGTCATCCGTTCCTCGACCTCGTACGCACGGGTCACCACCCGGTCGACGACCTTGTCCAGATCGTCGCGCTCCGCCTCCGCGAGGAAGCCGACCCGGCCCAGGTTGACGCCGAGCATCGGCACACCCGACGCGCGGGCGAACGCGGCTCCGCGCAGCAGTGTGCCGTCGCCGCCGAGCACGATGAGCAGCTCGCAGCCGTTCAGCGCGCCGGACGCGGCGTCCGGGATGGTCTCGACGGCGGCCGGGAGCGGCAGATCCGCCGCCTCAGCGGCCAGCACCCGTACACCGAGGCCGTTGCGCAGCAGCCCCTGCACCACCAGTTCCGCGCTGCGGATCGCGGCGGGTCTGCCGGTGTGGGCCAGCAGGAAGACGGTGCGGTGCTCCGCGCCGGCCTCCGGCGCCTGTTCCGAGTTCGTCGTCAACGGGGTCCCTCCGCCACAGCACGGTCGACATCGGCCGGGTCGACATCGGGCGCCCCGGCGGTGAGCCACAGGAAGTACTCGACGTTCCCGGCGGGTCCGGGCAGCGGGCTCGCGGTCACGCCGCGTGTCCCGAGACCGAACTCCGCCGCCTTGCGCGCCACCGACCGTACGGCGTCGGCCCGCAGCTCCGGGCTGCGCACGACTCCGCCGCTGCCGAGGCGTTCCCTGCCGACCTCGAACTGCGGCTTGACCATGAGCACCAGGTCCGCGTCGGGCGCCGCGCACCGCACGAGCGCCGGCAGCACCAGGCCGAGGGGGATGAACGACAGGTCACCCACGATCAGGTCCACCGGCTCCCCCTCGATGATCTCCGGCGTCAACTCACGTACGTTCGTACGGTCCTTGACGGTGACGCGTTCATCGCTCCGGAGGGACCAGGCCAGTTGTCCGTAACCGACGTCCACGGCGACGACCTGCCGCGCGCCGGACCGCAGCAGTACGTCCGTGAAGCCGCCGGTCGACGCGCCCGCGTCCAGCGCCCTGCGCCCCGCCACCCGCAGGCCCAGGGGTACGAAGGCGGCGAGCGCGCCCGCGAGTTTGTGGCCGCCGCGCGAGACGTAGTCGGGGTCGCCGCCGTCCTCCGCGACGACGACCGCGGCGCTGGTCTCGACCTGGGTGGCCGGCTTGGTCGCGGTGGCGCCGCCGACGGTGACCCGTCCCGCGGCGATGAGTTGGGTCGCGTGCTCGCGTGAGCGTGCGAGGTTGCGGCGTACCAGCTCGGCGTCGAGACGGCGGCGTGCCACTCCTGCCACGTTCGGTTCAGCTCCTGTGGTCGTACGGCGACGGGCCGGGCCGGGGGTCGGACCGGTCGGGTCCGGGGCGTACGTCGAGCGCGGTGAGCGCGTCGCGCAGGCCCCGGTGCACATCCTCGTACACGTCGAGGTGACCGTCGGCGGGAAGGTGGTCGGCGTCACCGAGTCTGGCCAGTTTCTCGTCCACGCCGGGGTCGCCGGTGGGCACGCGTTCGATGCCGAGGGGCGCGGGGGCGGCGGGGTCGTGGGCCGGGGGTGGGGGCTCGGGGGGAGGGGAGGCGTGCTCCTGGTCGGCCGGGCCCGCCGTCTCGTCGCTCATGCCCCGACGCTACCCCGAAGCCCTGGGGTACCGTCGATCACGATGGCGACGAAGGAGGAGTGCCGCAGCGCACTCGACAAGCTCTCGGACAACATGGCGCGGGCGGACGACGGGATCCGCGGGGCGGCCGGTTTCGACCGCTCGCTGAGCTGCCACATAACGGACCTCGACACGACCTTCACCGGCCGCTTCGACGACGGCCGGATCGAGGTGCTGGACACGCACGAGGGCCCGCCGCGTGAGAAGGCTCAGATCAGGCTGGCCATGACGGGCGACGATCTGGTGTCCATGGTCGACGGCGAGCTGCACTTCGCCAAGGCGTGGGGTTCGGGGCGGGTCAAGCTCGAAGCGGGCTTCCGCGATCTGCTGCGGCTGCGCTCGCTGCTCTGAACCGGCCCCCGCTCGGCCGCCGCGGCCCACCGCTCGGGCGGCATGTCCGCGGCTCGGCGGACGCGCGGTCCGGACGGCGCGCGGTCCGGACGGCGCGCGGCGTGGGCGCGCGGCCGGGCGCACGTACGGGTCACTCCGCCAGTCCCACGGGCACCGTGTGCCGCGCCCTGCGCGCCGCCGGGACGACCAGCGGGGTACCGGTCTCCGGGTCGTCGATGACCTGGCAGCGCAGCCCGAAGACGCGCTCGACCAGCTCCGCCGTGACGACCTCGGCCGGCGGACCCTCGGCGTGGATCTCGCCCTCGCGCATGGCGATGAGGTGCGTGGCGTAGCGGGCGGCGTGGTTGAGGTCGTGCAGCACGGCGACGAGGGTGCGGCCCTGGGTCTCGTGCAGATCGGCGCAGAGGTCGAGGACGTCGATCTGGTACTGGATGTCGAGGAACGTGGTGGGTTCGTCCAGGAGCAGCAGCGGTGTCTGCTGGGCGAGCGCCATGGCGATCCAGACCCGCTGGCGCTGCCCGCCCGACAATTCGTCGACATGGCGATCGGCCAGCTCGCCGACGCCGGTCGCCGCCATCGACTCCTCGACAATCCGCTCGTCCTCCCGGGACCACTGGCGCAGCAGCCCCTGGTGCGGGTAGCGGCCGCGTGCGACGAGGTCGGCGACCGTGATGCCGTCGGGCGCGACGGAGGACTGCGGCAGCAGTCCCAGCGTCCGGGCGACCTTCTTGGCGGGCATGGAGTGGATCGCGGCGCCGTCGAGCAGGACCCGCCCCAGGGTCGGCTTGAGCATCCGGGACAGCGCGCGCAACAGGGTCGACTTCCCGCAGGCGTTGGGGCCGACGATCACGGTGAACGAGTGGTCGGGTATCTCGACGGAGAGATCCCGGGCGATGACCCGCTGGTCGTAGCCGAGGGTCACGGATTCCGCCGTGAGGCGCTGCATGGTCGTGCTCCTGGGGGTGCGGAGGGAGGAGTCGGGGGCCGGGACCGGGGGCGGGGCGGGGGTGCCGGTCTCCCGGAGCGGGGAGTCGGTGCTCATATGCGGCCCGCCTTGCGTTCGGTGACCAGCAGCCAGAGCAGATAGCAGCCGCCGAGCATTCCGGTGACCACACCGGCGGGCAGTTGGCGGTCGCCGAAGGCCGATGTCGCGGTCCAGTCGGCGATGAGCAGGAGCAGGGCTCCCATGGCCGCGGCCGGGCCGACGTTGGGGCCGGGTGAGCGGGTGAGCCGGCGTGCCAGCTGGGGCGCGCTGAGGGCGACGAAGGTGATCGGCCCGGCGGCGGCGGTGGCCGCGGAGACGAGCAGCACGGCGGCGCCCATCAGCACGAGCCGGGTGTGTTCGACGCGTACACCGAGCGCGTAGGCCGCGTCGTCGCCCATCTCCAGCATGCGCAACGGCCGCCCGTACACGAGCGCCGTGGGGATCAGTACGGCGCAGACGGCGAGCAGCGGCCAGACCTGCGCCCAGTCCCGGCCGTCGAGCGATCCCGTCATCCACAGCACGGCGCGCGTGGCGTCGATGATGCTGGCCTTGGTGATCAGGTAGTGGTTGACGGCCGTGAGGACGGCGGCGACGCCGATGCCGATGAGGACCAGCCGGTAGCCGTGCACGCCGCGCTTCCAGGCCAGCAGGTATATCCCCGTGCCCGTCAGCAGACCGCCGACGACGGCGCCGCCCGCGACGGCCGCCGAGCCCGCCTGGAAGACGACGATCGCGCTCAGCGCGCCGACGGTCGCTCCCTGGCCGAAGCCGATGACGTCCGGACTGCCCAGCGGATTGCAGGAGATGGACTGGAAGACCGCGCCGCCGACGCCGAGGGCGGCACCGGCGAGCAGGCCCACGAGGACCCTCGGCAGCCGGAGCTCCCGGACGATGAACTCCTGCGCCGTCGTGCCGTTTCCGAGCAGGGTCGCGACGACGTCGCCGGGCGCCATCGGGAAGTCGCCCCGGCCGATGAGGACGACGGACGTCGCGCACACGCCGAGGAGGAGCAGCAGGACGACGAGGGCGGACCGGACGTCCCACCGGACGGAGAGGCCGGCGGGCGTACGGATCGCGCGACGCGGCCGCGCCCGGGCGCCCCTCCCCACGGCGGTGGCGGTGGCCCGGGCGGTGGTGGTGACGGTGACGCGCGTGGTGGTCGGGTCTTCCTTCACAGCTGGGCCATCCTCTTGCGCCGTACGAGCTGGATGAAGACGGGCCCGCCGATGATCGCGGTGACGATACCGACCTGCACCTCCGCCGGCCGCGCGACGACGCGGCCGATCACGTCGGCGCCCAGCAGCAGGACGGGCGAGAGTACCGCGGCGTACGGCAGGATCCACCGCATGTCCGGCCCGGTGACGGCCCGTACGAGATGCGGCACCATCAGCCCGACGAAGACGATCGGCCCGCAGGCCGCGGTCGCCCCGCCGCACAGCAGTGTCACGCAGAGCATGGCGAGGACCCGGGTCCGGGTCAGACGGGCGCCGAGGGACCTGGCGGTGTCGTCGCCCATCTCCAGCGCGTTCAGCGGCCTGGCGATCAGCAGCGCGAGGACGATGCCGGCGGCGATGAACGGCCACACCTTGCCGACTGTCGACATGTCTGCCGACGCGAGGGATCCCACGGTCCAGAAGCGCAGCCGGTCGAGGGCCGCCGAGTCCAGCAGTTGTACGGCGTTGACGTAGCCGTAGAGCGCCGCCGTGGCCGCGGTGCCGGCCAGCGCGAGCCGTACGGGGGTCGCGCCGCGGCTGCCGCCGAGCGCGTACACGAGTACGGAGACGGTCGCCGCGCCCGCGAACGCGAACCACACGTATCCGCTGAGGGAGGTGACGCCGAAGAAGCTGATGGCCGAGACCACCGCGGCGGCGGCGCCGGCGTTGACGCCCAACAGTCCGGGTTCGGCGAGGGGGTTGCGCGTCAGCGCCTGCATCACGGCGCCGGCCAGCCCGAGCGCGGCGCCGACGAGCAGCCCGAGCACCGTGCGGGGCAGCCGGACGTCGACGACGATCACGTCGTTGCCGGTGCCGGAGTTGTGGAACAGGCCGTGCCACACGTCGCCGAGCGGTATCGACTTCGCGCCGACGGCGATACCGGCGGCGCAGACGAGCAGCAGGAGACCGACGGACACCAGCAGCCCGGCGGCGCGCAGCGTACGGCGCCCGCGGCTCGCGGTGGGCGGTATCGGCTCCGCGCTCTGTTCGGATTCGGGGGGACTGTCGACCAACACTCGGTTAGGTTAGCCTACCCTGACAGTTGATCCCCACGTGGGCAGCCATGCGGGAAACACCTCAGTGAACAGCCATCTTCCGGTCCCGGCCGGTCTCTCCCCCACCCGGCGCCGACCACTGTCGGCCGCCACCAAGCCGAGGAGGTCGACCCGATGTCCGACGACCCGTTCCAGTGCTTCACCCTGCGCGTACTGCGCACGACGCGCCCCACCCCCTCATTCGTCCGCGTCACCCTGGGCGGCGACGACATCGCGCGCTTCTCGTCGGCCGGGCGGGACCAGCGCGTGAAGCTGTTCCTGCCGAGGCCGGGACAGGACGCCCCCGTCATGCCGGGCCCGGACGACGGCCACTGGTGGCCCGCGTGGCGCGCCATGGATCCGGACGTACGCGGCGTCATGCGCACCTACACGGTGCGCGAACTGCGCCGTGAACCGGAGGAGTTGGACGTCGACTTCGCCATCCACGATCTCCTGCCCGCGTCCGGCGAGGGCCCGGCCACCCGGTGGGCGCTGAAGGCCACGCCCGGCGACCCGATCGGCATCCTCGCCCCGCTCCACGAGGAGAACGGCGGATACGACTTCCGGCCGCCGGACGGCACCAACTGGATCCTGCTGACCGGCGACGAGTCCGCGCTCCCGGCGCTCGCCGGCATCCTGGAGTCCCTGCCGCCCGGTATCCCCGCCCGGGTCTGGATCTCCCTCCACCACGCCGCCGACCGGTGCGAACTGCCCACCGAGGCCGACGCGCACATCACCTGGCTGGTCCGGGACGAGTCGGCGCCCACCACGGCGGACGCGATCCGCGCCGCCGACGACCTGCCGGACGGCACACCGTACGCCTGGATCGCGGGCGAGTCGGCGAACGTCAGAGCCGTCCGCAGACACCTCGTCGGCGAACGCGGCATCGACCGCCGGGCGGTGAAGTTCAGCGGCTACTGGCGGCGCGGCACCTCGGAGGACGATCTGCTGCGCACGGGCGAGGACGCGTAGCGCCCGCCGGCGGATCCACGGGGGCGGGGGCCTGACCCACTCCCCCGCCCCCGTGCCGCCGGGCGCCGGACACGCCCGTCGGGCGGTCCGGGCGCCCGTGCCTCAGAGCCCCAGCCTCGCCAGCACCTTGCCCGGGTCCAGGGCGCACGCGCCGTCCCCCGCGTGCGTCCAGGCCGCGGCGCACAGCGCCCGCAGTCCGTCGAGCGCGCCGCCGTCCCCGTCGAGGACCAGCGCGTCGTCCCGTACCGAGGCGGTCCAGCCCCCGCACCCGAACCCGCCGTCCCTGACGTCGACTTCGGGCTGCCCGGTGAGCAACCCCCGCAGATCCGCGTCCACATACGTCGGCCGGTGCCTCGGCGCGGCCGCCAGCAACTGCGCCCCGTCGGTCACCCCGGTCAGCACCAGCAGCGAGTCCACGTCACCGTTGAACGCGCCCTCGATGTCGGTGTCCAGCCGGTCCCCCACGACGATCGGCCGCTTCGCCCCCGTCCGCAGCACCGTCTCCCGGTGCATCGGCGGCAGCGGCTTGCCCGCGACCCTCGGATCGGCGCCCGTGGCGATCCGTACGACCTCGACGGCCGCCCCGTTGCCCGGCGCGATGCCGCGAGCGCTCGGGATCGTCAGATCGGTGTTGGACGCGAACCACGGCACACCCCGCGCGATCGCGTACCCGGCCTCGGCGAACCGGCCCCACGGCAGGTCCGGCCCCCCGTAGCCCTGTGCCACGGCCGCCGGGTCGTCGTCGGCCGAATCCACCGGCTCCAGTCCGCGCTCCCGCAGGGCGACCCGCAGCCCCTCACCACCGATCACCAGGACCCGCGCACCGGCCGGCACGTGCTCGGCGATCAGCCGCGCCACCGCCTGCGCCGACGTGATCACCTCGGCCGGCTCTGCGGGCACACCCAGCTCCGTCAGATGCGCGGCGACGGCGTCCGGCGTCCGCAGCGCGTTGTTGGTGACATACGCGAGACGCATCCCGCCGTCGCGCGCCGCGACCAGCGATTCGACGGCGTGCCCGATGGCCTCGCCGCCCGCGTACACCACTCCGTCGAGATCCAGCAGAGCCGTGTCGTACGCCTTGTCGAGCGCCGTCGCACTGCCGTCGGGCCTGGTCCTGCTCCGCTGACTCATCAGTCTCTTGCTCCCTCGTCCGCCCGTCTGCCGGGCTCTCCTCCCCCGATCATCGCTCATGGCCCGGCCCGCATACGATGCGGAGATGAACACCACAGGGCCGGCTCCGAAGGGTCTCCGCCTGATCCCGTTCCGCGGACTGCGCTACGTCCCCGAGCGGGTCGGCAGCCTCGCCGCCGTGACCTCGCCGCCCTACGACGTGGTCGTACGGCCCGACGGACTGCACCACCTGGAGTCGGCCGACCCGCACAACATCGTCCGGCTGATCCTGCCCCAGGCCGCGACGGCCGCCGACCGGCACCGCCAGGCGGCGAGCACGCTCCGCCGCTGGCTCGCGGAGGGCGTCCTGGCAGCGGACCCCGAACCGGCGCTGTACGTCTACGAGCAGCGCCGCGGGGACCTGCTCCAGCGCGGAGTCATCGGAGCCCTGGCTCTGTCCGCACCCGACGAAGGGGTCGTGCTGCCCCACGAGGACGTGATGCCGGACATCGTGGAGGACCGCGCGGCGCTGATGCGGGCGACGGCGACCAATCTGGAACCGCTGCTTCTCACCTACCGCGGGGAGGACGGCCCGGGTGCCGGGGCGCAGGTCACAACCGGCGGGCGCGGCACGACCGTTGGAACGGGCACGCCTGCGGGGACGGGCACGACCGCCGGGACCGGCACGACGGCGGTCGTCGAACGCACCGCCCTGCGCGAGCCCCTGCTGTCGACCACGACGGAGGACGGCTTCTGCCACCGGCTCTGGTCGGTGACCGACCCCGCCGAACTGGCCGAGATCGAGAACGATCTCGCCGGCCGCCAGGCCCTCATCGCCGACGGCCACCACCGGTGGGCGACCTATCTGCGGCTGCGCGAGGAACACCCGGCGTCCACCGCCGGACCGTGGGCCTACGGCCTGGTCCTGCTGGTCGACACCGCGCGCCATCCGCTCCAGGTCCGCGCGATCCACCGGCTGCTGCACGAACTGCCGGTCCCGGACGCGCTGGCCGCGCTGGAGGCGGTGCCGGGCTCCTTCCGGATCCGCACACTCGACGGCACGCTGCCGGACGCGATCGAAGCACTGGCCGCTGCGGCGAACGCGACGGGCACCCCCGACACCTCGAACACCTCGGACACGGGCAGCGAAGCCGATGGAACGGCCGGTGCCAACAACGCGTTCCTGCTCGCCGGCGACGGCCGCTTCCATCTGATCGACCGCCCCGACCCGGCGCTCATCTCCCGTACGGTGCCGGGCGACCGCCCGGCGCAGTGGCGCGCCCTCGACGCGACCGTGCTCCACTCCACGCTGCTCGACCACATCTGGAAGATCCCGGACTCGCCCGAACACATCTCGTACATCCACGACACGGAGGCCGTGGTCGAACAGGCGGAACGTCACGGCGGCACGGCGGTCCTGCTGCACCCGGTACGCGAAGAGGTCGTACGGGAGCTGGCACGCCAGGCGGTCACGATGCCGCGCAAGTCGACGTCGTTCGGCCCGAAACCGGCCACGGGCCTGGTGCTGCGGAACCTCGCGGACGGCTGAGAAACGGAAAGAGGGCGGCACCCCCGGTTGGGGATGCCGCCCTCGCCCCTCTCAAGGTGCGGTCGCCGGATCAGGACCTGTCGTCACCCGGCTCGGACTCGGACTCCGGCGCCGACTCCGGCCCGTGCTCCGGCTGTCCGTCCGTGACCTGGCCGGCTTCGTCGCCATCCTCGTCCTCGTCCACATCGACGAACTGCACGCCGTCCAGGGCCGCGAGACGGTCCGACGCGTCCGTGGCGCCGTCCTTGTCGGCCTCAAGCGCCTTGGCGAACCACTCGCGCGCCTCGTCCTCGCGACCGGCCGACAGCAGTGCGTCGGCGTAGGCGTAACGCAGCCGCACCGTCCACGGCTGCACGGAGTTGGAGCCCAGCTCCGGCCCCTGCAAGGTCACGATGGCGGCGTCGATCTGCCCCATGTCCCGGCGGGCACCGGCGGCGACCAGCCGCATCTCGACCTGGCCCGCCTTGTCGAGCTTCTGCACCTCGGGCTCACCGGCCATGGTCATGGCCCGCTCGGGACGCCCGAGTCCGCGCTCGCAGTCGGCCATCACGGGCCACAGGTCGACATTGCCCGTCATACGCCGGGCGGCCCTGAACTCGGCGAGCGCCTCGCCGTACTTCTGCGTCGCGTACGCGGCGAAGCCGGCCGCCTCCCGCACGGCGGCGACCCTGGAGGCGAGCCGCAGCGCCACGCGCGAGTAGGCGTATGCCTGGTCGGGGTCCTCGTCGATGAGGTTGGCGACCATGACGAGGTTCTTGGCGACGTCCTCGGCGAGCGTCTTGGGCAGACTCATCAGCTCCTGCCGGACGGCCTGGTCGATCTCCTCACCGGTGACGTCCTCGGGGATCGGCAGCCGCCTGATGGGCTCACGGTCACGGTCGCGGTCGTCGCGCCGCCCGAACCCACCACGGTCGTCGCGGTCATCACGGCTACGGAACCCACCGCGCTCACGGTCGTCACGCCCTCGGAATCCGCCGCGCTCCCGGTCGTCACGACGGCCGTAACCGCCGCCTCCGGAGGGACGTCCACCGCCGGTGGGGCGACCACCACGGTCGTCGCTACGGCGCGGACCGCTCGGCCGGTCGTCACGGCGCGGACCGCCGGAACGCTCATCACGCCCACGGAACCCACCACCGCCACCACTGCTCGGGCGCCCACCACCGGTGGGACGCCCACCACTTGAGGGCCGGCCGCCACGGTCGTCGTCCCGGTCCCGACGCGGACCACCGGGCCGCTCATCACGACGGAACGACGGACGCTCATCACGCCTGTCGTCACGGCGGTCGTCGCGCCGGTCGTCACGGCGGGGCCCGCCCCCGGTGCTCGGTCGCCCACCACTCACAGGACGTCCACCGCCGGTGGGGCGACCACCACGGTCGTCGCTGCGGCGCGGACCGCTCGGCCGGTCGTCACGGCGCGGACCGCCGGAACGCTCATCACGCCCACGGAACCCACCACCGCCACCACTGCTCGGGCGCCCACCACTGCTCGGGCGCCCACCACCGGTGGGACGCCCACCACTTGAGGGCCGGCCACCGCGGTCGTCGTCCCGGTCCCGACGCGGACCACCGGGCCGCTCATCACGACGGAAGGACGGACGCTCATCACGCCCACGGAACCCACCGCCGCTCGGCCTGCCGCCACCGGTAGGGCGACCACCGCCGGAGGAGGGACGGGCGCTTCCGCGGTTGTCGTTGCGGGCGACGTAGTCACCGACACCACCGCCCCGGTCGGCGTTACCGGCGGGCCGGCCACCACCACGGTCGTCACGACCGCCACGGGAACCGCTCCGGTCACCACCACCGTCCCTACGACGTGATTCGCGCTCCGGACGGTCGTCGGGAGAGTTGGGGGACATCGGCACGGCTCCTGTCTTCGGGTACCACAGTCATTCTCACGCAGCCGGCGATCGGACGCGCATCGTACAAAAAGCAGAGAAAAACAAAAGGACCCCTGGTCCAGCGTGAACGCTGGACCAGGGGTCCTTGAAAGGTTGTTCGGCGGCGTCCTACTCTCCCACAGGGTCCCCCCTGCAGTACCATCGGCGCTGAAAGGCTTAGCTTCCGGGTTCGGAATGTAACCGGGCGT
>NZ_JBVJNN010000037.1:0-72516 GCF_055583685.1 Streptomyces sp. NPDC104581
CCCCCCCCCCCCCCCCCCCCCCCCCCCCCCCCCCCCCCCCCCCCCCCCCCCCCCCCCCCCCCCCCCCCCCCCCCCCCCCCCCCCCCCCCCCGCCGCTCCCGGCCCACACCGCGCGCTCTCACCTCACGGGCGGCGGCCGCCACTCCACCAGCAGCAGCGTCGCGTCGTCGCGCAGCCGGTTGTCGTGGGCGTCGAGGACCGAGTGGATGAGCCTGCGCAGCGTCTCGGAGGCGAGTTCCCCGGCCGCGGTCGCCCGGATGATGGAGTCGGTGAACCGGTCGAGCCCGAACTCGGTGCGGTCCCCGACCCGTGACTCGACCACGCCGTCCGTATAGAGCAGCACCCGGTCCCCGCGCTCCAACTGCTCCTCGTGGACCGTACGGGCCGTCTCGCAGAACCGGGCGCGCAGTCCCATCGGCGGCTGGGGCTGCCGCTCCAGGGCCCCGGTCAGTACGCGGTTCCCCCGGATCAGCAGCGGTGGCGGATGCCCGCAGTTGCACCACCGGAAGAGACCGCCCGCCAGATCCAGCTGACTGATGATCCCGGTGCAGAACTGCTCGGGCAGCCAGCGCGCCAGCGCCTGGTCGACCGTGTCCGCCAGCTCCGTGAGATCTCCGCCGTCCCTGCGGGTGCTGCGGCAGCCCGCCAGCGCCACGGCCGTGGTCATGCCCGCCGCCAGGTCGTGGCCCATCGAGTCGAAGATGTCGACGTGCAGCGTCGAACGGGTCATCGAGTGGTCGTAGGCGTCGCCGCCGATCTCGTACGCCGGTTCCAGCACGGCCGTCGACAGGGCGCGGGCGTTGCCGATGGTCCTGGGCGGCAGAAAGGCGCGCAGCATCTCGGCGGGGAGCTGCATCGGCTCCGTGCGGGCGTACCGGGCCAGGCTGTCGCTGTACGCCCTCTTCGAGGTGATCGCCATCGCGAGCACCGACGCGATCATCCGGCAGCGGCGCAGCCGCTCCGCGTCGAGGACGGCCGCCCGGATGGCGAGCACGCCGAGCCGCTCCGCTCCGTCGACCAGTGGCAGCCAGGCGGTGAGGACGCCGTTCTCCGACTCCTCGATCCGCAGCTCAAGGGTGCGGTACGCCCGTCCGCCCGTCGTGGCGTCGACCCGTAGGCCGGGCATCCCGCTGGTGAGCGGGACCAGGTGGCGTTGCTGGATGTCGACCAGATACACCACGATCCGCTCCAGGCCGATCGCCGCGGCACATCTGTTGACCAGCCACGGAAGGTCCATCGGAGCCGCGGCGTGCGCCTCGGCGAGCAGCACTTCGAGCAGTCGCTCACCGGGGTCGGGGGCCACGCTCTCACTCGGCACGGCGGACGCCTCCTCACGGGGCGGGCTCCTTCCAGCATCGCAGGTCCGGGCGCTCGGCAGTAGCGGAGCGGCCGGCCGGCCGGCGCGGGCCACGAGGTCGGCCGGACGGGCTGTGTGCGGGAGAACTCGCCGCGATCCCTGGGCACCGCCGGAGCCGCCCTGATAGGGAGGAGGACATGAGTGAAGAGACCCCGATCCCCCCGGTCCTGACCGTCGTCGCCGCCAGCACCATCGAGCCGAACGTCGTCGGGGAGGGTGCCGCCGACCGGAACTCATGGATGGTGATCGAGACCGCCGAGCACGGCCAGCTCCTGCTGAATCTGCCCGGACCGCTGTACCGCGCGATGGAGCAGGCGACCCTCCTCGCCGCCGACCAGGCGGGCCCCGGGCGCCTCGCCCTCACGGAACGCGAGATCACCGCCTACCGCGAGCGCATCGCGGGCCTCACCGAGGAGGCGTAGGACCGCTCCGCCGGAGCGGTCCTACGCCTCCTCGGGCGGATCAGTACGGGCGGTCGCCGGCGATCGCGACCCGCTCGGCGACCCGCCGGTGCGTGCCGTAGTCGGCGACCGCGTAGTGCTGGGTGGCGCGGTTGTCCCAGAAGGCGATGTCGCCCGCCTGCCAGCGGAACCGGACCTGGTACTCGGGCACGTGCGCCTGCTGGAAGAGCAGCCGCAGCAGCCGGTCGCTCTCCGCCCGCCCGAGGCCCACGATCCGGGTGGTGAACGACGCGTTGACGAACAGCGTCCGCCGCCCCGTCTCCGGGTGGGTGCGCACCACCGGGTGCTCCACCGGCGGGAAGACGTCCTGGAACGGGGCGAGCCGTTCGGCGGGGTAGAAGCGCGCGAAGCCCGGCACGAAGTCGTGCACGGCACGCGCGCCGTCGATCCGTTCCCTCACCTCCCGGGGCAGATTGTCGTACGCCACGGCCATGTCGGCCCACATGGTGTCCCCGCCGGCGGGCGGCACCTCGCGCAGTTGCAGCACGGCACCCAGCGCCGGGCGCTCCCGGAACGTGACATCCGTGTGCCACACGTTCTCGAAGGAGGGGACGGCCGTACGGTCGAAGCGTGCCACGTCCTCGGAGTCCCCGGCCGTCAGCAGGGGATTGGTCTCCAGCGGCCCCCAGTTGAGGGCGAACGCGCGCTGCGCGTCGGAGGTCAGGCGCTGTCCGCGGAAGAAGAGCACCTTCCACTCCAGGAGCGCGCGGTTGAGCTCGTCCCGCACGGCGGGTGACGGCGGGACCGACAGATCCAGACCGCGGATCTCGGCACCGATGGTGCGCGACTGCGGGACGAGCCCGAAGAGTTCGTACGGCCGGTCCGCCCAGCCCTCGGGAACGCGGCGCAGCTCCCGGTGCCCCTCGTACAGGCCGTCGGCGGGGACATGGGGAGCGCGCAGAGCGGGAGGCGCGGAAGCGGGGGAGACGAGGGAATCGGGGGAGGGGGATGTGGCGGCGGTGGTCACGGGGCTCCTCGGGAGAGACGAACCGATGGGGGTGGGACGGGACGGGATCGGAGCGCCGGGGCGATACCGGCGAGGGGGCCGTCGAGGCCGTCGGGTCCGTGACGGGACCGGCCGGGGCGGGGCGCTACCGAAGGTCAGTGACAGCGACAGCAACACACGGGCGGGGATCCCACCCGGCCGCGGCGCAGCAGAAAGCTGAGGCCGCGGGGCGCGCACTCACCGCGGGGGCCGCTGCGGCGCGGCTCCTCTGCACGGTGGTTCGAGTACGGACCCATGGCGGCACCGTACCGCAGTGACAGGCCGTGTGACAGGGGCGGTTGACGGCCGGGGGAGGGCACGCGGCGCCCGGCGCCGAGAGGGCGGCCCCGCGGGAAGGGGTCCCCGGGCCGTCTGCCCGAGCATGCCGTTCCTCCTCCATCCGCCGGCGGGCACGCCGTGGATCACCCGCACCGCCCCCGTCAGCCACGCGGCGGCTCCGCTCGCCGGGTACTGACATCCCCCGGTCACCCGTCCCGCCGGCGGCTACCCGTCGAGTCCCACCCGCGCCGCAGCCGACGACCAGGCCCGGCCGTCGCCCCGGGGCTCGTAGCGGCGCAACCGCTGGGTACGCGCCACCAGCCGGCGCATCTCGGCCCGGTCGCCCACGAGACCCCGTGTCCGTGCCTGGACCAGCACGTTGCCCAGCGCGGTGGCCTCCGCCGGGCCCGCCACCACCGGCAGTCCCGTCGCGTCCGACGTCAGCTGGCAGAGCAGTTCGTTACGGCTGCCGCCGCCCACCAGATGCACCACACGGATCTCGGTGCCCGAGAGCGCTGCCGCCGTGCGCAGCGCGGCGCGGTGCGCCAGGGCCAGGCTCTCCAGGACACAACGGACCGTCGCCGCCCGGTCGGTGGGCGGTCGCTGGCCGGTGCGCCCGCAGTACGCCGCGATCCGGCCCGGCATGTCGCCCGGTGCGAGGAACACCGGGTCGTCCGGGTCGACCAGCGCCGCGAACGGCCGTGACCGCGCCGCCTGTTCCATCAGCGGGCCCAGCTCCGCGGACAGCCCGCGGTCCGCCCAGGCGCGCAGGCTCTCCGACAGCAGCCACAGCCCCATGACGTTGCGCAGGAAGCGGTAACTGCCGTCCAGTCCCAGCTCGTTGGTGAAATTCGCCGCCCTGGACGCCTCCGTGATCACCGGCTCGGCCAGTTCGAGCCCGGCCAGAGACCACGTACCGCAGGAGAGATAAGCGAAACCGGGCCCGGTCGCCGGGACGGCGGCCACCGCCGACGCCGTGTCGTGCGACGCCACGGCAGTGACGGGCGTGGTACGCGGCAGCCCGGTCTCGGCCGCCACATACGGCAGCAGGGTGCCCGCCGCGTCACCCGGCCGCCGGATCGGCGGGAACAGGCGCCGGTCGATTCCCAGCCGGTCCATCAGGCCGGTCGACCAGTCGCCCGCACGGGCGTCGAACAGCCCCGTCGTGGACGCGTTCGTGGCCTCGGCGCCGACACCGCCGGTGAGCCAGTGCGTCAGCAGATCCGGAATCATCAACAGCGTCCTGGCTGACGCCAGTTGAGCGCTGCCGGAGGCCGCAGCCAGCTGGTAGACCGTATTGAACGGCAGATGCTGCAACCCCGTGATCCGGTACAGCTCGGCCGCCGGCACCGCGGCCCGGACACGCTCCGCCACGCCCTCGGTGCGCGCGTCCCGGTAGTGGTGCGGATTGCCGAGCAACTGCCCGTCCGCGTCGAGCAGTCCGTAGTCCACCGCCCAGCTGTCGATACCGACCGACGCGACGTCGTACGTACGTGCCGCGCGCCCCAGCCCGTCCAGCACCCCCTGGTACAGGGCCAGTACGTCCCACCGCAGACTCCCCGGCAGCCGGACCGGCCGGTTCGGGAAGCGGTGCACCTCGGTCAGTTCGAGGGTCCCCCGCCCTTCCCGGCCCACCCGTCCCGCCATCACCCGGCCGCTGGTGGCGCCCAGGTCGACGGCGACGAAAGCCTGGGGCATCGCAGGGGAGGCGGGAGATCCGGGGGAGGCCGAAGGGCCCGGGGACATCGGGGGTTCGGTGTGCGGCACGGTGCTGACCCCTGTTCTCTCGGCTCCCCGCTCTCTCCCCACCTCAGCGCAGGAACGCCGCTGCGACACCCGCGTCCACCGGAATGTGCAGCCCGGTGGTGTGGGTGAGATCGCCGCCGGTCAGGGCGAACACCGCGTTCGCCACATGCTCCGGCAGCACCTCGCGCTTGAGCAGTGTCCGCCGGGCGTAGAACTCGCCCAACTCCTCCTCCGGCACCCCGTACACCGCCGCCCGCTGCGCGCCCCAGCCCGCGGCGAAGATCCCCGACCCGCGCACCACGCCGTCCGGGTTGACGCCGTTGACCCGGATCCCGTGCTCACCCAACTCGGCCGCCAGCAGGCGCACTTGATGCGCCTGATCCGCCTTCGTGGCCGAGTAGGCGATGTTGTTGGGTCCGGCGAACACCGCGTTCTTCGACGTGATGTAGACGATGTCGCCGCCCAGCCCCTGACCGGTCATCACCCGCGCCGCCTCCCGCGAGACCAGGAACGAACCGCGCGCCATGATGTCGTGCTGGAGGTCCCAGTCCCGCGCGGTCGTCTCCAGCAGCGGTTTCGAGAGGGAGATCCCGGCGTTGTTGACCACCAGGTCCACCCCGCCGAAGGCGAGGACCGCCGCGCGGAAGGCCGCGGTGATCGCTTCCTCGTCGGTCACGTCGACGGTGACCGCCACCGCCCGGTCCGCGCCGCCCAGTTCGCCGGCGACCTCCGCCGCGCCCGCCGCGTTCACATCGGCCACGACCACACAGGCACCCTCGGCCGCGAGCCGGTGCGCGACGGCCCTCCCGATGCCCGAGCCGGCTCCCGTCACCAGCGCGACCCGGGTGGCCAGCGGCTTCGGGGCGGGCATCCGACGCAGCTTCGCCTCCTCCAGCGCCCAGTACTCGATACGGAACTTCTCCGACTCGTCGATGGGCGCGTACGACGAGACGGCCTCCGCGCCCCGCATCACGTTGATCGCGTTGAGGTAGAACTCGCCGGCCACCCGCGCCGTCTGCTTGTCCTTGCCGTACGAGAACATGCCCACGCCCGGCACCAGGACGATCGCCGGGTCGGCGCCGCGCATCGCGGGCGAGCCGGCGTCGGCGTGCAGGTCGTAGTAGGCGGCGTACCGCGCCCGGTACTCCTGGTGGAGCCGTGTGAACCGGGCCGTCACCTCGTCCAGCGGCGCGGACGCGGGCAGATCGAGGACCAGCGGGCGGACCTTCGTACGGAGGAAGTGGTCGGGGCACGACGTGCCGAGGGCCGCGAGCCGGGGGTGCTCGGCGCGGGACAGGAAATCCAGCACGGGCTCGCTGTCGGTGAAGTGCCCCACCTGCGGCCGGTCCGTGGAGGCCAGCTTGCGCAGCAGCGGGGCCAGCGCGGCGGCGCGCGCCCGCCGCTGCTCCCCGGGCAGCGGCCCGTACCCCTCCAGGGGCGGGCCGAACGGCTCCGGCTTGCCGCGCTCGGCGAGGAAACGCTCGGCCTCACGGATGATGGTCAGCGAGTTCTCCTCGCACTCCCGCGAGGTGTCGCCCCACGCGGTGATGCCGTGGCCGCCGAGCACACAGCCGATCGCCCGCGGGTTGGCCTCCTTCACCGCGGCGATGTCCAGGCCGAGCTGGAAGCCGGGCCGGCGCCACGGCACCCACACCACGCGGTCGCCGAAGCACTCCGCCGTCAGCGCCTCGCCGTCGGCGGCGCAGGCGAGCGCGATCCCGGAGTCCGGGTGCAGATGGTCGACGTGTGCCGCGTCCACCAGACCGTGCATCGCGGTGTCGATGGAGGGCGCGGCGCCGCCCCCGCCGTGCAGGCAGTAGTCGAACGCGGCCACCATCTCGTCCTCGCGCTCCACGCCCGGGTACACCTCGGCGAGCGCGCGCAGCCGGTCCAGCCGGAGCACCGCCAGCCCCGGTTCGGTGAGCGTCCCCAGGTCCCCGCCGGAGCCCTTCACCCACATCAGCTCGGTGTCGGCGCCGCTCACCGGATCGGGGGCCGAGCCCTTGGCGGAGGTGTTGCCGCCCGCGTAGTTGGTGTTGCGCGGGTCGGCGCCCAGCCGGTGGGAACGCGCGAGGAGTTCGGCGGCGTGAGAGTGCCGGGCGGCTTCGGGGGAGGGCGTCATCAAGAGGCTTCCTTCGATCCCTGATCGATGAATGAATCGATTCATTGAGAAGGTAGGCGGCGCTGCGGACGCGTGTCAAGGGAGGTCACGTCGCCGGATGCGCCATCGCGATCAGCTCCTGGAGCCGCAGCCCGCGTGCGGCGTCGAGGGGCCCCGCGGCGCCCGAGCGGACCGCAGCGGCGAACTCCCGGCGCAGCACCGGCCAGCACTCCTCGTGGTCCAACTCGGCTGTGTCGTAGGTCAGTTCACCGGTCGGTCCGTACAGCTCGACGCGCGTACGGGCCCGTTGGAGTCCCACCGATCCGGAGAGCGAGGACTGACTGACCGCGCCGTTGGTGTGCTCACAGGTCAGCTCCGACCAGCGGCGCGGGTCGCCCGAGCCGTGGACCGAGGCGATCGGTCCCACGGCGGTGTCCAGCAGATCGAGCAGATGCGGTCCGAGGTCGAGCAGCGCACCCTGCTCCAGGCGCCAGGGTGTGGCGAGTTCACCCGCGAGGAAGGCACCGTGCAGATAGCAGGATCGCGCGCCGGTGACTTCGAACTCCGCCGCCCGGCGCAGGAATTCCCTGGTGGCCGGGTGGTACCGCTTGGTGAGGACGAGTTGGGTGACGACGCCGTGTTCGGCCACCGCGTCGGCCACCCGTCGCGCCGCGCCGAGATCGGGCCCGAGCGGCTTCTCCAGCAGCATCGGACGGCCCGCCCGCGCCGCGCGTACGGCCAACTCGGCCTGCACGGACGGAGGTACGGCGAAGGCCACGGCCTCGCAGCGGTCGAGCAGCTCCTCGAACGACCCGGCGACGGCGGCGCCGTACGCCTCGGCGGTCTCCCGCGCCGCCTCCGGCCGGCGCGCCCATACGGCGGCGAGCGCCGTCTCGGGCCCCGCCGCGAGCATCCGGGCGTGCATCGTCCGGGCCCAGGGTCCGGCCCCCACCAGTCCCACCCGGACCGGGCCGGGGTCGTTCGAGGGGCGTGGGTCGTACGGCACGGTCTGCTCCACAGGGGTCGGAATCGGTGGTCGAGAGGGGGAAGGTGGTACGGGGAAGGCCGCGCCCGCTACCCGTTCATCGCGGCCAGCCGCTGGTCCGCCCGGTCCGGCGCGTACAACTGCTCGACCACCATCGTCGCGGCGCCGGTGAGCGCGGCCTGGTCGCCGAGACCCGATGTCACGACGTTCAGATGCGCGGTCGTACGCGGCATGGCGCGCTGGTACAGCAACTCCCGTACGCCCGTGAGGAACGGGGTGCCGGCGAGGTCACCGGCGAGGACGAGTACCCCCGGGTTGAGGAGCGTCACGACGGTCACGAGCACTTCCCCCACCCGCCGTCCGGCCTCCCTCGCCAGCCGTACGGCGTCGGGCTGACCGTCCGCCAGACGTTCCCGTACGTCGGACCCCGAGGTGGTCGGGACACCCGCCGACGTCAGCTGTCCGGCGATGGCGCGCCCGCTGGCGACGGCGGCCAGACAGCCGTACGCGCCGCACATGCACAGCGCGTCGGCCCGGTCGTGCAGCCGGATGTGCCCGATGTCGCCCGCGCCGCCGTCGATGCCCCGGTACGGCTCCCCGTCCACGACGACCCCGGCGCCGATCCCCGTCGACACCTTGACCAGCACGAACGCCGAGCAGTCCGGGTAGTGCACGCGCTGCTCCGCGTACGCCATCAGATTGGCGTCGTTGTCGACGAGCACCGGCACCGGCCCTGTCGTGGCTCGCGGCGCGTGGCGCGCGTACGCCTGCTGCATGCGCTCCGGGATCGGGTACTGGTCCCAGCCGGGCATGATCGGCGGCTGGATGACCTGGCCGGTGGCCCAGTCGACCGGCCCGGGGACGGACAGGCCGATGCCGCACAGCCGGGTGGGTTCGGCACCGGCCGCTTCGAGGAGGCCGGGGAACCAGCCGGCCAGGGTGTCGAGGACCTTGTCGGGCCCGTCGGAGATGAGCAGCGGCTCCGAGCGCTCGGCCAGGATCCGCCCCGCGAGGTCGAGGACGGCGGCGCGGCTGTGCCGGGTCTCCAGGTCGACGGCGATGACCACGGCGTGTCCGGAGTCGAACTCCAGGCGTGCGGAGGGTCGTCCACCGGTCGAGGTGCCCGTCGCGTCGCGCAGCCAGCCGGCCGCGAACAGCTGGTCGAGGCGGTTGCCGATGGTGGACCGGGAGAGTCCGGTCGCGTGCTGCAACTCGCCGCGGGTGGTGGCCTGTCCGTCACGGATCAGCCGCAGCAGATGCCCGGGGCTCGCCTGGTTGGCCGGCATGTTCGTGAATGCTCCTCGTTCTCTCTGAGGCCCTAGCTCTTGTCCGCGCCGCTGGTCAGGCCCTCGGTCAGCAGACGTTCGGCGGCGAAGAACAGCAGTACCACGGGGACGGTGAGGACCACCGAACCGGCCATCAGAACGGTCTTGGAGACCTCGATGCCGCCCGCGAGCTGCTGGAGCCCCAGGGAGACCGTCCAGTCGTCGGGCGACGCGGCCAGGAAGAGGAGCGCGAAGAGGAACTCGTTCCACGCGATCATGAACACGTACAGCCCGGTGGCCATCAGGGACGGCAGGGCGAGCGGCAGGATCACCTTCCGTACGGTCTGGAGCCGTGAGCAGCCGTCCAGGGCCGCCGCCTCCTCGATGCTGCGCGGGATGGTCGTGAAGTAGTTCCTCATCATGTAGATGGACACCGGCACGGTCTGCGCGATGTACACGATCGCCAGGCCCACCAGGTTCCCGGAGAGGCCGAGTTTGGCGAACATCACGAACAGCGGCACCGCCAGCAGCGTCGCGGGGAAGAGATAGACGGCCAGGAACATCGCGCTGACGTGCCGGCCCCCGAAGAACCTGAGCCTGCTGATGGCGTACGCGCCCGGGACCGACGCGGCGAGGGTGAGCAGGACCGTACCGAGGGCGACGGCCGCCGAGTTGAGCAGCATGCGCAGGAACCCCTGCCCACCCTCGGAGGTCGGCTTCAGCACGCTGCGGTAGGTGTCGACGGTGAAGTCCTCGGCAGCCACCCAGAGCGAGCCGGGATCGAGCAGCAGGGCGTCGATCGGCTTCACCGACAGCAGGAGCATGTAGTAGAACGGCACGATCGTGATCGCGGCCAGGAACGCGAGGGTCACCCAGCGGGCGACGCCGAAGAAGCGCTCCTCGAACTGTGTGCGTGTGAACTGCGCGCGGGTCATCACGCCTCCTCCTGGACCTTCTTGGCGAAGAACGTGAAGTAGATGCCGAGCAGCACCATCAGCACGGCGGCCAGTACGAGCGCCTGGGCCGCCGCCGCGCCCACGTCGAAGCGCGCGGTGAGGAAGTCGTAGACGCGTACGGCGACGACGTCCGTACCCGCGCCGCCGCCGGTCAGCAGATAGACGTCGTCGAACTTGTTGAACGTCATGATGAACCGCAGAACGCTCAACAGCGCGATCACGGGCATCAGTTGGGGAAGCAGGATATGGCGGAAGTTCTGCGACGGCGTCGCGCCGTCCACCCGCGCCGCCTCCTCCAGCCCGTCCGGTACGGCCTGGAGCCTGGCCAGCAGGAAGAGGAAGGCGAAGGGGAAGTAGCGCCATGCCTCGAAGGCGATGACGGTGAGCAGGGCGAGGGGTATCTCGACGTGCAGGCCGAACAGGCCCACTTCGTGGGAGCGGGTGGAGAGGAAGGCGATGGGGTCGTCCCAGCCCAGCAGCTTGCCGCCCCACTCGTTGACGACGCCGTACTGGGGGCTGAGCGCGACCTGCCAGACGAAGGCGACCGCGACGACGGGCGCGACGTACGGCAGGAGCATCGAGCCGCGGAGCAGTCCCCGGCCGCGGAACGGTCTGCGCAGGGCGAGCGCGGCGATCAGTCCGAGGACGATGGAGCCCGCGGTCGAACCGACCGTGTAGAGAAGCGTGGTGGAGAGGCTGGACCAGAATCCGGCCGATCCGAAGACCGCGGCGAAGTTGTCCAGGGTCCAGTTGCCGAACAGGCCCATGCCCTGGATGTCGACCAGTCTGGCGTGCTGGAAGGCCAGCAGCACGGTCCACAGGATCGGGACGATCACCACGACGAGCACCACCAGGAAGGTGGGGGTGACGAAGGCGAGTCCCGCGCGGTTCTCGCGCTGTCCGGCGGTGACCGGACGGCGCCCGGCCGGACTCGGCTCCCGGTCGGCGGGCGGACGGTTCCCGGTGGGTGCGCGGCGCGTCGTCGCGCCGCTCGGTGCAGTACTCATATGGATTCCTCGACGGGGCGCCGGGCGGCGGCTACTGGAGTGACTTCTGGAGGGCGGAGACTTCCTCGTTCGCCTCGCGGGCGGCCTGGCGGGAGGAGATCTGACCGCCGGTCATCGCGCCGATCGCCTTGGGGACCGGGAGTTCTCCGTTGGTGGCGCCGACGAGGGCGCCCTGGCCCTCGGTGATGCCCCAGCGCTTCATGTTGTCGACGCCGTCGGCCAGTTGGCCGAGCAGGTCGTCGGAGTACACCTCGTTCATGGGCTTACGGGTGTCGACGCCGGCGGTGCTGGCACGCCAGGCGTCCTGGTACTTCGCCGGCTCCTCCGCCGTTCCCCGGCGGACCGGGATCTTGCCCTCGGGCGCCATGCCGAACCAGTCCTCGTACCCCTTGTCCATCATGTACTCGATGAACTTCGCCGAAGCGGCGGTCTCCGCCGTCCTGGTCACCGCCCACGACGTCACCTCGCCGAACTGCGCGGGCGATCCGTCGGGACCCGCGAGCGCGGTGACGATCCCGCTGTTGTCGGAGAGGAACGTGCCGTCCTGCTTGCACTCGGGGCAGCTCGGCAGCGCGTCCTCGCGCAGCCCCGCCAGCTCGTCCAGGATGAACGACGACCAGACGATCATGGACGAGCCCCCCGCGAAGTAGGTGGCGCGCGTCGAGTCGACGGACTGGGTGCCGGCCGGACCGTACTGCCGCCCGAGTCTGTCGTAGGTGTCGAAGGCCGTATCGCAGGCGGGGGAGTCGAGCGCCACGTCACCGGCGTCGTCGACGAGACGGCAGTTGTTGGCGAGCGCGATGTTCTCGAAGCTCTGCTGGGTGAAGACGTCGCCGGGGTCGGTGGCCACGGAGATGCCGTCCCGGCCCTCCCTGTCGAGGGTGTCGGCGGCCTCGATCAGCCTGTCGTACGTATCGGGTACCGCAAGCCCCGCCTCCGTGAGCTGGTCCTGGCGGTAGAGGAGCAGCTGGAGCCAGGCGTCGGAGGGGACGGCGAGCTGTTCGTCCGCGTCGGAGGTGAGGCGCAGGGCGTTGTCGGCGAAGGTGTCCGCACCGAGGCTGTTCACGATCCGGCCACTGACCTCCGTGTCGAGCAGGCCGTTGCTGTACATCTGCCAGACCTGGCCCATCGGTACGGCCCCGATGACATCGGGCAGCTTGCCCGCTGCCGCCGCCGACATGATCAGCTGCGGCAACTGCCCCTCGGACACACCGACCAGGTCCACCTGGACCCCCGTGTCCTTCTCGAACCGGTCGATGATCTTGTTGGTGGCCGCCATGCGCGGCGGAAGGTTCTCCTGCGACCACACCGTGATCCTGTTGTCCGCGCGGGCCGGGCCGGTGTCGGCGGAGCAGCCCGCCAGCACACCGGCACCCAGCACCGCCGCCAGGCCGGCCGCGATCGTCCTCGACCGCCGGATCCTTCTGCGCATGGCTCGCCCTCACCTACCTGGATCCCGGACTGCTCGGATCATCGCGCCTTATGTTTTGGATAGCGGCATCTCAGCACTACTTCTGCGTATTGACAAGACATAAGTCTGAGATAGGTTCGACCTAAGTCCGGGGCCGGTGTCAGGCGCCGCCCTTCCGGACCCTCACCACCGATCGACCTCTCGGAGTCCTCACGTGGAACGCGTCGTCCAGTTCACCGCCCCACGGCACGTCGAAGTGGCCGCGCACGCCAGCGCCCCGCTGCCACCCGGCCATCTGCGGGTCCGCACCCGCTACTCGGGCATCTCGGCGGGTACCGAACTCACCGCCTACCGGGGCACCAACCCGTATCTGACCCGCACCTGGGACCCCCGGGCGCGGATCTTCCGCGACGGCGCGGCCGGGATCGAGTACCCCGTCGCGGGCTGGGGTTACTCGGAGGTCGGCGAGGTCACGGAGGTCTCACCCGAACTCGAAGCCGCACGCGGAGGGGAGAGCGGCGGACCGGCCGGGCTGCCCCGCGTCGGCGACCTCGTCTGGGGCATCTGGGGCCACCGCAGCGAGGGCATCGTCCCCGCCGAGCGGCTGGCCGGCCACACCCTTCCCGAGGGTCTCGAACCGATCGCCGGTGCCTTCGCCCGGGTCGGCGCCATCGCCCACAACGCCGTTCTCGCCGCCGACATCCACGTCGGTGAGGACGTCGCCGTCTTCGGCCAGGGCGTCATCGGCCTCCTCACCACCCGTCTCGCCCAGCTCAACGGCGCCGACGTCACCGCCGTCGACGCGCTCGACGGCCGCCTCGCCGCCGCACGGGCCCATGGTGCGAGCCGCACCCTCAACGCCCTCGACGACGCCGTGGCCGAGTCCATACGCGAAGCCACCGACGGCCGGGGCGCCGATGTCGCCATCGAGATCAGCGGCGCCTACCGCGCCCTGCACGAGGCTCTGCGCTCCGTCACCGTCGGCGGTCGTGTCGTCGCCTCCGGCTTCTACCAGGGTGACGGCGACGGACTGCGGCTCGGCGACGAGTTCCACCACAACCGGGTCCAGCTGATCAGCTCTCAGATCGGCGGTGTGCCACCGCAGTTGGTCGGCCGCTGGACCGTGGAACGGCTTCAGCGGACCTTCCTCGCGCTCGTCGCCGACGGCCGTGTCGACGTCGCGTCACTCGTCAGCCATGTCGTCCCCGCAGCCGAGGCCGCCGACGCCTACGCGCTCCTCGACGAACGCCCCGCCGACGCCCTCCAGATCGTCCTGGAATTCTGAAAGGCTTCCCCATGCTCAAGACCGCCTGCCAGGAGCAGTTGCTTCCGGGGGAGACCCTGCGGGAGAAGTGGGACTTCGCCCAGGACGCCGGGTTCGACGGGATCGAACTGCGCGCCAAGGGCGACCTCCACTTCGAGCGGCGCCTGCCCGAACTCCGCGCCGCGCTGCGGGACGGCGTCGTCATGCCGACCGTCTGCGTCGACATGCTCCACTTCTTCGGGGACTTCGACGCCGACCGGCGCCGCGACGCGATCGCGCAGCTCAAGTCCCAGCTCTCCGTGATCGCCGAACTCGGCGGACTCGGCGCCCAGACCCCCGCGTCGTACGGCATGTTCTCCCGCCGCCTGCCGCCGTTCGAACCGCCGCGCGGCGCCGATGAGGAGCGCGCCGTACTGCTCGACGGACTCACGGAACTCGGCGAACACGCCCGCCGGGAAGGCGTCTCCCTCTTCCTGGAGCCGCTCAACCGTTACGAGGACCACATGGTCAACCGGCTCGACCAGGCGGCCGAGTTGATCCGCGCGGTCGGCCTCGACTCCGTCCGGATCGGCATCGACAGCTACCACATGAACATCGAGGAGGCCGACCCGGCGGGCGCCATCCTCGCCGCCGCGCCCTGGATCGGGCACGCGCAGGTCAGCGACTCCAACCGGTTCCAGCCCGGCGCCGGCCATCTGGACTGGCCCGCCTGGCTCGCCGCGCTCCACTCCGTCGGGTACGAGGGCTGGCTCGCCGTCGAGTGCAGGCTGACCGGCGACCCCGTCGAAGCCGTACGCTCCATCCCCACCCTGCTGCGAAGGTCGGGCGCGTGACCGCCGCCACCGCGGGCCCGGCCGCGCCGCCCGTTGAGGACGGGTACGGGACGCTGCCCGGCCACCGGGCCCTGCGCGCCGCCGCGTCCCGTGTTCTGCTGGCCAACTGGACCGGCGCCTCGACCGTGCCCTCCCACACCCTCTACCCGCACCAGTGGAGCTGGGACTCCGCCTTCATCGCCATCGGACTGGCCCGCCTCTCCCCCCGCCGGGCCCAGCGCGAACTCGAAACCCTCCTCGGCGCCCAGTGGGGCGACGGCCGGATCCCGCACATCGTGTTCAACCCGGCCGTGCCGCACGAGGCGTACTTCCCGAGCCCCGACTTCTGGCGCTCCAGCACCGCCGGAGCCGCGGTGGGGGCGCCCGTGGACATCGAGACCTCCGGGATCGTCCAGCCACCCGTACACGCCCTCGCCGCCTGGCTCGTCCACGAGAGCGACCCCGAGACGTCCGGGCGCCGCCGCTTCCTGGAGCGGGTCCACCCACGGCTCACCGCCTGGCACGGCTATCTGCACGCCAACCGCGACCTCGGTGGCCACGGGCTCGTGTCCGTACTGCACCCGTGGGAACCCGGCATGGACAACAGCCCTTGCTGGGACCGGCCGTTGGAGCGGGTCGACCCGGCGCCCGCCACCTCCTTCCGCCGGGCGGACCTCACGCACGGTGCCGCCGCCGACCGGCCCACCGACCTCGACTACGGCCGCTACGTACGCCTGGCGACCCGCTACCGCGACCGCGGCTACACCGACCAGGACACCGGCACCGACCGGGACACCGGCACCGGGAGCAGCGGCACGGAGCGCGGTCGCGCCGGCCGCACCGACCGCACGGGCATCCGACCACCCCACGAGTTCATCGTCGAGGACCCCGGCTTCAACGCCTTCCTCATCGTCTCCGAACACGCCCTGGCCGCCATCGCCCTGACCCTCGGTCAGGACCCGGAACCCCACCGGGAACGCGCCCGCGCACTCACCACCGCCCTGGTGGCCCGGCTCTGGCACCAAGAGGCCGGGCTGTTCCTCTGCCACGACCTGCGCACCGGCACACCCATCGAGGAGAAGAGCGTCACCGGTCTGCTCCCGCTCCTGGTGCCCGACCTGCCCGGCGACATCGTGGAGACCCTGCTGCGCACCGCGTCCGGCGACCACTTCGGACTCGGCTCCACCACGGCCCTCGCCCCCAGCTACGATCTGCGCGGCGCCTCCTTCGACCCCTCCCGCTACTGGCGGGGACCGGCCTGGTTCAACACCAACTGGGCCCTGGAGCGCGGACTCCGCCGGCACGGTGCGCACCGGAGCGCCAACGCCCTGCGGCTGGCGATCCTCACCTCGGCCGGTGCCTCCGGCTTCGCCGAGTACGTCGACCCGCGCACCGGACGGGCGCGCGGCACCACCGACTTCAGCTGGACCGCGGCCGTCGTGCTCGACCTGCTCGCCCGCGCCGGCGACCCCGGCCAGGACGTGGCCCGATGAGCACCGCACCCCAACTCCTCGTCCACGCGGGCACGTTCGCCGCGCTCGACGGCAGCGGCGACATCACCGGCACCCGCGGCGGATCACCCGACGGACTCTTCGTCCGCGACGCGCGCCACCTGAGCCGCTGGCGGCTCACCGTCGACGGAGCCCGGCCCACCACCCTCGTCCCCGGCGACCCCACCGGCGGCACGACGGCGGTCCTCACCGCGAGCAGCACCCGCGACGAACCCTCCGACTGGACACTGCTGCGCCGACAGGCCCTCGCCCGGGGCCGGTTGGTGGAGGGCGTACGGATCATCAGCAACATCGCCGAGGACACCGCCCTCACCGTCACCGTCGAGGCCGGCGCCGACTTCGCCGACCAGTTCGAACTGCGGGGCGACCGGCGTACGTACGACAAGCCCGGCGCCCGCCGGGACGCCCGGCCCGTCCCCGGCGGCGTCGAGTTCACCTACCGGCGCGGCGAGTGGCGCTCGTCCACCACGGTCACCGCGAGCCCCGCGCCGACCACCGTCACCGGCCACGGCGCCGGCCGCCACCTCACCTGGCAGCTGACACTGCCCGCCCACGGCAGCGCCGAACTCACCCTGACCGTCACGGCGCGCGCCCACGGCGCCGCCGCACCACCGCCCGCCCCGTCCGGGCCCGAGGGGGCCGATAAGCGGATACGGCGGGAGACCTCCCGCCTCCTCGCCGTGCCGGCCGACACCGCGACCGCGCTCCCCACCGGCGACACCACCCCGCTCGGCCGGGCCGTCGCCCGAGGTCTCGCCGACCTCGCCCTGCTCCACATCCCGGCCACCGGCCCGGACGGTGAGGACCTGAACGTCCCCGGCGCCGGCGTCCCCTGGTTCCTCACCCTGTTCGGCCGCGACTCACTTCTCACCTCGTTCTTCACCCTGCCCCATCTGCCACACGTCGCCGAGTCGACGCTCCTTGCGCTCGCCGCCACCCAGGCCACCACCCACGACCCGGCGGCCGTGGCCCAGCCCGGCAAGATCGTGCACGAGATCCGGCACGGCGAGCTCTCCCACTTCCGGCAGGTCCCCTACGGCCGCTACTACGGCTCCGTCGACAGCACCCCGCTCTTCGTCGCGCTCCTGGCCGCCCACGCGCGGCAGACCGGGGACCTCACCCTCGCGCGCCGCCTGCGGACGCACGCCCGCGCCGCCGTCCGCTGGATGTTCGAACACGGCGGACTCGACCGGCACGGCTATCTCGTCTACGCCTCCGACCCCGCCGGCCTGCTCAACCAGAACTGGAAGGACTCCGCCGGAGCGGTCTGCTTCGCCGACGGCACGCAGGCGACGGGCGCCATCGCCGTGGCCGAGGCCCAGGGCTACGCGTACGACGCCCTGCGGGGCGCGGCTGCCCTCGCCCGCACGGCATGGGACGACCCGGCCCGGGGAGACCGGCTCGACGCGGAGGCGGCCCGGTTGAGGGCCCGCTTCCACGACGACTTCTGGATGCCCCACCGCGGTTTTCCCGCCCTCGCCCTCGACGGGGCGGGGCGCCGGGTCGACGCGCTGGCCTCGGACGCCGGACACCTGCTCTGGTCGGGCATCCTCGACGACGAGCGCGGCCGGACCGTCGGCCGCCGGCTCCTGGAGCCCGACTTCTTCTCGGGCTGGGGCGTCCGCACCCTCGCGGCCGGCCAGGCCCCGTACCACCCGCTCTCCTACCACCGGGGCTCCATCTGGCCGCACGACAACGCCGTCATCGTGCTCGGGCTGGCCCGCCACGGACTGCACGAGGAGGCCGCGCGGGTCAGCGACGGCCTCCTCGACGCGGCGGCGGCCCACGGTCACCGGCTGCCCGAGGTCATCGCCGGCCACCCACGACAGGACGGCCACGGACTCATCCCGTACCCGCACTCCTGCTCACCCCAGGCGTGGGCGGCGACCACCCCACTGGCCCTCCTGACGGCCCGCCGGGCCGCCGCCCGACGGCACTAGGCCGTGTCTGACAAATGGCGCCGCGAGCCAGGCGGAATTTGTCAGACACGGCCTAACGGCCCAGCAGCGGCTCCAGCGGGTCCACGGGGCGGATCGAGTCGAACGGACCCGACTCGACCACATAGCTGCAATACGTGTACGAGTAGCCGGGATCGATCGACATCCCGTCCGTCGTGCTCGTCACGTCGTCGGCCGCGTCCCCGGAGTGCTTGAGCAGGAAGTGGTAGTCGCCCACCGGCAGCCGCAGCGTCTTCTTCGGATAGCCCTTGCCGGAGTCCTTGCACGCCCTGTCGACGGCGTCGTAGCTGGAGTAGTTCTCGCACCCGCCGCACGCCTTGATCTCGACCGTGCCGGTCACGGGCCCCGTGTAGAGGATCTCCACCGCGTCCGAGGCGTCGTTGCTGATCACCACCTCCAGCCGGGGGCCGCCGGGCGCCTTCTCGGGTGGCAGCCGCTTGCCGGCCGCCGCGCGCTCCCCGGCGATCTCGGCGGCGATGGCGATGTCCCGGGCACGGTCCCGGCGGTCGCTGTTCCTGTACGTGGACCGGAAGGACGTCAGTGTCTCCAGCGCCAGGTCGAAGCGTTTGTCCCTGAACTGGTCCACGCCGCAGGCGTAGGTCCCGGACTCCACGGCCGACGCCGCGCTCCTCGTCAGGGCCGCGGTGTCCGTCTCGAAGGACTTCACCAGGTCGGAGATGTTCTCCAACTCCGTGGTGGACGTGCACGGATCGCCGCCGCCCAGCTTCTTCCGGCGCTCGCCGATGGCGGCGTCGACAGCGGGCACCACGGCCGCCGCCTGAGCCGAGTCGGGGAACGCGGAGAGGAGTTCGGCGAGTTCGCCGCCGTCGGTGCCCGACGCGCCCGCGCCCGCGGCCAGTCCGGTCCGTCCGCACGCGAGGAGCGAGACGGCCAACGGTTCGTCAGGCCACGCGGCCAGATTGCCGAGCAGCTCCGCGTCGATCGAATCGGGCACCTCACGCAGGTACTTGAGCGGGCCGACGGCCTCGCAGTACCTCTTCTCGGTGTACGGACGGGAGACGGCGTCGTAGAACCTCTCCAGCCGCTCCGGCACGAGCCTCCCGGCCCTCGAACCGCCCTCGTTCTCGCCGATTTCACGGTAGACACCGAGGGCGGAGACATAACCCGCGGTCTTGTCGCTCCGGTCGCTGACGCGCAGCGCCTCGACCTGCTTGTCCGCTTCGGCGAGCCGGTCGAGCAGCATCCGCTCGACCGCCTCGTCCCGCGCCGCCTCGTAGGCGACGGCGCCGCCCACCGGAATCGCGAGCAGTACGAGAGCGAGCGCGACGGCCAGTGCGGGCCGCAGGGCGGGGAGCACCAGCGCCGGGCGTGGGGCCGGACCACGCGCGCGCCGGGCGCCGTCGAGGGCCGCGCCGATCAGCACCAGGGCGTAGAGGGCCACGAGCGGGCCCGGGGCGCCGTCGGTGTCGGCGGGCAGAAGGAGGATCAGGAACACCGCGGTCGCCGCCAGGCCGGCACCGAGACGGAGCCAGTCGCGGATCAGTACGTAACCGAGGCCGAGGCCGGTGAGGTTGAGGAGCGCGACGGCGGCCACATGTCCGGCCGCGGCCGGAGGACCGGTGGGCACCGGCGGCGGTGGGGGAGAGGCGGGGTGAGGAGGACCGAAGGCCGACGGCTCGGGCGGCGGCGGTGTCACCGGAGGCTGTACAGGGGGTGCGGCGGGCGGTGCGGCCGGCGGCGGCGGTGTCAGCGGTCGCGCCGGGACCGAAGGCGGTAACGCGTCGGCGGGTCCGTCGGCTTCCGCACCCGTGTCCGCACCCGTGTCCGTGACCGGCTCCCCGCCACCGTCCGGACCCGTCTCTTTCTCGTCACTGTCTCTCCCCGTCGCCATGTGCCCCCCCTGCTGTCCTGGTTCCGCAGCGTTTCGCTGCTACTCCATACAGTGAACGTCAAGGTCGGTGCGGTGCAAGGCGGTTGGGCGACGGCCGGCACGCCCGCAGGGGTCGGCGGGGCATCCCGCCGCCGTGCGGAATTTCCGCCGGGGAGATGGATTAGCACCCTCCAACTCTGGCCAGAATGATGGCGTGACAGTGCGTCGGAGAACTACATAATAAAACGTCGGGCGCCCCCCAAAAGATCATTCATTCCGCCCCCACGGGAATCGCCCCGCCACCGCGTACGGTCACCACTCAGCATTACGTCCCAGGCCACCGGGCCACCAATGAACGGCGCGAGGAGAGCGGCCGTGCATGATGAATTCCTGTGCCATGTCACCGCCTACGGAGTCAGTGGCGGTCAGCGTATAGGCGTACCCCTGGGAACGTACCGCGCCCCCACTCTGTCACTTGCACTGTGGTGGTTACGGGACCGGGCGACCTGGATTGCCGAACGCCTCGATCCGAGCCCCGAGAGCGACAAATTCCCCGCCCGCGCGCTCGCCCCCCTGGCCGACAACGTCCCCGACGTCCCCCAGCTGCTGCGTGCCTGGCGCGACAATCAAGACCATCAGGACCGTGTCGCTGAACATCTGGCGGCGGGTCATCTCATTCGAGTCGCCACGCGAGACGAGACCACGGAATACGAACTGCTCGCGGAATCCGTCGACGCCCTGCGGATGGACCGCGCCAGCCCCTCTCTGATCGACGAGTCGGAAATTCACGACCGTTACGAGGGGGCGGCTGCCGGCGGTCATGCGCGCGGGCGTACTCCCGTCGCGGCGGCGCACGAGTACGAGGGTGAGTACGGTTACGCGTACGCATATGTAAAGCCATCGGAAGTCCCCGGGAAATGGCGTACGTGGGAGGACTCCTTCGCCGACACACTGCAACTGGGCAGACTGCCGCGCTAATCACGGGACCGGTACGCCGGAATAACCGCCTCCGCACCCCTGTTGACGGAATCGGACAAGCGCCGCGTGGCGCGCGCCGTGCGACCTCCGCCACCGCGCGGACGTTGCTACGGTCGGATGCGCACGGACCCGGGACCTCCGTACGCGGGGTGCCCCGGGCGGAGCGAGACCCACCTAAGGAGACGGCAGATGCTGTTCGGCAAAGAGCATGTGAAGCGCTACCAGGAGACCGACGGTGAGGTGGGGCACGACTGGGAGAACGGCACGACCACGCTGATCCTCACCACCACCGGCCGCAAGAGCGGCGAGCAGCGCAGCACCCCCCTCATCTACCGCACCCACGGCGACGACCTGCTGGTCGTCGCCTCCAAGGGCGGCGACGACTCGCCGCCGCTCTGGTACCTCAACATCCAGGCCGACCCCGAGGTCCGGGTACAGGTGAAGGGCGATCGCTTCACCGCCCGCGCCCGCACCGCGACCCCGGAGGAGAAGCCGGAGATGTGGCGCCGGATGGCCGAGGTCTGGCCCGCGTACGACGAGTACCAGACCAAGACGGACCGGGTGATCCCGGTGGTCGTCCTGGAACGCGTCTGACCGCTCCGGCCGTACGCTCCGGGCCGGCGACCGGCGGAGGCGGGTTCTTCGCTTCCGTGAAGCCCGTCTTCCTCGCCGTCCGTCGCGCCCCCGCACTCGGTGTCCGACGACAGGACGGAACCGGTGCGAACCAAGCCCGCCGACGTCAACTCAGCTACGTCGGCGGGCTCATGACATGGTGTCAGTCCCGCGCGGTCAGCTCCGCGGCGTCAGTTCCAGCGCCTCGGCGAGCGTGCGCCACTCGGCGAGCGGCAGGTCCCGGGCCCGGTCGCCCGTCAGCACCTGGAGCGCCAGATGGTCGGCACCTGCGTCCCTGTACTCGGCCACACGGGTACGTACCGTCCCTGCGTCGCCCAGTGCGAAGAGCGCGGCCAGCAGCCGGTCGCTGCCGCCGTCCGCGAAGTCGCCCTCGGTGAAGCCGAGCCGCAGCAGGTTGTTCGTGTAGTTGGGCAGCTGGAGATACGTCGACAGCATCCCGCGCGCCACCGTACGGGCCCGGTCGATGTCCGTGTCCAGTACGACGGTCAGCTCCGGCGCGAGCAGCGCGTGGGGCCCGAGTGTCGCGCGCGCCTCCGCCGTGTGCTCCGCCGTGACGAGATAGGGGTGCGCACCCGCCGCGCGGTCCGCCGACAGCTTCAGCATCTTCGGCCCGAGCGCGGCGAGGACGCGCCCGGACTCCGGCACCGGTTCGGACGCGGCGTCCAGGGCGTCGAGGTACTCGACCATGGTCGAGTAGGGCCGCGCGTAGTTCGGTGTGAATCCGCCGTGGCTGACACCCAGTCCGAGGACGAAGCGCCCCGCCGCCTCCCGCTGGATCCGCGCCGTCCGCTCGGCGACGGCCGGCGCCTCGTGCTCCCAGATGCTGAGGATGCCGGTCGCGACGGTGATGTGCCGGGTGGCCTCGATGACCGGAACCACCTGGCCGAGCGATGGGCTGCCGCCCATCCAGACCGTTCCGTATCCCAGTGCGTCGAGTTCGGCGACCGCCGTCGAGACCGCCGCGGCACCGTCGGGGCCGGAGGCGTGCAGGGCCGAACTCCAGATGCCGATCCTGCCGAAACGTGTGCTGTTGTCAGAGGGCATACCGCACGCTAACCCAGGCTCCCGGCGGCACCCCGCCCACCGCGCCCGGCCGTCGCACCGCGCCCGCCGTGACCGCGAGCGAGCGGGCGGCGCGTGGTCCGCGCACCGGACGGGATGGTTCCCCGCGCGTTCACCGCGCCAACATCCGCCGCTCACCCGGTGTCGACACCATCGGCCCGTCCCCCGGCCACCTGAACGACATCAAGGAGCCCAGTGAAGATCCTCCGCAAGATCTCATCAGTCGCGAGCGCCGGGAAGCCGCAGCCGGGCCGGCCGGCCGGCGGACGGGCCGGGACCCGGATCCGCGATCTCGAGGAGACGAACCGGCGGACGGCGCGGGAGGCGGCCCGGATCAGGCCCGTCAAGACCTCCGACATCCTCACGACGCACCGCAAGGGTTTCCCGCACCACGGCTGGGTCGAGATCGACTCCGAGCACTGCCCGCCGTTCGTCATGTTCTGCGCGAACGACGAGGCCGTCGCCCTCGACACCGTGTGGAACGGCCGCTTCGGTTACGAGTCGGCGAGCCTGCGCCACTGGAGCCGGCTCGCGGCCACCAGCCGTACGATCCTCGACATCGGCGCGCACGTCGGCTACTACGCGATGATCGCGGCCCTGGCCGCTCCCGGGGCCACCGTGCACGCCTTCGAGCCGGTGCCGCCGATCCACGCGAGGCTGGCCGTCAACCACCGGGCGAACGGTCTGCGGAATCTCGTGCCGCACCAGAACGGCGTCTCGGACCGCGTGGGGACCGCCGACATCAACATCCGCTTCCCGCTGTCGAACCTGCTCTCCACCGGCTCCTCGCTGGAGGAGTTCACCAAGCCGGTGGCCAGCGCGTTCACCACCCGGGTCCAGCTGCTCACCGTGGACGAGACCCTGGGGGAGACCCCGGTCGACCTGATCAAGATCGACGTGGAGGGCCATGAACCGAGCGTGCTGGCCGGAGCCCGGCGCGCTATCGAGCGCGACCGGCCGGTCATCATTCTCGAAGCCCTGCACAAGACGCTCCTCGGCAGGCTGACCGAGCCCTTCGCGGGACTCGACTACACGTTCCGGTGGATCTCGGAGTCGGACGGGAGCCTCGTGCCCATCACCGGGGACCGCCCCGACAAGAGCCGCAACCTGATCTTCACGCCGAGGGAGAGGGAGTACGCCTGACGGCGTCCGCACCCCGGCGCACGACCGCACGACCGCGGGGCGCACGCGTCAGCCGTCAGCGCCCGCGCATGGCGCCGCCCCGGCACGTGCGCGGACGCTCGTGGCGGGGCGGCTGGTCGGTGGACCCGGCCGGCTCGGCGGCCGGCGGGGCCCACCGGTCGGTGGGCCGGTGACTCAGCCCGTCAGCTGAAGACGACCGAACGGACCTTCAGCCGCTCGGAGGCCTTGCCCCCGTTGGGCCGAAGGGAGAAGTGCGCGCCCTCACAGTCGGCGCCCGCGAAGACGGTCGCCGTGGCGTCCGTGTTGTTGCGCGGGGAGTGCGCCGGCTCCGTCCGCTCGTCCCCGACCTCGGGCAGCGTGATGCACTCACGGCTCCGCGGGTCCACCAGACTCGACGTCTGCGCGACGCCCGCCTGGTCGACGTGCTGGTAGGTGAAGTCACCCTCGGCCGCGCCGGCCGAGGCCGGCAGGGTGATGACGAGGGCGAGGGCGCCGACTGTGGCGGCCACACTGGAACGAAGTCGCACAGGGAACTCCTTGTGAAGCGGACGGTGCGTGACAGGACGTCGAGAGCCTGTCCCCGGCCGCGCGGACCTTCTCCGGACAGTCCGGCCGATCCCTCGATCAGCCGGTTGCAGAATCGCTTCTTCGTGCGCCATGTGGGTCTCCACCGGCCGTCGGCGCCCCTGGGGTCAGAGCCCGTTGGTGAACAGCAGCCGGTTCGGCGAGCCCTCGCTGACGGCGGACAGCCTGTCCCGGGTGGCCGAGCCGCCGAGCCAGTTCGCGATCTCGTCCGGCGTCGCGTCCGGGTTCTGCGCCTTGTAGAGGGCGGCCACCCCGGCGACATGGGGAGAGGCCATCGAGGTGCCGTTCAGCGAGGCGCTGCCGCCGCCGAGCTTGGCCGACACGATCGCGGCGCCCGGCGCGTACAGCGACAGACACTTCCCGTGGTTGGAGAAATCGGCCTGCTCGTCCTCCCGGTCGGTCGCGCCGACCGTCACGACGCCGTCGGCGGAGGCCGGTGAGACGGAGCAGGCGTCGACCGCGTCGTTGCCGGCGGCGATCACCGGCAGGACACCCTTCTTCGAGAGCGCCGTCGCCGCGCTGTTCACGGCGGTGGACTTCGGACCGCCGAGCGAGCCGTTCAGCACCGCCGGCTGCTTGGCGTTGTCGGCCACCCAGTCGAAGCCCGCCAGGATCCCCGACCAGGTGCCCTTGCCCGTGCAGTCCAGCACGCGGACGCTCACCAGGTCCGCCTCGGGAGCCACACCGTACGTACGGCCGGCCACCGTGCCCGCCACATGCGTGCCGTGGCCCTGGCAGTCCTTGCCCTGCCGGCCGTCGCCGATCGCGTCGTAGCCCGGCTCGGCGCGACCGCCGAACTCGTCGTGGCCGTACTCGATGCCCGTGTCGATGACGTACGCGGTGACGCCCTTGCCCTTCTGCTCCGCCGTGTACTGGCCGTCCAGCGGCAGCGCCCGCTGGTCGATCCGGTCCAGGCCCCAGGACGAGGCGGCCGCGCGCCCGCCGCCGTCCACGGTCTCCAGCGCCTTCACCTCGGAGTCCTGCTCGACGGCCGTCACGCCCGGCGTCGCCCGGACGGTCTTGAGCTGGGCGGCGCTCAGCTCGGCCGCGAACCCGCTCAGCACGCTCCTGTACGTGAACAGGGGCTTCACCCCGGCCCGGTTGAGCAGCCTGCTCGCGTCGAAGGCGGCGTCGACGGACACGATGTAGCGGTCCAGCAGAGGCGCTTCCGAGCGGTGCAGCGGCGCGGTGTAGGGCTGGGCGGTGGCCTCCTGGGGGGTGGGCAGCGGGCCTGCCGCCACCGCGAGGGAGCTCGTGGCGACGAGGAACATGCTGAGTTTCAGGCGATTTCTCATAAAAGGTACTCAAACATGATCGAATTATCTTGATGGTCAGGCGGGGCGGAGGTTCACCCAACCGAATTCCCGCGCCCGGCCCGGCGGCAGAGGTGCTCCCGGCCATGGCCCGCGACCATGGCGTGATGTGTGGGCCGTACGTCGTTGACGACGCGATCACCGGGCCCGCAGGCTGGACGGCGTGCAACAGCGACGCGTCGTCTTCGTGGTCTTCGAGGGATTCCAGTCGCTCGACCTCTCGGGACCCTTCGAGGTGTTCCAGCAGGCGGGCCGGCCGGGGCGCGCCTACGACTGCCGGACCGTGGCCCCCGCCGCCGGCCCCGTGCGCTCCGCCGGCGGGCTCCGTGTCCACGCCGACCACGGGATCGGTGACCTGGACCCCACGGGGATCGACACCCTGGTCGTGTCCGGCGGCCAAGGGGTCGACGACGCCGCGCGCGACCCCGCCCTCGTCGAGTGGATCGCCGCGGCGGCGGCCACGGCCCGCCGGGTCACCTCCGTGTGCAGTGGCGTGTTCCTGCTCGCCGCCACCGGGCTGCTCACCGGCCGCCGCGTCACCACCCACTGGAGCCGGGACGCCCAGCTGCGGCGGGAGTACCCGGCGCTGGCCGTCGACACCCGGCCGGTCTTCGTCCGCGACGGACGGGTCTGGACCTCGGCCGGAGTGACCGCCGGGATGGATCTGGCCCTCGCGCTCGTCGAGGACGACCTCGGCCGGGAGGCGGCGCACGCCGTGGCGCAGTGGCTCGTCCTCTTCCTGCGCAGACCCGGCAGCCAGGCCCAGTTCAGCGTGCCGCTCTGGTCCGCGCAGCCGGTCTCCGACCCGATCCGTGCCGCCGTGACCGCCGTTCACGCCGACCCCGGTGCGCCGCACACCCTGGCGGACCTGGCCGACCGCGCCGGACTGAGCCCCCGTCACCTCCAGCGCCGGTTCACCGCGGAGCTGGGGGTGGGGCCCGCCCAGTACGTGGAACGCGTACGGGTCGAGGCCGCGCAGCGGGCACTGACCGGCGGCGACGAACCGGTCACCACCATCGCGCGCCGCTGCGGACTCGGCAGCTCCGAGTCGCTGCGGCGGGCGTTCCACCGCCACTGCGGGGTGACGCCCAGCGACTACCGCGACCGGTTCCGCTCGACCGGCGGACACGCCTGACCGCCGGACCGGTGCCCGGCTCGACCATCCCCGACCACGGAGGACCGCGCATGACCACCTACGGACTGCTCATCTTCGACGGCGCGGAGGAGCTGGACTTCGCCGGCCCCTGGGAGGTGTTCACCGTCTCCGCCATGCTGCGCGACCGGGCCGACACCGCCGTCCTCGTGGCGGAGCGCCCCGGCCCCGTCCGGTGCAACAAGGGCATGCGGGTCCTGCCCGACCACACATTCGGTGACTGCCCGCCCCTCGACGTGCTGCTCGTCCCCGGTGGCGGGGGCACCCGCCGCGAGGTCGACAACGTCACGCTGACACGGTGGATCGGCGTGACGGCCGCCGGGGCCGACTGGGTCACCGGTGTGTGCACCGGTTCGCTGCTGCTGCACGAGGCGGGCCCGGCGCGCGGCCGGCGCGTGGCCACCCACCACGGTTTCGAGGACGAGCTCCAGGCCCGGGGAGACATCACCGTCGTCCGCGACGCCCGCTATGTCGTGGACGGGAACCTGGTCACCAGCCAGGGCGTGTCCGCGGGCATCGACATGGCCCTGTGGCTGGTCGGCCGGCTCCACGGACGCGACCACGCCCGCGCGGTCCGCCGGTACATCCAGTACGAGCCCGCGCCGCCCTACCTCGCCGACGAGCCACTGCCGGGGTGACCCGGCGACTCCGCCACCGGCGTGCCGACTCGGCCCGTCCGCCGGCGATCTCTCAGTTCCGGTCCGTGTGGTGGAGTACGGCGGGAACAGCGATGTCCCACACCCTCGCCGGCGGCGCCTGGTGACCGACCCCGTCCAGGGCGGCCAGACGGGCGTCGGGGATGCCCTCGGCCAGCGCCCGCGCGTGGTCGAGGGGGAAGAGCGGATCCTCGGTGCCGTGCAGGACGAGGGTGGGCGCGGTCACCTCCGACAGCCGGACCGTGAGCGGCTCACCGTCGTCCGGGAGCGCCCAGTGGTTCTTCAGGGCCGCCTCGATGTCGGTGGTGCGGTCCACGATCCGGTCCGACGCCTCGCGTACCGCGTCCTCGTCGAACGGCGCCGAACCGGCGAAGAGCCGTTCGGCCTCGACCATGTACGCGATCACCGCCGCGCGGTCCGACCAGTCCGGCTCGGGGGCGGGATCGGCGAACGCCGCGCGCAGGGAGTCCGACGGGGGCGGCAGCTCCCGCTCGGTGGGACCCGCCGGGCTGGTGGAGACCAGGGTGAGCGTCACGACCCGCTCCGGATGCGCGACGGCCAGGCACTGCGCGAGACCTCCGCCCATGGAGATGCCCACCACATGGGCCCGTGCCACGCCGAGGACGTCGAGCACGCCCACGGCGTCCGCCAGCAGGGCCGAGAAGGTGTAGCCGGGGGCGCCCGCCGGGGAGTTGACGGACCGGCCGGTGTCCCGGTGGTCGTAGCGGACGACATGGCGCCCGCCGGCCGCGAGCCGGACGCAGAACCCCTCGTCCCAGCCGTCCATCGGACTTCCCGCGCCGCTGATCAGCAGGATCGCCGGGTCGGTGGGGCTGCCGAAGGTCTGGACGCACAGGGGCACGCCGTTGGCCTCGACCAGGCGCGCGGGACCGCCGGGCACCTCGCCACCGGGTACGGCGTGGCCGGCCGGACCGCCCCCGGCGGCGGGCCGGCCGGTGACGGCGTCATCGGGGATCATGCGGGGCTCCTGTGCTCGGTGGTTCTCACTGTCCCCGGTTCGGACCGGCGGACGCCCCGGAACTCATCGGCCGGCTCCGGCCGATCAGTGCTCGAACGACTCCGTGAGTTCGGCGGGCGCGGCCTGCTTCCAGGAGTCGACCAGGATGTCGTACAGCTCCTTCTCGTCCTCCAGAGCGGCCAACCGGGCCCGTACCCATGAGGAGTTGGCCTCGTGCGGCGGCACCCAGAACTTCTCCGGCTCCGCCGCGATCAGCTCCGTGCGCTCGAACTTGGGGCAGCGGACCGCGAACGACGTACCGTCGTCGGGCACCGTGACGAACATCCGCCCCTCGACGTGGAAGGTGGGGATGTTCCAGAGTTCCTTCTCCACGGTCCGCGGCAGGGACAGCGCGATACGGCGGACGTCCTCCGCGTCGAGGTCCGCGCCGAGGCCGGTGTCAGGGTCTGCGTCAAGCATGGTCGCCGCTTTCGGATCGGGGGACGCTGCTGCCTCCATGATCGGGCATGTTCCGCCCCGGCGTACCCCGCGCGACCTGGCTCAGTGTCCGTCCGGAGCGCGCGGAGCGGGCCCGCCGGGGATCGGGCGTGGCCGGACCCGAGCGGGTGCTGCCGGGGCCGGTCTTCCGCACCAGCAGCCATGCCTCGGCGGAGCCGTCCCGGCCGTCGCGGAAGCGGGTGAGCGCGTAGGCGCCGCGCAGCTTCGTACCGTCGAGGCGGAAGGACGCGTGGCCCCTGTCCAGGGCCGCGGCGAAGTCGGCGGCGCCGCCGCCGAGCGGCCGGTAGGTGCCCTGGTCCCAGACGATGACTGGGCCGGCGCCGTACTCGCCGCCGGCGATGACGCCCTCGTACTCGCGGTACTCCAGCGGATGGTCCTCGGTGGGCACCGCCAGGCGCCTGTCACCCGGGTCGGTGGACGGGCCGCGCGGCACCGCCCAGGACCTGAGTACGCCGTCCACCTCCAGCCGGAAGTCGAAGTGCAGCCGGCGCGCGTCATGGATCTGGACGACGAACGACGGTTCGCCGGCGGGACGCGCGGTCTCGCCGCGCGGCTCGTCCGTGGTGTCGAACCGGCGCTTGCGGTGATACCGCGCCAATCGGTCCGCGTCGTCCCTGTCCGCCACGTCGACTCCTCGGTGGCTGTCCTACGGCATGTCCTCGTCGGGCGAGACGTGCATGGCGGCCTCCTCGGCCGACGCCGCGCCCCCGTCGATCCCGACGTCGCGGGCCGACACGTGCGAGTGGCGGCGGGGCGCGATGTCGTCCACCGCCTCCAGTCGTCCCGCCCGTACGTCTCCGGCCTCCGGGTCCAGGGGCTCGCCCTCCCCGCCGGGCACGTCACCGACCTCGTCGCCCGGCTCCGGCCGCACGTCCGGGGCCTCCTGGGCGAGCCGCTGGTCCAGGGACTCGCCCTCGTGCTGCTCCTCGTCGGTGACTCCGTACTTGTCGACACCGAGAGGGCGCTCGGGCGGGGAGTATCCCTCGGTCATCATGTCGTCGAGGCCGCGTTCGTCCATCACGTTCTCCAGATCGAGATCGTCGGAGGGGCCGTTTCGCACGTCCGAGTTCTCGGGCTGGTAGACGTCGTCGCCTCGTGACTCGTCGGCCATGACTCGATCCTTTCCAGAAGGGGCTCCAGCGTGCGCGCTTCCGGAGCGTCGTCCGACGGCTCCGGGGCCCGCCCCCTGCGGGTGCCCGGCCCGGCTCTCGTACACCTGGCGGCGGGATTTCGGGCACCCGGCCAGGAACAGTACGAGAGATCTTCAGAATACGCCCCATATGTCCCCTGGGTGGTTCGGTGCTGGGGGGCCACGGATTGTGGGGGCGCGAGTGGGCACATGAGCGGGCACGAGGGGAACACGAGCCGACAGAGGGAGCCCCATGGAGACCGAGCACGACGTCGTGGCACTGATCCTCCGCGACCACCGGACGATGGAGGACCTGTTCCGCCGGATGCGCAGTGTGGAGGCGGACCGCGCCGCGGCGCTGCGCGAGTTCGCGGGGCTGCTGATCGCCCACGCCCGCGCCGAGGAGACGGAGGTCTACCCGGCCCTGCGGCGTTTCAAGAACATCGACGACGCCGAGGTCGAGCACGGCGAGGAGGAGCACGACGAGGGCAACGAGGCGCTGCTCGACCTCCTGGAGACCGACGAGGTCGGTTCGGAGGAGTGGGACGAGAAGCTGGAGAAGCTGGTCCAGGCGGTGACGCACCATCTCGACGAGGAGGAGCGGACCATCCTCAACGGCGCCCGTGAGAACGTCGGCGCCGAGCGCCGCGCCGAACTCGGCGTCGCCTTCACCGAGGAGCGGGCCAGGCAGCTGGCGGCGGACTGCGGCAGTGTCGAGAGCGTCCGCGAACAGGTCGGATGAGCCCCGGCGCGGCTTTCCGCGCAAGGGCGGCCCTCGCGCCGTGAAGCCTTCGGGGGAGCGTGTTCTTTACGGCGGTGGGGGGGGGGGGGGGGCCCCCCCCCCCCCCCCCCCCCCCCCCCGCCCCCCCCCCCCCCCCCCCCCACCCCCCCCCCCCCGTCCCCCCCCTCCCCTTGCCCCCTTCTCCCCCCCCCCACCACCGCTCTGGGATCACTCAGGGTGGCGAGGCCGCCACTGCCGCCGGGTCCGCCGTGGATCGTGGCCGATTGATGCCGTCCCGGCCATTGACACCCTCAGAGATCAAGTGATCTATTCACTTTATGAGTCGCAGTGAGCTGTCGTTGTCCGAGCGTCTGGCGGACAACATCGTCGAGATCATCCGTTCGGAACGCCTCGGTCACGGGGACGCGCTGGCGTCCTCCCGTGACCTCGCCCGCCGCTTCGGCGTCACCACACCCACGGTGCGCGAGGCCCTGCGCAGGCTGGAGGCCACCGGGGTGGTGGAGTTCCGGCACGGTTCCGGCACCTACGTGGGCCCGGGTATCGGGCGGCGGCTGATGGCCAACCCGCATCTGCCGCGCAGTACCCGCGCCTCCGTGCTGGAGCTGGTCGAGGCCCGGCTCGTGCTCGAACCGGCGGTCGCCGCCGCGGCGGCGACCGTGCGGATGGCCGAAGCCGTACGGGAGTTGGAGTCGGCCGCGGCCAACGCGCTGCACCCGCCGGAGGAATCACTGCGCCGCGCCGCGCACTTCCACGTGGCACTCGCGGCGGCCAGCGGCAACACCCTGCTCCGCGAGGCCGTCGAGGCGCTGCTCCAGGTCCGCGCCCACGACCAGGTGGAGATCCGGCACCGCTACAACGACCGGGCCCGGGACCACGCCGAGCACCTGGAGATCCTCGACGCGGTGCGGGACGGGGACGCGGCGGCGGCCGAGCGGCTGACCCGTACGCATCTGGTGGCGATCCGGGAGGCCGTCCTCGCCGCCGACTTCCCGGGGGACGAGCCGGAGACCGGTGGCGACGGCGGCCCGGACGGCGGCGCCGGCAACGGCCGTGATTCGCCGGCCACTTCGGCCGTCCCGGCCACTTCGGCCGTCCCGGCCACACCGGTCGCTTCGGCCACGCTCCAGGAAGGCGCACAGCAGTGAGCTCCGAACAGCCCCTCCCGACCCTCCCGCCGTCCGAACGGCCCACCCGGCTCGCCGAGATGACGACGGTCGAGGCGGCCGACGCCGTGACGTCGAGCCCGGTGGTGATCCTGCCGGCCGGCGCCTTCGAGCAGCACGGCCCGGGCATGCCCATGGCGACCGACACCCTCCGCGCGGAGGCGGTGTCGGACCTCGTGGCCGCCGAACTCGGCGGACGCGCGGTGATCGGCCCCTCCCTGCCCGTCGGGGTGTCCCCGCACCATCTGGCCTTCGCCGGCACGGTGACGCTCACCACCACGACGTTCGCCGCCGTCGTCCGGGAGTACGTCGACAGCCTGTACCGGCACGGCTGGCGGAAGATACTCGTCGTGACCGGTCACGGTGGCAACAACGCCACCCTGGGTACCGTCGCGCAGGACCTCCTCGTCAGCCGTCCCGACCTCCAGTTCGCGTGGACGCCGCTCACCGCACTGGCGCCCGACGCGGTGGCGGACATGCGTGTCGGCGAGGTGCACGGACACAGCGGCGAGGCCGAGACCGCACAGATGCTGCACCTCGCGCCCCATCTCGTGCGCACCGAACTGCTCGCCTCCGGACCGACGGCCACCGCCGACCTCGATCCGCTCTCCCGGCTCTCCCGGCGCGGCCATCCCGCGCTCACGGTGGGCTACGACCGCCTCAGCCCCAACGGCGTCCTCGGCGACCCGCGCCGTGCGACCGCCGCCGCCGGGCAGGCCGTGGTGGACACGGCCGTGTCCCGCATCGCCGCTTTCGTCAAGGAGTGGGTGGACGCCTGAGCGGGGCCGCCCCCAAGGCCCCCTCCCGCACCACCACTTCCCCGCGTGCCGCCCGCACCCCGCGGCGCACGCCCCTCACCCGTCACCGCTCCCCGCGCGCCGAAGCCCCGCGCGCGCCCGTTCCCCCGCACCCGCACCCCCGTCCCTCAGTGAGCCGTACGAGCCCGCGCGCCGTACGGCAGAAGGAGCCTGCGATGAAGCAGACCCCGTTCGGCGGCCGACGCCCCAACCGGCGTGCCCGCGCCCTGTTCCGTACCACCGTGGCCACGGCCGGACTCGTCCTCGTCGGCTCGGCACTGGCCCCCGTCACGGCGACGGCCGCCGCTCCCGCCGCCCGGCCCGCGTCCGCCGACGGCTGCCGGCAGCCCGCACCCCAGCAGCCGGGCACCAGCGAGTCGCGTACCGTCGCGAGCGGCGGGCTCTCCCGTACGTACCAGCTCCATCTGCCCGCCGACTACACCCCTCGGCACGACTGGCCCGTCGTGCTCGCCTTCCACGGCCGCGGCAACACCGGCGCCGGTACGGAGGAGTTCTCCGGCCTGTCCGGCCTGCCCGCGATCGTGGCGTACCCCAACGGCGTGATCGGCACCGGCGACGGCGACCGGCAGGCCTGGCAGGGCGCGCCGTACGCCGCGGCCGGCGTGGACGACGTCGCCTTCACCGGCGACCTGATCGACGAACTGCGGCGCACCCTCTGCGTGGACGAGCGCCGTGTGTACGCCACCGGCAAGTCCAACGGCGCCGGCCTCACCGGCCTGCTCGCCTGCCGCATGTCCGAGCGGATCGCCGCCATCGCCCCCGTGGCCGGGGCCTTCTACCCCGGGACCGGCGAGAACTGCCGCCCCTCGCGCCCCGTCCCCGTCATCGACTTCCACGGCACCGGCGACGTCACCATCCCCTACGCGGGCGACCCCGAGCGCGGACTGCCCGCGATCCCCGACTGGACCGCCGCCTGGGCCGACCGCAACGACTGCCGCTCGCGCCCCAGGACCAGCACGACCGAACCGGACATCACCACCACCCGGTACAGCGGCTGCGACCGCGGCGCCGAGGTGCGCCACGTCGCCGTCACCGACGGCGGGCACACCTGGCCCGGCGCCGACAGCTACAGCGGTGGGGGATACACCACGCAGACCATCGAGGCGCACGAGGTGATGTGGACGTTCCTGCGCCAGTACCGGACCCCGAGAGCCGTCGTCCGCTGACGCGGGAACCGAGTAAGGAGAACCGCTCATGAGCACCCCGACTCCCGCACCACCAGGCACGCCCGGCGCACCGGGCACCTCGGGCCAGACCCCCACCGAGCCCCGACTGCCCCTGATCATCCGCGCCATGGGCGTCATCGAACGCGCCGGCAACGCGCTTCCGCACCCCTTCTGGCTGTTCTGGATCCTGTCCGGGATCCTCGCCGTCGTCAGCGCCGTCCTCGCGGCGGCGGACGTCTCCGTGGTCTCACCGGCCGACGACAAGACCGTCGCCGTACAGAACCTCCTCAGCGGCGACGGACTCGCCATGGCGGTCTCGACGATGATCGAGAACTTCGCCACCTTCCCGCCGATGGCGACCATCGTCGTCGTCATCATGGGTGTCGCCGTCGCCGAACGCAGCGGATTCCTCGCCGCGCTGATGAAGGTCGGTGTCTCCCGCGTCCCCGCGTCATGGGTCGTGTTCGCGGTGGCGTTCGCGGGCACCGTCGCCCACGTCGCCTCCGCCGCCGCCTACATCATCCTCGTGCCGCTCGGCGGCCTGGCCTTCCGCGCGGTCGGCAAGTCACCGATCCTCGGCGTCGTCGTCGCCTACACCGCGATCGCCTCCGGGTACGACGCCAGCCCTTTGCCCACACCCAACGACGCCATCTTCGCGGGCATCACCACGGCCGCCGCGCAGATCGTCGGCGGTGACGACGCCTACGTCTCCCCGCTGAGCAACTGGTTCTTCAACATAGCCTCCTCGTTCCTGCTCGCCGTCGTGATCACGCTGGTGACCAAGTACGTGCTCAGCAAGCGGCCGGACCTGGACGCCGACCCGGACGCCGACCTGGACGACCTGGGACAGCTCAGCCTCTCGGAGCGGGAACGCTCCGCACTGCGCCGCGCCGTGTACACGCTGCTGGCCGCCGCCGTCGTGCTGACCGCGGCGCTCCTGCCCGCCTCGTCGCCGCTGCGCGGTGAGGGCGGCAGCATCGTGGAGTCACCGTTCCTCGACGGGATCGCGGCCGTCGTCGCCTTCCTCTTCGGCCTGGTGGGCATCGTCTACGGCACGCGTTCCGGTTCGATCGAGAAGGCCGCCGACGTCCCGAGGCTGATGGGCGAGGGCATCAAGCAGATGGCGCCCGTACTGGTGCTCTTCTTCGCGATCGCCCAGTTCCTCGCGTACTTCGACTGGACCCACATCGGTGACGTCCTCGCGGTCAGGGCCGCCGAGGCACTCCAGTCCAGCGGACTGCCCATCGTGGTCGTCTTCCTGATGATCCTGCTCCTGCTGACCCTGGTGAACGTGATGGTCACCAGCGGCTCGGCGATGTGGGCGCTGGCCGCGCCGGTCCTCGTCCCGATGCTCATGCTGGTGAGCGTGCCGGCGGAGACCACACAGGCGCTGTTCCGGATCGCGGACTCCGGCTCCACCGCCATCACACCGATGAGTCCCTACTTCCTGATGGCGCTCGGTTTCCTCCAGCGGTACCGCAAGAGCGCGGGCATCGGCACCCTCGCGTCGTACACGCTGCCGCTCGCCGTCACGATGACCGTCGCCTGGACGCTGCTGTTCCTGGCGTGGTGGGCGCTCGGCATCCCGCTCGGGCCGGGCGCGCCGGTGCGCTGACGACGCGCCGGAGCGGGTGGCCCCGCCCGTACGCGGGCGGGGCCACCGGGGGACACCACCGAAGCCGGCGGTGTCCCCCGGCCGCGCGCCGGGGCCGGAGTCCGGTCCGGTGCCCGGCTACGCGCCCGGTACCGGGGCCGGCGCCGGGGCGTAACCGGTCGGGCGGGCCGTGAACGTGCCCCGGCCCTGCGTCCGGCTGCGCAACCGCGTCGCGTAGCCGAAGAGTTCGGCCAGCGGCACGGTCGCGGTGACCACGGTCGTGCCGGCACGGGCGGCCGACCCCGAGACCCGGCCGCGCCTGGCCGCCAGATCGCCGAGCACCCCGCCGACGGCTTCGTCGGGGACCGTCACGGCGACCTCGGCCACCGGCTCCAGCAGCACCATCGCACCGGCCCGCAGCGCCTCGCGGAGCGCGAGCCGCCCGGCCGTGCGGAACGCCATCTCCGACGAGTCCTTGGAGTGCACGGCCCCGTCGGTCAGGGTGACCCGTACGCCCGTCACCGGATGACCGCCGAGCGGCCCCTCGGCGAGCGCGTCCCGGCAGCCGGCCTCGACCGCCCGGACGTACTCCTGGGGCACCCGCCCGCCCACGACCGTCGACCGGAACGCGAAGCCGGCCCCGTGGTCACGGGCGTCGGTGCCGGGGCCCGCGCCGGACCCGTCCGCCACCTCCAACGGCTCGGTGTCGATGACGACATGGGCGAACTGCCCGGCCCCGCCGTCCTGCTTGACGTGCCGGTACACCAGACCCGACACACCCCGCGCGACGGTCTCCCGGTAGGCCACCCTCGGCCTGCCGACGCCGATCTCCAGCCCGTGGGCGCGGCGGACCTTCTCCACCGCGACCTCCAGATGCAGCTCACCCATCCCCGACAGCACCGTCTGACCGGTCTCGGGATCGGTGCGGACCACCAGCGAGGGGTCCTCCTCGACCAGCCGTGCCAGCGCCGACACCAGCCGCCCGACATCGGTACGGCTGCGTGCCTCGACCGCCACGGAGACCACCGGATCGGCGGCGGCCGTGGGTTCGAGCACCAGCGGGGACGCCGGTGCGCACAGGGTGGCGCCCGCGCGGGCGGCCTTGACCCCGACCACCGCCACGATGTCCCCGGCCACCGCCCGGTCCACCTCCGCGTGGCGGTCCGCCCGGACCCGCAGGATCCGGCCGACGCGCTCGGTACGCCGCGTACCCACGTCCAGCACCGCCTCTCCCTTTCCGACCGACCCCGAGTACACGCGCAGAAACGTCAGCCGGCCCGTGGAGGTCGAGTTGACCTTGAACACCAGCGCCGCGAACGGGCCCGCCGGGTCGGCGGACCGCTCCTGGACCACGCCGCCGTGCGTCCCGCGCACCGCCGGTACGTCCAGCGGCGACGGCAGATAGGCGACAACGGCCTCCAGCAGCGGCTCGATCCCCCGGTTGCGGTACGCCGAACCGCACAGCACCACGACACCCTCCCCGGTACGGGTCAGATCACGCAGTGCGCGGACCAGCGTCCGCGCGCTGAGCGTCGACTCCGCGCAGAACTCCTCCAGCGCGAGCGGATGCAGCTCCGCCACCGCCTCCTCCAGCAGCCCGCGGCGCCGCAGCGCCTCCGCCACCAGTGCGTCGGGCACCGGGCCCTCCTCGCAGGAGTCCGTGTCACCGCCGGACCAGACGAGCGAGCGCATGCGGAGCAGATCCACCACGCCGGTGAAGCCGTCCTCCGTACCGATCGGCAACTGCACCACCAGCGGCGCCGGATGCAGCCGCTCCCGGATCGACTCGACGGCCGCGTCGAGATCGGCGCCCGCGCGGTCCAGCTTGTTGACGAACGCGATCCGGGGCACCCCGTGCCGGTCCGCCTGCCGCCACACCGACTCGCTCTGCGGCTCGACCCCGGCGACCGCGTCGAACACCGCGATCGCGCCGTCGAGGACGCGCAGCGAACGCTCCACCTCGTCGGCGAAGTCCACATGGCCCGGAGTGTCGATGAGGTTGATCCGGTGACCGTCCCAGGAGCAGCTCACGGCCGCGGCGAAGATGGTGATGCCGCGGTCGCGCTCCTGCGGGTCGAAGTCCGTGACGGTCGTGCCGTCATGGACCTCGCCACGCCTGTGGGTGGTGCCGGTGAGATAGAGGATCCGCTCGGTGACGGTGGTCTTGCCGGCGTCGACGTGGGCGAGAATGCCCAGGTTCCGGACGGCGTCGAGCGGATCGGTGAGGGGAGTGGTGGGGTGACGGTGCACGTCGGTACGCACGGCCCGAGCCTTTCGGGATGATCCATGGAAGAGGTCGTCGCGATTGCCGGACGAAGCCCGTGGCGCGGTGCGTGGTGAGTTGCCGGGGCCGGGCCCAACAAGACTGCTCACGCAGCGAGTTGACGGGAAATCAGACGTTCGTCACGGAGATCCGGTACCGGCCGCGCAGCCGGAGCCGGGCGCCGGGAGACACCAGGATCACCTCGTACCGTGCCGGGGGGACGACAACAGCGGTGCGGTGGCGCACGGCAGGTCTCCCCTCACTGGTCACGGTGCACGCCCGCGGTGTACGGCGCGCGAGTTCGTGGCGAGTGTACGAGCGACACCACGGGTGGGGCACCGGGTTTTCCCCGGCGGCTGGTATTCCTGCGGGGTACGGATCGACCGCCCGCCCCTCCCGTGTCAGGAGCACCATGCCGTTCCACCCGCCCGGCCCCCCGCCGGACACCGCCTTCGCCGTCACCGGATCCACCGGCCGCCTCGGCGGGCGCGTCGCCCGCCGGCTGGCCGCCGGCGGCGTCACGCAGACGCTGATCGCCCGTGACCCGGCCCGCGCCCCGCGACTGCCGGGCGCCACGGCTGTCCCCGGCGCCTACGGCGACCGCGACGACATCGTCCGCGCGCTGACGGGTGCGGGCCGTGGCGTGGACCGGGTCCTGATGGTGTCCGCCTCCGAGAGCGCCGACCGGCTGGACCAGCACCGCGCGTTCGTCGACGCCGCCGCCGAGGCCGGCGTCGGTCACCTCGTCTACATCTCCTTCTACGGAGCCGCGCCCGACGCCACGTTCACACTCGCCCGCGACCACTGGCACACCGAGCAGTACATCCGCGCCAGCGGCGTACCGTTCACCTTCCTGCGCGACAACCTGTACGCCGACTTCACGCCCGGCCTCGTCGGTGACGACGGTGTCATCCGCGGCCCGGCCGGCCGGGGGCGCGCCGCCGTCGTCGCCCAGGACGACATCGCCGACGCCGCCGTCAACGTGCTCACCCGCGCCCCCGAACACGTCGGCGCCACCTATGACCTGACCGGCCCGGAGGCCCTGACTTTCGACGAGATCGCCGCGGTCCTGACGACGGCCACCGGCCGCACGGTCACCTACCGGCCGGAATCCGTCGAGGAGGCGTATCTCTCCCGCGCCTCGTACGGCGCCCCCGACTGGCAGCTCGACGCCTGGGTCTCCACGTACACCGCTGTCGCGGCGGGCGAACTGGACGGGGTCGGCGACGGGGTCACCCGCTTGACGGGCCGCCCCGCGACGCCGCTCGCCGACGTCGTCCGCTGACGCGGTCCACCGACCGGTACGAGGGCCGGACGTGCCTCCCCGGCAGGCTGATTCCGAGCCTGTCGGGGAGGCGTGTCCGACCGCATAATGCGGCGATGAGGAACAACCGCGTCGTTCTCGGCCCCGGACCACCACTGGAGGAACGCGTCGGCGGGCTGGTCGAGGAGTGGATACGCGACGGCCGCGGCAGCGATCACCTGGTGACCGGCAAGGCGTTCTTCGCGCTGTACTCCTGGTACGGCAGGCGCTGGGCGGAGCACGACATCGGGTGGTCGGAGTACGTCGCCGCCTCGTACGACTTCATCGGCGGCAGGGAGGGCTGGGAGGCCATGCTCCGGGAGCGGGCCGAGTGCGAGGGCTGCCGGGACACCTACCGGCTGGAGAACATCGGCCTGTGCACCGGGTGCATGCGCTACACCTGCTACGCGTGCGGTGCCCACGGGGCGTGCGCGGGCGAGGTCGTCTGACGCGGCCCCGGCCTCGAACGCCCGCTCCGACGGTGACCTGAATCGGCCGCGGCCGGCGAGTGTGACGGCGACCGTGAGTGGGTAGCCGCGTTGTTTTCGGGTAGGCGAGGCGAATGACCACCTATCCGTTGACCGAGGAACAGGCAGGAATGCTGACCTGGGTGCGATGGGCGTACGCGGGTATGTCCGTGCTGGCCGTCGCGTGCCTCGTCTCCGCCCTGTGGGCGGGACACCCCGGTGAGCAGACGCTGCTGACCAGCACGGCCGGTGTCCTCGCGTTCCCCGTGCTCACGTTGCTGTCGTTCCGTCAACTTCACCGTCACCGCGTCGCGTTGGAAGAACTGCGGCGTCGGCAGGACCACTCGCGTCCGCCTCTTCCGCGGCAGTGGGCCTGACCCACCCTCTCGGGCGGCGGGGGTGCGGACCGTGCCGACCGTATCTCGCCGGACTGACCTTCCGCGCGCTGTCCCGCTGCCCTGTCGTGCGCCGTTGCGCCGTGCGCGGGCGTGCGGCAACGACAACTGCCAGGCCTGAGCGGGAATTTCGCTAGCCATGACAGTGCATGACGTGGTTCCGTCGCGAAATTTCAGCCTTCTGTCTTGCCGGTGGACTGTCATGTCCCTACGTTGTGGAGGGCCGCGGCGTGCGCCGGGACGCGTGCGCCGCGCGCCGCACCCGCATGCCGCCGCATGCCGCACTTCCCCGCACCTCCACACGCAGAGCCGATTGCGAGGAACCCCGTGGCCCTTTCCAGACGTACCGTCATCGCGTCCGCGATAGCCGGTGCCGGAGCGGCGGCAGGACTGGCCGCCCAGACCCGGACCGCACAGGCGGCGGCCTCACCGCCCGGAGACGTCGTCGGCAAGATCACCGTCGGCTACCAGGGCTGGTTCGCCTGCTCCGGTGACGGCGCGCCGATCAACGGCTGGTGGCACTGGTCGCAGAACTGGGGCCAGCCGCCGTCCCCCGGCAACACGGCGATCGTGAGCTGGCCCGACCTGAGCGACTACACCCGCACCTACCGGACCGCCTACCCGGCGCTCGGCAACGGACAGCCGGCCTCGCTGTTCTCCTCCTACGACCAGCAGACCGTCGACACGCACTTCTCCTGGATGCGCCAGTTCGGCATCGACACCGCCGCCCTCCAGCGCTTCAACCCCAACGGCGGCGAGGGCGCGACCCGCGACGCCATGGCGCTCAAGGTCCGCGGTGCCGCAGAGAAGTACGGGCGCAAGTTCTACGTCATGTACGACGCCACCGCGTGGACCGACATGCAGCCCGAGATGAAGGCGGACTGGCTCGCCAAGATGAAGGTGCTCACCGCGTCCCCCGCCTACGCCCGGCAGAACGGCAAACCGGTCGTCGGTATCTGGGGCTTCGGCTTCAACGAGCCCAACAAGACCTGGTCGGCGGCGGTCTGCCTCGATGTCGTCAACTGGTTCAAGGCGGACGGCTGTTACGTGATGGGCGGGGTGCCCACGCACTGGCGGCGCGGCATCGAGGACTCACGGCCCGGATATCTGGACGTGTACCACGCCTTCGACATGCTCTCGCCGTGGATGGTCGGCCGGATCGGGGACATCGCGGGCGCCGACAACTTCCACGCCAACGTCAACACGCCCGACCAGGCGCACTGCGACGCCCACGGGATCGACTACCAGCCGTGCGTCCTGCCCGGCGACCTCCAGTCGGGGCACCGCGCCCACGGCGACTTCATGTGGCGGCAGTTCTACAACATGTGCCGGATCGGCGTGCAGGGCATCTACATCTCGATGTTCGACGAGTTCAACGAGGGCAACCAGATCGCCAAGACCGCGGAGACCGCCGCGCACGTCCCGGCCGGGTCCGGGATCAGGGCGCTGGACGAGGACGGCACGGCCTGCTCGGCGGACTACTACCTGCGGCTCACGGGCGACGGCGGGCGGATGCTGAAGGGCGAGCTGGCACTGACCGCGACCCGCCCCACACCGCCGGTCGTGGGCGGTGGCGGCCCCAACCCGCCCACGGGCGACCTGGCGCTGCGCAGGCCGGTGAGCGCGAGCGGCCAGACACAGAACTACGGGCCCGGCAACGCCGTGGACGGCGACGGCCACAGCTACTGGGAGAGTGCCAACAACTCGTTCCCGCAGTGGATCCAGGTCGACCTCGGCTCCACCCTGCCGGTGCGACGGGTCGTCCTCTCGCTGCCGCCGAACCCCGCCTGGGCCACCCGCAGCCAGACGCTGTCCGTACTCGGCTCGACGAACGCGACCGGCTTCACGACGCTGAGCGCCCCGGCCGCCCGTGTCTTCGACCCGTCGAACGGGAACACGGTGACGGTCACCCTCGCCTCGCCGGCGTCCGTCCGCCACCTGCGGGTCCAGATCACCGCCAACACCGGCTGGCCGGCGGGCCAGCTCTCCGGTCTGGCCGTCTTCGCGGACTGAGCCGCCCCGCCCCGGGGCCCCGAGGACGACCTCGGGCCCCGGCCCTGGGTCGTGTCTGCAAAGTAGCGCCGTCCGTCGCCAGGCGGGACTTTGCAGACACGACCTAGCCCAGCAGGCGCAGGGTCGTCGGTGAGACGCCGACTTCGACCGTCTGACCCCACGTCAGGGTCAGCGCGTCCGACTCCATGCCGTCGCCGAAGGCGATCAGACGATCGGACTCGACGGTCAGGCGCAGCCGTTCGGCGGAGGTCAGTCCGCCCGACACGAGGGACGTTCCGGTCGTCGGGGAGGGCCATGCCTCCCGTACGAACCAGATCAGGGTGCGGTCGGCGGGGCCGGGCAGGGGGAGCGTGCTGGAGCGTTCGTGCCACAGCGAGCGAAGCCAGCCGGTGGCGCCCGTGCCCGTGCCGACGAGTACGCCGGACGACGCCTGCGCCTCGGGGGCGGGCGGCGCCTGGCCCGCGGTGCTCAGCCGGTAGCGCACCGTCTGGTGTCCCGGTGGCCCCAGACAGATCTCGTTGAGCGCGAGCAGCCGTTGGCTGTCGTCGGCCACCGCCTCCACCATGGTGAGTTCCTCGACACCGTGCCCCACGCTCACGGCCGCCTTGAGGAGGGCGCCCGCGTCGGCGGCGCGATGGCGGACCAGTACGCCCGGATTGCGTCCGGGGTCGGTGTCGACACCCACCACGGGCTGTCCGGTCAGGTACTTCGCGGCGTTCGCGACCAGACCGTCCTGACCGACCACCACCACGACGTCCTCCGGGCCGAAGAGGAAGCGGTCCAGGTCCGCGCGCTCGACCCGGCTCTGCCGCCACCGGTGCGGTACGGCCGCCGCCACGTCGCCGAGCGCGCGCAGCGTCCGGTGGTGCCGCTCGGCCACCTCGCGGATGTCCCGGCCGCGGGAGGAGAGGAAGAACGCGGCCTGGCCGTGGGTGCCGTGCCGGGCGAGCAACTCCTCGTACTCGGTGGTGCGGTGGACGAGCACCGCCCGCGGCGCGAGCGTCACGCCCGCTCCCCGTCCCGCCGTCCGAGCGTCGCCAGCAGACCGGTCAGCACATCGGGCGAGACGGTGACGCTGTCGACGCGGGGCAGATTCTCCGCGAGCCGGTCGACGGCCAGCGCGCGCAGCGTCGCCGCGTCCGCCTCGCCGTGCACCCGCAGCCACTGCGCCTGGGCCGCCGCCCGTGCCTCACCGGTCCGGCGGGCCGCCTCGGCGTCCGCGGTGGCCAGCCGGACCCGACGCTCCGCCTCGGCCTCCGTGCGTACGGCGTCGGCCGCCGCGCTCTCCTCGGCCTCGCGGCGGGCGTTGGTGCCGCGCTGCTCGACCAACTGCTCCTCCTGGCGGGCCAGTTCGATCTGGCTGGCGAGTTCGTTCTCGGCGATGGCGCGCTCCCGCTGCACGGCGACGGCGCGTCGTTCGTATGTCGCCCGGTCCGCCTCCTGCTGGATCTGCTCGCGCGCCGGTGTGCGCAGCGCGCGCTCCACCTCGGCCTCCGGCCGGACGGCGACGACCCGCACGGTCACCACCTCCAGCCCGGTGGCCGGCAGCCGGGGCTCGGCGGCGAGCCCGGCGTCGATCCGGTCGCGTACGGCGGCGACGCCGTCGGAGAGGGCGGCGGCCAGGGGCGTACGGGCCAGCACGTCCAGCGCGTGCTGCTGGGCCGTCCCGGTGAGCAGGGTCGAGATCTGTTCGAGCGGGGCGCCGCGCCAGGAGCCGGTGTCGGGGTCGAGGGAGAAGTCCAGCCGCGCGGAGGCGAGCGCGGGGTCGCTGATCCGGTACGTGACGGTCGCCTGGACGGTGACGTCCTGGAAGTCGGCGGTGCGGGCGTGGAAGGCCATCGCCAGTTCCCGGTCGTTGACCGGCACTTCGGAGAGCGCGGCGGACAGCGCACGGAACCAGAAGCTCAGCCCCGGACCGTCGTGGACGAGCCGGCCCCGCCGGTGGTGACGGATGTGGGCGGTGGGGGCGGAGCGGAGATGGCGCCGGCCGAGGCGCTTGGTGATGTCAGCCATGATGACCTCTTCTCGTCGTAATGACGATATCGAAGAACCCGTCATATCGTCAACATGACGAAAGCGCTGCGCCCTCCCCGACCGGGGGAGGGCGCAGCGGTGAGCGTCCGGACCGGCTAGGCCGTCGGCTCGATCCAGATGTTGCGGTAACGCACCTTGTTCCCGTGGTCCTGGAGCCGGATGGCGCCCGTGGCGGTGGACTCCGGAGCGCCGGCACCCGTCGGACCGTCGACGGCCACGTCGTCGTGGACGGTCTTGCCGTTCCACACCACGCTGATCCGGGCGTCCTCGGTCTTCTTCCCGTCGGCGCCGAAGCGGGCGGCACGGAACGTGATCTCGTACGTCTGCCATGTCTCGGGCGCCGTCGACGCGTTGAGATCCGCGGCCTTCTTCAGATAGATCGCCGCCGCGTCGTTGTCGGCCAGCGGCTCCTTGCCGAACGAGTCCAGGATCTGGACCTCGTAGCGGTCCTGGAGATACACCCCGCTGTTCCCGCGGTCCTGGCCGGTCACATCCGGCGGCAGTTGCGGCACCCGGAACTCGACGTGCAACTTGAAGTCCTTGAACGCCTGTTTGGTGCGGATGTCACCGCAGCAGACCTCCATCGCGCCGTCGTCGGCCAGCGGCCAGCGGACGTTGCTGCCATCGGTGTGCTGCCACTGCGACCGGTCCTTCCCGTCGAACAGCGTGATGCGGCTGTCCTTGGGATGGACGGTGATCAGGTCGAGATTGACATGACCGGTGTCACCGCTGTCGTAGCGGTACGCGATGGTGTTGGCGCCACGGCTCAGCGGCAGTGACTCGGTCACCGTCGCCCAGCCGTCCCACTTCCCGGTGCTCGGCAGGACCGTCTGTTTCATCTTGCGGCCGTTGAGATAGAGACTCACCGTCTTGTCGCCGACGAACGGATTCGGGCCGTTGGCATAGCGCAGCGCCACGTCGTACTTGCCCGCCCGCTCCGTCCGCACGTCGAACGTGGTGATGGCGCCCTGTTCGCCGTAACTGTCGACGAAACCGCCGCCCGAGTGGCCCGCGTGCTCGGTGTCGACCCGCGCACCGCCGGTCAGCGCGGCCTCCTCCGCCTCGTACAGCGTCTTCACCGGCTCATCGGCCCCGGCGAGCGAGTTGAGGGTGTACCAGGCCTCGGTGCTCCACAGCGTCTCGCCGCCCTCGGCGCTGAACGGCCGGGGCGAACGCACGTGCACCACGCGGTTGGACTTGAGTCCGTCGATGGCGAGGGTGACCTTCTTGCCGTCGGCGGAGACGGTGGCCGACCGGACCTCGAGCGTCTCCTCGTCGATCTTGGGGCCGCCGTAGTCGGGCGTCGGGGCGTAGTACCACTGCTCGACCTCGTAGCGGTCGACCAGTTCGGCGATGGTCTCGGCGGAGAGCGGCTTGGTGTACTCCAGCTCGAAGCCGCCCGGCTTCGCGCGCATCGCCAGGATGTCGAACGCGTCGTCGCCGTTGGGCGTCAGCTTCTGGAGGCCGTAGGAGAGCTTGCCCTCCTGGCCCCAGTTGCCGCCGGCGCCCAGACCGCCCGCGTAGATGGCACCGTCCGGGCCCATGCTGATGCGGTTGACTCCCGCTTCCAGGCCCTGGGTCATACGGAAGACGGCGCCCTGGTACTCGCCCTTGACCTTCTCCAGGTAGCCGCGCTGGAGACCGCCGTAGGTGACGTCACCGAAGACCATCTGTCCGGCGAACGGTCCCTCCTCCAACAGCAGCGGTGTGCTGGGGGAGTTGGCGATCTCGTTCTGCGGCAGCCACAGCACGGGCTTGGTGACCGGCTGGTTGTCGAACGGGCCGGCGGGGTTCGTGTAGTGGTTGAAGAAGCGGTCCTGCTTGATGTGCACGAGCTTCGACGAGGGCAGCCAGCCGCCCTGGTTGTCGGTCACGAAGATGTCGCCCTCGGGACCCCAGCCGATGCCGTTGGGGGTACGGAGGCCACCGGCGACGTAACCGACCTCGCCGGTCTCCTTGTTCACCTTGATGGTGGAGCCGCGGTTCTTGGCGGGCTGCGGGTCCGTGGTCGCCCCGCCGAGGTTGATCGAGACCGACAGGTTCAGATAGAAGAAGCCGTCCTTGTAGAGCAGCCCGAACGCGAACTCGTGGAAGTTCCCGCCGAACGGCCAGGTCGCGACCTTCCGGTAGGTGTCCGTGACGTCGTCGCCGTCCGTGTCCTGAAGCTCCGTCAGCTCGTCCTTCTGCGACACGTACAGCGAGCCGTCGACGTACTTGATGCCCTGCGGCTCCTTGAGGCCCTCGGCCACCTTCTTGGCCTTGACCTTCTCCGGCCCGGTGCTGCCCGTGACGTCACTGAGGAGGTAGACCTCGCCGGTCTCGTTGTCCGTGCCGCCCCAGGTGGTGACCGCGAGGCGGCCGTCGGGCAGCCAGTCCATCGCCGTGACCTGCGGCTCGAAGCCGCTGGGCCGCAGATCGGTGAGCGTGTAGTTGGGGTGCACGTCGGTCAGGGGCAGACCGTCGCCGGGGGAGTCCTTGACACCCTCGCACTCCTTGCGTCCGGGAGCCGTCACCCGTACGACGTCGGCGTCCGTGCTGAGCACGGAGTTGGGCACGACGGCGAAGCCGGAGGCGCCGGGGGGCTGCCAGGAGAGAGTGATGTTCTGACCGCCGGTACGGTCGAAGTGGTCGATACGCAGAGCGTGGTGACCTGCCGTCAGGGTGACGGCACCGTCCTTGGGGTCGGCGCCGTGCAGACCGTCGTGGTCGATGACGACCTTGTCGTCGATCAGCAGACGTGAGCCGTCGTCACTGGTCAGCCGGAACGTGTAGTCGCCGTCCTGCGGGACGTTTACGTTGCCGATGACCTGGGAGACGAAGTTGTCCCCGATCCCGCCGAAGTCCTCGGTCGACGACCAGTCGATCGTGGGCATCAGCTTGTCCACGTTCGGGGTCTGACCGGGTTTCAGGGTGCAGATTTTGTCCAGCGGCACCTGCACGTCGAAGACGCGCAGCGTGACGCCCGGCTCCTGCGGGGGGAGTTCGCGGGCGACGGGATCGGCCGCGACGGCGTCGGGGTCGGCGGCGGTGGCCGGGGTCGACACGAGTCCGGTGGTGAGGAACGAGACGGCGAGCAGGCTGAGCAGACATCTGCGCAGCCGGCGGCTCGGTCTTTGATCCATTCTTCCTCCTGGCACTTCGCGCACCGGGAAGAACACCCTGGCCCGTGGGCGGCGTTCACCGCCGGGCGCGAGCCCTTCGATCCGGATACGGAGGTCTGAAAACGGATGCGGATGCTGCGTTCGGGCGGTGCGGGGTTGGCTGATGGCCTGTCATGTACGCCACCAATCAACGCGTTGAGCGAAACAGTAGAGACTTCTGTCGAGATCGTAAATACTTTGTCACGCACGAGTGAAAAGTCCTCGCGGTGCGGTTGGGTGGCGGGCCGGGGTTCGGCCTCAATCGCCGGCCGGGCTGCGTCTGCGGGCTGGCGCCCGGGGCCGGGGTGCTGTCCCTGCGGGCCGGGGTGGGGTGCCGGTGGGGTGGCCTCAATCGCCGGCCGGGCTTGGGTGGTGCGGGCCGGTTGCCGGGTGCCGCTCCGGGGTCATGCCCGGACGGCGTGATTTACGGCGCGTGCAGGGTTCGTTGGACCCGACGACCCGGGTTGTCCACGCACCACAAATCAGCCCAAGTGTCCGGCCACGACCCCTGCGCGTCCCCCTTCCCTCCCGCGGGAAGGGGACGACCTGTCTCTGCGGGAGGCGGGGTCACCTGCGGGAGGTGGAGACGGGGTCGGCCCGTGCCGGTGCCCTCGCGGCGCGAGGCGGATCGGGGCAGGCGACCGCCAGGATCACCCGCTGGAGCCGGGGGCCGGGGTCGGTGACCGCCGGAATCACCACGCCGGAGGCGACCCCGGGCCGTGCCGGTGTCGTGGCGCCGCAGGAGCGGGACCCGGGGGCCGGTGAACGCCGGGATCGCCCCGCAGGAGGGGCACCCGGGGGACGGTGACCGTTACGGGTGACGGCGGCGGACCCCGGGGCGGCCCCTGCGAGTCCCCTCGCGGGGGCCGGGGCAGGCGACCGCCAGGATTGCCCGCAGGAGGCGGCCCCGGGCCGTACCGGCCTCGTGACGCCGCAGGAACGGGACCCGGAGGTCGGTGACCGTCGCGGGTGGCGGCGGGAGGGGGGCGGGGTCGGAGGAGGTGCGTGTTCGGACACTCAGGCTGATTTGTGGTGCGTGGACAAGATGGGTCAGCGGGTCCAACGAACGGGGCACGCGCCGTAAATCACGCCGTCCGGACATGCGCCTCCGGAGGCCCCGCACCCCGACCCTCACCGGCAACCGCAACCGCAACCGCAACCACAACCGCAAACCCCGCCCCCCGGACCGGGCCCCACCCGCAAGCCCACCCGCAACCCCCCCCGGAGGGACCTCCGCGTCAGGCCGAGCGGTGGCCCAGCCGGGCCGACAGCGCTTCCGCGCCCTTCGACGCCAAGTGCCCCAGCTCCGCCTCACGGGACTCCGTCCAGCGGATCATCGGGACCGAGATGGACAGCGCGGCCACCACCTGCCCCCGCCGGTCCCGGACCGGCGCGGCGACGCAGCTCACGTCCGAGTTGGACTCCCGGTGCTCGACCGCGACACCCCGCCGCCGGATCTCGGCGAGCGCCACCCGCAGCACAGCCGGGTCGGTGATGCTGTTCGGCGTCATCGCGGACAGCTCCCCGTCCGCAAGTCGCGCGTCGAGTTCCGGCTCCGGCAGCGACGCCAGGAGCATCTTGCCCACCGAGGTGCAGTGCGCCGGCAGCCGGCGGCCCGCGGCCGACACCATCCGGACCGTGTGCGTCGAGTCCACCTTCGCGATGTAGATGACGTCGAGGTCCTCCAGGATCGCGACATGCACCGTCTCGTCGCAGGTCTCCGCGATGTCCCGGGCCACCAGCCCGCCCTCGGCGGCCAGGTCGAGCTGTTCCGCGTACCGGCTGCCGAGCTGGTAGGCCCGTACCCCGAGCCGGTACCGGCCGGGCTGCTCCGGGATCGCCTCCAGATAGGAGCGCGCGGCGAGGGTGGTGAGCAGTTCGTGCACCGTGGTGCGCGGCAGGCCGAGCCGGCGGATGACATCGGGCGCGGAGAGTTTCCCGTCGCCCTCCAGGAACAGTTCGAGAATGTCGAACGCCCGCGTCACCGCGGGGACCAGTCGCCCCATCTCCGTCCACCCGCCCTCTTGTTCGGTACTCCGGCCAACGACCGGAATGACGAACAGGCTAACGGTCGCGTGACCCATTGACACCCCTCGGCTACCTGTTTACGGTCACGCCAGCATTTCGAACGCGTGACGAAATATCGAACAGACAGACGTCAGGGGTAACGCAGTGCGCATCACGGGAATCAGCACCCATGTCGTCGGTACGCCCTGGCGTAACCTCACCTACGTTCTCGTCCACACCGACGAGGGGCTGACCGGTGTCGGTGAGACGCGGATGCTGGGCCGGACCGACGCGCTGGTCGGCTATTTGCGGGAGGCCGAGGCCAACCACATCGCCGGCTCCGATCCGTTCGCCGTCGAGGACCTGGTCCGCCGGATGAAGTACGGCGACTACGGGCGGGCCGGCGAGATCGTGATGTCGGGCATCGCCGTGGTGGAGATGGCCTGTTGGGACATCAAGGGCAAGGCCCTCGGGGTTCCGGTCTGGCAGCTGCTCGGCGGCAAGGTCACCGACCGCGTCAAGGCGTACGCGAACGGCTGGTACACCACGGAACGCACCCCGGAGGCGTACCACCAGGCCGCGAAAGCCGTCGTCGCGCGCGGCTACCGCGCCCTGAAGATAGACCCCTTCGGTACCGGTCACTACGAACTGGACCGGGCCGGGACCGGTTACGCGGTCTCGCTCATCGAGGCCGTACGGGACGCGATCGGCCCCGACACCGAGCTGATGCTGGAGATGCACGGGCGGTTCAGTCCGGCGACGGCGGTACGGCTGGCGCGCGAACTGGCCCCGTACGACCCGGCCTGGCTGGAGGAGCCCGTACCGCCGGAGAACCTCCGGGCGCTGAGCAAGGTCGCCGGGAAGGTCGACATCCCGGTCGCGACCGGCGAACGCGTCCACGACCGCATCGAGTTCCGTGAGCTGTTCGAGTCCCAGGCGGCCGACATCATCCAGCCGGACGTCGGCCACATCGGCGGCATCCTGGAGGCGCGGAAGCTCGCCGCCACCGCCGAGACGCACTACGTGCTGCTGGCCCCGCACAACGTCGGCGGCTCCGTGCTGACGGCGGCCAGTCTCCAGCTGGCCGCCTGCACACCGAACTTCAAGATCCTTGAGCACTTCAACGACTTCGCGGACGCGGAGATCAAGAAGATCGTGACGGGCGCGCCCGAGGTCGACCCGGAGACGGGCTGCTTCGAGATCTCCCACGCGCCCGGTCTCGGTATCGGGTTCGACGCGGACGCGGCGGCCGAATTCCCCCAGCAGCAGGCCCGGTTCGACCTCTGGGCCGAGGGCTGGGAGAAGCGGGACCCCAAGGGGTCCCGGTGAGCGGCCGGGCCATCGTCGTGGACCGGCCCGGGACCCATCGGCTCGCCGTCGGCGAGCGGCCGGTGCCCGGTCCCGGCGAGGTGCTGGTACGGGTCGCCGCCGCCGGGATCTGTCTGAGCGACCGCGAGGTGTACGCGGGCCGCCGTGCCCCCGGGTATGTGCGCTACCCCGTCACCCCCGGCCACGAATGGTCCGGCACGGTCGAGTCCGTGGGCGAGGGCGTCGACCCGGCGCTCGTCGGCAGACGTACCGTCGCCGAGGGCTTCCGCGCCTGCGGCGTCTGCGACCGGTGCCGGGCCGGCGACACGTCGCTCTGCGCCGGCGGCTACGACGAGACGGGCTTCACCCGGCCCGGCGCCTTCGCCGACCATGTCGCCGTCCCCGCACGGCTGTTGCACCTTCTGGCCGACGACGCCGACCTGCGGGCCGCCGCGCTCCTGGAGCCCGCCGCCGTCGTCGCCGGAGCCGTACGGGCCGGGTGCCCGGAGCCCGGTGAGCGGGTCGCCGTGGTCGGCGCCGGCACGCTCGGCCTGCTCGCCGTACAGTTCCTCGCCGCGTACGCGCCCGGGGAGCTGACCGTGGTCGAACCGCGTACGGCCCGCGCCGCCCTGGCCCCCGAGTCCGGCGCGCACGAGGTGATCAGCCCCACGGCGGCCGAACACCGGCGAGGCCACTACGACCTGGTGCTGGAGACGGCGGGCGCGCCCACCACCGCGGCCTCCTCCTGCCTGCTGGCGCGGCGCGGCGGCAGGGTCGTACTCACCGGGATGTTCGCGGCCGGTGCGACCGGGATCGACCCGGTCCATCTGTCGCTGAGCCAGCTGACCGTACGCAGTGTCTTCGGCGCCCCGTCCGCCGCCTGGTCCTTCGCCGTGCGCGCCTTCACTGCGGGACTGCTCGATCCCGGTCCGCTGATCACCCACGAGTTCCCGCTGGAGCGGTACGCCGAGGCGGTCGAGCTCGTCGGCGGCGGCGACCCCGGCACGGGGAAGGTGCTGCTGCGCCCCTGACCCGCCGGACGGACGCCCCCGCGGTGTCACCGCACCGCGAGAGCCGAACGCGGTTCGAAGTACCGAACATCGAAAGCGCCGACAGGCAGCGACCGAAGGACATGTCCGTTGACCGACGCACCCGCCCCCGCCCCCCGCCGCCCAGGTGAGCGGGCGCTCGCCGCGCTCGACCTCGCCGCTCCCGACGACCACCCCGCCGACGCGTCCCCGCACGCCTTCCCCGACGGCGGCACCTGGCGCACCGAGATCCCCTCCGTCGAAGGCCCCGAGGCCCTCACCGAAGTCCTCAAGCAGTCCTCCCGCCTCGATGTGCCGATCCACCGGATCAGCCAGGGCAGCGGCGTCTGGATGCTCACCGACGACGAGATCACCGAGATGGCCGGCGCCTGCGCGGCGCGCGACATCGAACTGTGCCTGTTCACCGGGCCGCGCGGCACCTGGGACACCGGAGCCGCCACCCGTACCGACTCCGGCGGCGCCGGTCTGCGCGCCCGGGGCCACGACGCCGTCGCCGGCTGTGTCGAAGACGCCCTGCGCGCCGCCGAGTTGGGCGTCAAGTGCCTGCTCGTCGCCGACGAGGGCGTGCTCTGGTCGCTGCACCGGCTCCGTACCCGGGGCGTCCTGCCCGCCGACACCACCCTGAAGGTGTCGGCGCTCATCGGACCGGTCAACCCCGCCTCGTACACGGTCTACGAGCGCCTCGGCGCCGACTCCCTGAACATCCCCTCGGATCTCGCGCTGGCCCACATCACCGAGATCCGCCGGGCCAGCCGCGCCCCGATGGACCTCTACATCGAGGCACCCGACGACCTCGGCGGCTACGTCCGCATGTACGAGACCGCCGAACTGATCCGGCGCGGCGCGCCCCTGTATCTGAAGTTCGGTCTCGCCAAGGCCCCCGGTATCTACCCGTACGGCGGCCATCTGCGCGAGATCACCCTGGCCACCGCCCGCGAACGCGTACGGCGCGGCCGGCTCGTCCTCGATCTGCTCGCCCGGCACGGCGCCGGCGGCGGCATGTCGCCGCTCGGCTCCCGCCACCCCGGAACGCTCAACCGATTCCCGCTTCCTTAAGGACAAGGACTGATGACCATGCGCACCAGCCGCGCCGCACTCACCGTCGTCGTCACCTCGCTCGCCCTCGCGCTGACCGCCTGCGGTCAGAGCAGCGAGGGCGGGAGCAAGGAGGAGAAGAAGGGCGGCAAGGGCTCCACCGTCGGCATCGCGATGCCGACCAAATCCTCCGAACGCTGGATCGCCGACGGCCGCAACATGGTCGCCGAGTTCAAGAAGCTCGGTTACAAGACCGACCTCCAGTACGGCGAGGACGACGTCGACCAGCAGGTCTCCCAGATCGAGAACATGATCACCAAGGGGGTCGACGTCCTCGTCGTCGCCTCCATCGACGGCCGGGCCCTCGGCGACGTACTCGGTCAGGCCGCCGACCAGGGCATCAAGGTCATCTCCTACGACCGGCTCATCCTCGGCAGCCCCGACGTCGACTACTACGCGTCGTTCGACAACGAGAAGGTCGGCGTCCTCCAGGCGACGTACATCGTCGACAAGCTCGGTCTGAAGGCCGGTGGAGGCGACGAAGGCCCGTTCAACGTCGAGCTGTTCGCCGGTTCGCCGGACGACAACAACACCCGCTACTTCTTCCAGGGCGCCTGGAAGACCCTCAAGCCGTACATCGACGACAAGAAGATCGTCGTGAGGAGCGGCCAGACACAGCTCGACCAGATCACCACCCTGCGCTGGGACGGCGGCACCGCGCAGCGGCGGATGGACGACCTGCTCACCAAGTCGTACGGCTCAGAGGACGTGGACGCCGTGCTCTCGCCCTACGACGGCATCTCCATCGGCATCCTCTCCGCTCTGAAGTCCGACGGCTACGGCACCGCCGCCAAGCCGTACCCGGTCGTCACCGGCCAGGACGCCGAGGTCGCCTCGGTCAAGTCGATCGTCGCCGGACGGCAGACGCAGACCGTGTACAAGGACACCAGGGCGCTGGCCAAACAGGCCGTGCAGATGGCCGACGCGGTACTCAACGACAAGAAGCCCGAGGTCAACGACGAGACGACGTACGACAACGAGAAGAAGGTCGTCCCGTCCTACCTCCTGGACCCGGTCAGCGTCGACAAGGCCAACTACCAGTCCGTCCTGGTCGACTCCGGCTACATCAAGGCGAGTGACCTGAAGTGACCGCACCCGTCCTGGAGATGCGCTCCATCGTCAAGACCTTCCCCGGGGTCAGGGCGCTCTCCGACGTCACGCTCAACGTCGCCCCGGGGGAGGTGCACGCCATCTGCGGCGAGAACGGCGCGGGCAAGTCCACGCTGATGAAAGTCCTCAGCGGGGTCCATCCGCACGGCAGTTACCAGGGCGAGATCCTCTTCCAGGGCGCCCCGTGCGCCTTCAAGGACATCGGTGCCAGTGAGGCGCGCGGCATCGTGATCATCCATCAGGAGCTGGCCCTCGTCCCGTACCTGTCGATCGCGGAGAACATCTTCCTCGGCAACGAGCACGCACGGCGCGGGATCATCAGCTGGAACGAGACGCTCAGGCACGCCGCCGCGCTGCTGAAGAGGGTGGGACTCGCCGAGCACCCGCAGACCCGGGTCGCCGACATCGGCGTGGGCAAACAGCAGCTGGTGGAGATCGCCAAGGCCCTCGCCAAGGAGGTGAAGCTGCTCATCCTCGACGAGCCGACCGCCGCGCTCAACGACGGGGACAGCGCCCAACTCCTGCTTCTGATCAAGGAATTGCGGGCGCAGGGCATCACCTCCATCATCATCTCGCACAAGCTCAACGAGATCGCCGAGGTCGCGGACTCCGTCACCATCCTCCGCGACGGACGCACCATCGAGACCCTCGACGTGCGAGCCGATTCGACCACCGAGGACCGCATCATCCGGGGAATGGTGGGCCGTGACCTCGACCACCGTTTCCCCGAACGCACCCCGTACGACGGTGACCCCGGGGCGCGGCCCGCACTGGAGATCCGCGACTGGACCGTGCACCACCCGATCGACCAGCAGCGCAAGGTGGTCGACGACGTCTCGATCCATGTGCGCCGCGGCGAGATCGTCGGCATCGCCGGTCTGATGGGCGCCGGCCGTACCGAACTCGCCATGAGCGTCTTCGGGCGCTCCTACGGCCGCAACATCAGCGGGACGGTGTTCAAGGACGGCCGGGAGATCGTCACGAGGACCGTGCCCCAGGCGGTGGGGCACGGCATCGCGTACGTCACCGAGGACCGCAAGCAGTACGGGCTCAACCTCATCGACACCATCGGCCGCAACATCACCCTGAGCGCCCTGCCGAAGGTCGCGCGGCGCGGGATCGTGGACGAGCACGAGGAGACCCGTGTCGCCGAGTCGTACCGCACCGGCATGAACATCAAGGCACCGACCGTCTTCGAACAGGCCGGCCGGCTCTCGGGCGGCAACCAGCAGAAGGTCGTCCTCAGCAAGTGGATCTTCGCCGGGCCCGATGTGCTGCTGCTCGACGAGCCCACACGCGGGATCGACGTCGGCGCCAAGTACGAGATCTACACCGTCATCGACCGGCTCGCCGCGCAGGGCAAGGCCGTCGTCTTCATCTCCTCCGAACTCCCGGAGCTGCTGGGGATGTGCGACCGCGTCTACACGATGGCCGCCGGCCGGCTCACCGGTGAGATCCGGCGCGCGGACGCGACCCAGGAAGTGCTGATGCGCCACATGACCAGGAACACGAGGTAGCAGACATGGGTCCGGCCACCACCGACCTCTCCAAGCCCCAGGGCGAACCGCCGAAGCCCGCCCGCCCGCGCCCCTCGGCGACCCGGGAACTGCTGCTGGACGCGGCGCGGCGCAACATGCGCCAGTACGGCATGCTCATCGCGCTCGCGCTGATCGTCGTGCTGTTCCAGATATGGACCGACGGCGTACTCCTCAAGCCCAACAACGTCACCAATCTGGTCCTCCAGAACAGCTACATCCTCGTGCTGGGCATCGGCATGATGATCGTCATCATCGCCGGTCACATCGATCTCTCCGTCGGCTCCCTGGCCGCCTTCGTCTCGGCTGCCTGCGCCGTGATGATGGTCGAACACGACATCCCCTGGGTGCTCGCACTCGTGCTCGGCCTGGCCATCGGCGCGGTGGCCGGGGCCTGGCAGGGCTTCTGGATCGCGTACGTCGGCATCCCGTCGTTCATCGTCACCCTCGCCGGGATGCTGCTCTTCCGCGGCGGCACGCAGATCTTCCTCGGCTCGCGCTCGCTCGGCCCGTTCCCCGAGGGCTTCCAGAAGATCTCCACCGGCTATCTCCCGGAGATCGGGCCTGCCACCAACTACCACAACCTGACCCTTCTGCTGGGGCTGGTACTGCTCGCCTTCGCACTCGTCCAGGAGGTCCGCGACCGCCGCCGCCAGAAGGAGTACGAGCTGGAGGTCCTGCCCCGCAACCTCTTCCTCGCCAAGTGCGCGGCGCTCGCCGCGGCGGTCCTCGCCTTCACCATGACCCTCGCGAGCTACCGCGGTGTCCCGGTCGTCCTGCTGCTGCTCGCCGCGCTCCTCATCGGCTTCGGCTATGTGATGCGCAACGCGGTCGTCGGCCGCCATGTGTACGCGCTCGGCGGCAACCGCGCTGCGGCGAAACTCTCCGGGGTCAAGGACCGGCGCGTCACCTTCCTGGTCTTCGTCAACATGGGCGTGCTGGCCGCACTGGCCGGGATCGTCTACGCGGCGCGCCTCAACGCGGGCACCCCGCAGGCCGGCGTCAACTTCGAACTGGAGGCCATCGCGGCGGCGTTCATCGGCGGCGCGTCGATGAGCGGCGGCGTCGGCACGGTGTTCGGCGCGATCATCGGCGGACTGGTCCTCGGTGTGCTCAACAACGGCATGTCGCTGGTCGGCATCGGCACGGACTACCAGCAGGTCATCAAGGGTCTGGTGCTGCTGGCCGCCGTCGGGTTCGACGTCTGGAACAAACGCAGGGTGGGTGCCTGACCGGTTGCTGACGAGGCGTCAACAACGTTGCCGGGGCGGTCAGGACGGCGGGCCGAGGGGGATAGCGAGCGAGGAGGCCCCCTGGAGGTCCAGCCACGCGGTGTCGGGCCCCCGGACCAGTCGCAGCACCACCCGCCCGCAGTCCGGGCACCGGGCCACCAGACCCGGTGCCCGGTCGTAGACGCGCAGCCGCGCCATCGGGCCCGTGGCCCCGCACCCGGCGCACCGGCCGACGGCGGCGGTCAGGTCGACCGCGAAGATCTCGGACAGCGGGCCGCCCAGCGCGTTGCCGTCCTCGTACGCCTGATCGAGATTTCCGTCGGCGTTCATCTCAACCTCCACTGGGGCCGAAGCGTTCGGTCCTGATCCGGTCGGGTGCGTGGCCGAGGCCGATGAGCAGCGAGGCGGCCGACTCCACGAAGCCGGTCGGCCCGCACACGTAACACGTCGGCCGCAGATCGGCCGGCCAGCCCGAACGCACCAGGTCGTCCGCGCTCAACCGCCCGACCGGCCTGGGGTGTCCGGGCGGAGCGGCGCGCGTGTAGAGATACGCGGTGCCGAGCCCGGGAGCCGCGTGGCGCAGTTCGGGCCCATAGAGCCGATCGTCCGGTTCGCGTACGGAGTACAGCAGCCGGAACGGCGCCACCCCGCCCACGGCGCCGCGTACCCGCACCATCGACATCAGCGGCACCAGTCCGGAGCCGCCGGCCACCAGCAGCACCGGCTCGCGCTGCTCCGGCCGCCAGACGAACCAGCCGCCGACCGGACCGCGCAGCTCCACCGGGTCCCCGGGCTCCAGCCCGTCCAGCAGATACGGCGACACCTCACCGTCCGGCACCCGCTGGACGGTGAGCTCGACACGCCGCCCGTCGGGAGCGGACGCCAGCGAGTAGCTGCGCTGTGTGCTGTACCCGTCCTCGGCCGTCAGCCGCACGTCGACGTGCTGGCCCGCCAGATGTCCCGGCCAGCCGGGCACGTCGAACACCAGCGTCCGGGCCGTCGGCGACTCGGCACGCCGCTCCACCAGCTCCGCCACCAGCCAGCGAAGCCGTCCGGGGACATGCCCTAGTCGCCCTGGTACCGCTGTTCGCGCCACGGGTCACCGTAGGAGTGATAGCCCAGGCCCTCCCAGAACCCGGGCTCGTCGTCGAGCAGCAGATCGATCCCGCGCACCCACTTCGCGGACTTCCACAGATAGAGGTGCGGCACCAGCAGCCTCGCGGGGCCGCCGTGCTCGGGAGCCAGCTCCTCACCGTCGTAGCGGTGGGCGATCCACGCCTTGCCGTCGAGGAGGTCCTCCAGTGGGAGATCGGTCGTGTAGCCGCCGTAGGAGTGGACGAGGGCGAAATCGGCGGCCGTCTCGACGTCCTCCATCAGGACGTCGAGGGAGACGCCCTCCCACCGCGTGCCGAACTTCGACCACTTCGTCACGCAGTGCAGATCCACCGTCGGTGACTCGCCGGGCAGCTCCATCAGTCGCGCCCAGTCCCAGGTGTGCTGGGTGCCCGTCTCGGTCCTGAGAGTGAACTCCCAGTCCTCGTGTGCCACGCGTGGCGTGGGACCTGCGGAGAGGACGGGGAAGTCGTGGACCTCGTACTGTCCGGGCGGCAGATCCCGGCCCGGAGCGGGGCGCCGGCCGTGGAATCCGCGCGAGACGATCGCCATGGCGGGACTCCTTCCTCCGCCCGGACGGTCGGCAACACGGGTCCGGACAGCCTCCGACCAGCGTAGGCGCGCGGGCCCGGGGCGGCGACGCGAGAGCCGCCGCCCACGGACCGTGGGCCCTACTCGAACCGCGCGGGGTCGCCCGCCCCGCGGCGCACGATCTCCGGCTCGCCGCCGGAGAAGTCGATGACCGTGGTCGGCTCGGTGCCGCAGTCGCCGGAGTCGACCACGACGTCCAGCACGTGGTCGAGCCGTTCCTTGATCTCCCAGCCCTGGGTCATCGGCTCGGCCTCGTCGGGCAGCAGCAGCGTGCTGGAGAGCAGCGGCTCCCCCAGCTCCGCGAGCAGGGCCTGGGCGACGACGTGGTCGGGGATCCGCACCCCGACCGTCTTCTTCTTGGGATGCTGAAGCTGACGCGGCACCTCCCTGGTCGCCGGCAGGATGAAGGTGTAACTGCCGGGCGTCGCCGCCTTGATCGCGCGGAACACGTCGTTGTCGATCTGCACCAGCTGACCGAGCTGCGCGAAGTTCTGGCAGACCAGTGTGAAGTGGTGACGGTCGTCGAGGTCCCGGATGGACCGGATTCGGCTGATGCCGTCCCGACTGCCGAGCTGGCAGCCCAACGCGTAACAGGAGTCCGTGGGGTACGCGATGAGCGCGCCGGACCGGATGCTCTCGGCCACACTCGCGATGGTGCGCCGCTGGGGGTTGTCGGGGTGTACGTCGAAATACTTGGCCATTGGCCGAGCTTAGGGCCTGTCCCCGGGGATCCCGCCGGGCACGCGTGCCCTGGTCGCCGCGCCGGTCCGCTTTTTCAAAGAATTGGTATGGACCTTTCCTGGGAGGGGTTCCTGCCCGTAGCCTCTGCGCGGCGGCGCCCGCGCAACCGCACTTCCGCCAAGGGCGGTTGTGGATGAGCGCCGTCCCGTGAACGCCTGTCCCCACACACCGTTCAGGAGTGAACCCACAGTGTTCAGAAGAGGCACCACGGCCGTCCTGGCCGCCCTGCTGCTGATCTGCGGCATGCTCGTCGCGGCACTGCCCGCGGCGGCCCAGTCCTCCCGGAGCGAGAGCGGCCGGGACGCGGCGGGAGAGGCGGGGGAGGCGCGCCACAAGCCGCGTTTCGTCGTCGCCGAGTCCCAGTTCGAGCGGATGTTCCCGGACCGGGACCCGTTCTTCACGTACGACGGGCTGGTCGAGGCCACCGAGGCGTACCCGGCCTTCGCGCGCACCGGCAGCCGGACGACCCGCGAGCAGGAGGCGGCGGCCTTCCTCGCCAACGTCAGTCACGAGACCGGCGGACTGTTCTACGTGGTCTCGCAGAACCCCGACATGTACCCCGTCTTCTGCGACGACACCCAGCCCTACGGCTGCCCGGCCGGCCGGGACGCGTACTACGGGCGCGGCGCGATCATGCTCAGCTGGAACTTCAACTACAAGGCGGCCGGCGACGCGCTCGGCATCGACCTGCTCAACAATCCCTGGCTGGTCGAGACCGATCCGGCCGTCGCGTGGATGACGGCCCTCTGGTACTGGAACACCCAGTCCGGGCCGGGCACCATGACCGGGCACGACGCCATGGTGAACAAGAAGGGCTTCGGGCAGACCATCTGGAGCCTGAACGGATCCGCCGAGTGCGAGGGCGGCAATCCCGCGCAGATGGAACACCGGGTCGAGCTGTACCAGCAGTTCACCCGCGTGCTGCGCACCCCGCCGGGCCGCGATCTGACCTGCTAGAACAGTCGCTCTGCGGATGCCCGGCCGGCCCTCCGGCGGGCCGGGCACCGGTATCCGTGTGACGATACGCACGTTGCCCGCCGGGACCCGCATTGCCTAATGTCCGGTTTGTGCCTACTTTCCGTAAGCCCCAGCAATTGGCCGTGGCGGCGATCGTCCTCGCCGTGGCGGTGCAGGCCCCCGTACTCGCGGCCGCTCGTACGGCCGACGGGGCGCCCCGCGCCGCCGCCCCGTCGGCGGGCGTCGACAGGGCGATGAACAAGGCCCTGGACGCGCTGCCCGCGAGCGACGGCCGCTACACCGTCGCCGTGCGGGATCTCGACGGACGGCACAGCGCCGCGTACGGCGAGGGCGCCGGGGCCTTCGACACGGCCAGCATCGTGAAGGTCGACATACTCGCCGCCCTCCTGCTGGACGCCCAGGACCGCGGGGCGTCCCTCACCGCGCCGCAGAAGAAGCTCGCCGCCGAGATGATCCGCAAGAGCGACAACGAGGCGACGAACGCGCTCTGGAAGTCCATCGGCCGGACCGACGGCCTGAACGCCGCGAACAAGCGGCTGGGCCTCAAGGCGACCCACCCCGACAAGGACGGCCACTGGGGCCTGACCCGCACCACCGCGGCCGACCAGATGGTGCTCCTGGAGGCCGTGCTGGGCGACGCGCACTCGCCGCTCACCGGCCCCTCCCGCGACTACATGCGCTCCCTGATGAGCACGGTCGAGGCGAACCAGCGCTGGGGGATATCCGCCGCCGACGACGGCAGGCGGCCGGGGGCCACACCGGTCCTGAAGAATGGCTGGCTGCCGCGCAGCGAGACGAAGCTGTGGGACGTCAACAGCATCGGGAGCGTCGAGCACGGCGGCCGGACCCTGCTCGTGGCGGTGCTGTCCGACGGACAGCCCTCCTACGAGGCCGGTGTGGCGCTGGTGGAGCGGGCGGCGACCACCGCGGTGAAGGCGTTCGTCGACGCGGAGAAGCGCTGAGCCGGGTCCGGAAGGCTCGCGCCGTGATCGCCGAAAGTGACCGTCCGGACACGGAAACCGACGCGGCGTGCGGGGGATCACGTCGCCGGGGCGCCCGTGAGTTCGGTCAGCAGGACCGAGAGGAAGTCGCGTACCTCCCGCTCGCCGTGCGGCTGCCGGTCGCCCCCGGTGACCGGCCCGGAGGAGCGCAGGGCGTCCGTCAGCATCCGGACACGGTCCGCCGGGGGATCGTCGCCCAGCAGACCGGCGGCGATCAGGGCGCCGACGCGGGCGGCCTCGGCGCCGTCCAGCCGGGCCGTGAACTGCGTGCAGTAGAGCACCTTGCCGGTGAAACCACGCCAGTCGTCCATCGACGGCAGCGTACGCGCCCGGCCCGGGCCACGCCGGTCAGCGGCGGGCGAGCTGGCGTTCGCCGCTGGGGCCCGGCTGGTAGGCCAGGTCGTAGTGCGCGAAGACGTCCTTCTCGTCCTCGGCGGGCAGCACGTCGTCCGTACCCATCGACGGCGCGTCCTTCACGACGGACTTCGGGTAGTTGACCCTGACGTAGCCCGGTCCCACGACCGCTCCCGAGAGCGGGACGAAGACCAGCCTGCGCCGGGTCGGCAGGCCCGTCAGCACCGTCGCCACCGCCGGTTCGTCGGTACGGGTGTCCACGTAGACGGCCTCCAGCGAACCGAGCTTGCGCCCGCCGGAGTCGACCACCTCGTGGGTGCGCCATTCTCGGATGTCCGCGGCATCGATCATCTCGGCTCGCCTCCTGCGGCCATCGTCACGCACCCGCCGCCGGGTCGCCACTCGGCGGCCGGCACCGTGCGGTCCGGCTCCCGCACGGGTGTCAGGGCTCCGTGTCGTCCGACTCCTCGCCGTAGCTGAGTTCGCTCGCCAGCAGCGCCGCGCCCACGACCCCCGCGCGGGGTCCGAGCTCGGACATGACGATCGGCAGATTGCCGGTGGCGAGCGGGAGCGAGCGCTTGTAGACCACGCTGCGGATCTCCGCGAGCAGGGGATAGCCGAGCCCGGTCAGACCGCCGCCGATCACGATCATCGACGGGTTCATGAAGCTGACCAGCGTGGCCAGCACCTGGCCGACCCGGTGGCCGCCCGCCCGGACGAGATTGACGCTCGTGTTGTCGCCGCCGTCCGCGCACTGCGCGACGTCCAGCGCGGTCAGCGCTCCCCGTTCGGCGAGCCGTTCCGCGAGGGCCGGCGACTGTCCGGACTTCGCGGCCTCGGTGGCGTCCCTGGCCAGCGCCACCCCGCCGAAGTACGCCTCCAGACAGCCGGTGTTCCCGCAGGAGCAGACGGGACCCGCCGCCTCGGCCTCCACCTGGACGTGCCCGATGTCGCCGGCGCACCCCTCCGCGCCCCGGTAGATACGGCCGTGGTGCTGCATGCCGGAGCCGATGCCGCTGCCGATCTTCACGAAGAGCAGATGGTCGACGGTCCGCGCGACGCCGCTGTGCTGCTCGCCGAGGGACATCACGTTGACGTCGTTGTCGACCACCACGGGACAGCCGTGCTCGCGGGCGAGGGTGTCGCGGACCGGGAAGCGGTTCCAGCCCACCATGATCGGCGGCGAGACCGGTACGCCCTCCCGGAAGCTGACCGGCCCCGGCAGGCCGATGCCGATGGCGTCGAGCTGTGTGTAGTGCCCCTGGTCGGCCATCTCGCGCAGGAGCTCGCTGACGCGGCCCAGCACCGCGACCGGCCCCGAGCGGATGTCCGCGGGCTCGGAGCAGGCGGCCACCGGCGTGAGCGCGCCGTCGGTGATCTCGATGTCGACGGAGCTGGCGCCCAGATCGACGGCCGCGAACCGCAGACCGGGGTCGAGCCGGACGAGGGTCGAGCGGCGCCCGCCGCGCGAGGCGGCCGGTCCCGCCTCGATGACCCGCCCGGCGGCGACCATGCGGTCGAGTTCGCCGAGCAGCCGGGGGCGCGGAACCTCCAGCCGGGCCGCGAGTTGCGCGCGGGACAGCGGGCCGTTGTCACGCAGCAGACTCAACACGCGGTACTGGATGTTCACGGACGTAACTCCTCTGGACGCCTGCGGACAGCTTTCGGGAGGTGTCGCGGGGCGGTACGCGGGCGGTGCGGGGGCCGGGCGCCGCGAGGCCCGGAGAGGCCCGTCCTCTTGAGGGCCCGGGGTCACGGGTCACGGTGGCGCGCGGGCGACGTCCGGCAACTTTTCCACAGATCGCCGAAAGTTGCCGCCCTGTTGACGGAACCCGCACCGACGGGTCCGGGAACCCGCACCGACGGGTTCCCGGCACGAGTCCCTCGGGCAAGGAGTCCGGGCACAGGACCGCCCCGCCTGTGAGAGCGGGGCGTGGAGGCGGGGCAGCCCTGTCGGTCGACTCGTCAGCCGGTGGCGCCTCCCTTCAGCGCCCGGGCGTCCCGTGCCAGGGCCGCGCCGGCCGCGCTGTCGGGCACGAGGGCGGTGTCGCCGGCGTAACCGGCGAACGACTCCAGCACGGCCGCGGCCTGGCTGGTGCGTCCGGCGTCGGCGTGTGCCTCGGCCTGCCCGATCCGTACGGTCAGCCGCTGCTGTCCCTGCGCCGTGATCAGGCCGTCGGCCCGCAGCTGGGTGATCAGCGCGCGGATGTCCGCGTAGGAGGTACGGGTGGTGAAGGCGACCGTCTTCGTGGTGGTGTTGCCCGCCTTGTCACGGGCCCTGACCGTCAGGTCGTGGCTGCCCAGCGGCAGCCGCCACAGCTCCAGCGCCTGCCCGGAGGTGACGGCCTTGCCGTCCACCGTGGCCGTCGCCGTGGCCCCGCCGGAGACCGCGTCCGCCGCCGAGAAGACCGGCGCCGGGCGCTTGGAGTCCCCGTAGACGCCGTCGGCGTCGATACCGCTGGTGGTCACCGTGGGACCGGTGCGGTCGATCCTTACGGTGAGCGAGCCCACGTCGGAGACGTTGCCGCCGTTGTCGGTCGCCCGGTAGCGGACCGTCGTGGCGCCCTCACGGGACAGCGTGACGGCCGAGTTGGCCGACTGCCAGGTGGCGCCGTCGTCGATCGAGTACTGACGGCTGGCGACCGTCCCGTTGTCCGTCGCCGCGACCGCGAGCGACACGTTGCTGGTGTACCAGCCGTCGTCACCGTTGGGCCGGGGCGGGTTCAGCGTGGCGGTGACCTTGGGCGCGGTCTTGTCCGCGACGCCCGCTCCCTGGAAGGTCAGCGAGTCCAGCTCGACACCGCCGGAGCTGGTGACGAAGACCTCGCCGGTCCCCGAAGGGGCGTTCTCCAGCGCGGTGGTGACGGTCTGCCAGCCCTCACCGGCCGGGACCGGCACCGTCGCGAACGGCTCCGCGTCCGCCGATCCCCAGCGCAGCGCCAGCGTGCCGGCGCCACTGGCGCGGGTCTTGACCCCGTTGATCCCGGCGAACGACACCGGGTCGTAGGCGATCCAGTCGCCCGCGTCGAACGAGGTCAGCTTGCGCTGCCCGGACGCCGTGGTGTCGTCCGCGACCGTGACACCCTCCGCCGAGTCGTAGTGCTCGGCCTGCATCAGCGCCGGGTTGAGCACCACCTGGGCGTCACCGGTGGCCGGCGGAACGCCGCCCGCGCCCTTGTCTGTGTAGGTGATCCCGAGGACTCCGAAGACGTTCTCGGTGTCACCGTGTCCCGCGTCGGCCGGTGTCAGGACGCCGCCCGTGCAGCCGGTGCCGCTGTTGACCGGGTGGCCGTGCTGGTTGTGCCCGAGACCGAAGGTCCAGGCCGCCTTGGCGCAGTCCGGTGTGGTGCCGTCCTCCGGGTCCTCGACGGCTATGCCGTACGGCACGGCGTCGCCCCAGTTGAAGAACCCGCCGTCGGGCGGCGAGGTGATGCGTACCGTCGGGGCGGTGTTGCCCACGGTGATCTGACGGCTGGTCAGTCCGGATTTGCCCTCCGGGTCGGTGACCTTGAGCCGGGCCTGGAACTGTCCGTTCTCCGGGTAGGTCCGGTCGACCGTGGGCCCGGTGGCGTCGAACGTGCCGTCGCCGTCGAGGTCCCACTGGTAGGTCAGGTCACCGTTCTCCGGGTCGCTGGAACCGGTCGCGCTGAACGAGACCTCCAACGGGGCCTGTCCCGACGTCTTGTCCGCCTTGATCACGGCGGTGGGCGCCTTGTTGCCCTCGGCGTAGTCGATCCGGTAGAGGCCCGCGTCGGGGTTCTGCCGGAAGAAGCCGTCACCGTAGTCCAGGACGTAGAGCGCCCCGTCCGGGCCGAACTCCAGGTCCATCGGGTTGTCCCACTGCGGGATGCCGTTCTGCGAACGCTCGCTGTTCGGCAGCACGTTCTCCAGCTTGCTCACCGGGCCGTCCGGGCCGTCGAGCGTGAACGCCGCGACGTAGTCCTGGGAGAACTCCGCGAAGAACGCCTTGCCGTCCCAGTACTCCGGGAACTTGCCCGGCGAGGGGTTGTCCGCGTCGTAGTGGTAGACCGGACCGCCCATCGGGGCCTGCCCGCCCGGACCGCCCGGACCGCGGAACGAGGTCAGCTCGGGCCACGGCTGGTCGCTGTCCCTGTCGCCGTACCAGAGGGTGGCCGGCGCGGACTCGGGCAGCTCGGTCAGACCGGTGTTCCAGCGGGAGTCGTTGACCGGCTTCGCGCAGTCGAAGGCGGGGCCGGGGGTGAGGGTGGCGAAGTCGAAGTCCCGGTAGGGCTTGGTGTTGTCACCCGTGCAGAACGGCCAGCCGCTGTTCAGCGCCTTGGTCGTGGTCTGCCACTCGACGTACCCCATCGGCCCGCGATTCGGGTCGGCGGTACCGGCGTCGGGGCCGTAGTCGCCCCACATCACGGCGTCGGTCTTCTGGTCCACCGCCAGCCGGAACGGGTTGCGCAGACCCATCACGAAGATCTCGGGGCGCGTCTTGGCCGTGCCCGGCTCGAAGAGATTGCCCTCCGGGATCTCGTAACTGCCGTCCTCCTGGACGTCGATCCGCAGGATCTTGCCCCGCAGGTCGTTGGTGTTGCCCGCGCCGCGGCGCTCGTCCAGACCCGGGTTGTAGCCGGGCGCGTCGTTGATCGGCGTGTAGCCGTTGACGTTCGGGCCCGACGCCGGGGTGTTGCCGCCCGTCGCGAGGTACAGATTGCCCTTGCTGTCGAAGTCCACGTCACCCGCGACATGGCAGCACTGTCCGCGGTTGGCGTCGACCCGGATGATCTCCTGCGCGGTGGAGAGGTCGAGCTTGTCGCCGGTCCACTTGAAGCGGGTCAGGGTGTCGTACCCCTCCCACTGCTTCCAGTACGCGTCGGTCTGCCCGGCGGGCAGCGTCTGCGGCGCCGAACCGGCAGGGGTGTTCAGCGGCGGCGAGTAGTAGAGATAGACCCACTTGTTGGTGGCGAAGTCCGGGTCCAGCGTGACCGTCTGCAACCCCATCTCGGAGTTCTGGTAGACGTCGATGTGGTTGACGACCTTCGTGACACCCGTGCCGGGGTCGGTGAGCCGTACGTCGCCGTTGCGGGCGGTGTGCAGGACTCGGCTGTCGGGCAGCACGGCGAGGTCGATCGGCTCGCCGGTGTCCTTCGTCAGGGTGACTTTCTCGTAGTTCGACCAGTCCAGGGCGTGTTCGTGGCCCGGGTGCGCCTGGGCGGCGGGCGCGACGGCCACACCACCCAGGGCGGGCAGGGCCACGAGCAGCACCCCTGTGATCATGCGTCTCAGGGTGCGGTGCACGGTGATGCGTCTCCTCGATCGCTGACGGAAAAGGAGCGGAGGTCCAGCCGGGCGCCCGGGTGCGCGGGCGCCCGGCTGTCTTCCGGGGGGAAGCCCTCTCAGCCGAGGAGTCCCTTGAGCGCCGTGAAGCTGCGCTCCGCCGCGCCGAGCGAACCCGGCGGGTTGGGCTGGGTGTTGGGCGCGGTGTCCTGCTCCCAGATCCCGACGTGCGAGGCGCGCGGCCCGATGTCGCGCACGAACTTCTCGTACGGCAGGTCACCGGCACCGAACTCGACGATGTCGAACCCGTTGGCGTTCGCCGAGTTGGCGTCGCCGTCCTTCATGTGGAACAGCGGGTAGCGGTAGGGCTGGTTGCGCACGTACGCGGCCGGGTCGAATCCGGGGTAGCGGTACTGGCCCACGTACGCCCAGTAGATGTCCAGCTCCAGATAGACATGGCGCGGGTCGGTGTTCTTGAGGAAGACGTCGTACAGCCGGACCGAGGGCTGGTCGGTGGCGAAGGCGAACTCGCCCGCGTGGTTGTGCTGGTAGAGCTTCAGACCGCGTGCGGTCGCCGCCGCGCCCCAGACGTTGAACTCGTCGGCGGCGGCGCGGTAACCCGCGACGGTGTTCACGTTGGTCGGCGCGTTGGCCGTCCCCACGTGGGGCATGCCGAGGATCTGCGCGGCGTCCAGCTCGCCCTGGAGGTTCGAGCGGAGGTTACCGATGCCGACGTGGCTGCCGACCGCGCGCAGACCGTTGTCGTCGAGCAGGGTGCGGATCTCCTGGAGGGTGATCTGCCGGCCCAGGATGGAGGTGTTCTGGGTGTAACCGGCGAACTCGATCTCCTTGTAGCCGATCCGTGCCAACTCGGGCAGGACGACGCCGAATCCGAGGGCGCTGACCTTGTCGCGGATGCTGTAGAGCTGGATGCCTATGCGGTCCTTCGGGATGGAAAGGTTCTTCTTGGACACGGCGGCCGCCGGGGTCGCGGCGGCCCCGGTGACGGAGGCGGCGGCGAGCGCCACGGTGGTGCCGGCGGTGGCGCGCAGGAAGTCCCTGCGGTCGAACGACTTGCGTATGTGGCTCACGGTCACTCCTGGGGATGCGGAGAAGAGGGTAGGACCGGGGCGCGCGGCCGGGTCGCCGCCCGGCGGTGCGCGCCACTACGGCGGAGGGTGCGCCGTCGCCGGGCGGGAGGGGGAGCCGCCGGGCGACGCGGAGTGGGGATACGGGGATGTGGACTGTGCGGGTACGGCTGCGGGGGTGGCCGCCGTACCCGCCGGTGTCGCGGCGCCGGCCGCGCCACCGCGCCGGGACGAACGCCGCCGAGGGCGCCGTCGCGGTCGCTTTCGCGTTGTCAGAGGCGGGACTTGCCCGCCTCGTGGGCGTCGGCCCGCGCCTCGGCGGCGCGCTCGGAGGCCCGCTCGGCGAGGTCGGCGCCCCGGTCCTTCGGGGCGGCCTTCCTGGCGGAGGCGGAGGAGCCGGGGGCGGCGGTCTCTCCGGTGACCGCACCACGGATACGGGTCAGTTCCCCCACGACCAGGACGGGGTTGTTGCCGGTCGCGGTGAGCCCGCCGCGCACGATGGTGTTGTCGAGCACGGAGGTGGCGGTGTTGTCGGTCACCGACAGGTTGCCGCCGAAGTACGAGGCGCCCGCGCAGGAGCCGAGCAGGCCCTCGCCGCCGAGCTGGAGGTTGTCGGCGTTGCCGGAGTACGTGGCGGCGCCGTACACCTCGCTGGCGCAGAACACGCCGCCGAGGGTGTTCCCGTCGACGGTGAGCGCGCCCTTGACGGTGGAGTCGTACACGTCGCTGTACTGGTTGTCCGCACCGGTCAGTGAGCCGTTGAGGGTGCTGCCGGAGACGTACAGCTCACCCGCGGTGGTGTTGACGTTCCCGCCGAGCGTCGAGTCGACCGCGTAGATGAACCCCTCGGTGACGTCGACGGCCTTGAGGGTGCTCTTCTCCAGGTGCGTGCCGAACGCGGAGTCGGTGGTCAGCGCGCCCTTGACGGTGGTGTCGGTGAGGTCGAGGTAGGCGTCCTCCTCGACGGTGACCGCGCCGTTGAAGGTGGCGCCGGCGGCCACGAGGTCGGCCCCGGCCTCGACGGTCACCGTGCCCTTGACTCTCGTGCCGGTGAGGGTGCACGACTTCCCGGCGGGCACGACGAGGTCGTTGCTGACGGTCACGGCGCCGCCGTCACCGACACAGGTGGTGTAAAGAGCCGCCTGGGCCGAACCGGAGAAGGCCACCAGGCTCCCCGATGCCACCAGAGAGGCCGTGGCGATGAACGTACGGATCTTCATGTCGCTTCCCTTCCGCTGCGGTCACGGCAGAGTCGGTGACCCGGCCGGTTTCCCGTGTGTTCGACGGGGGTGCTGCACGGTGCGTGTGCGACGACCGCGGTGACGGCGATCGCGCAGCGCCTCGTGACGGGCGGTGGCCCGGCCATGGGGGGAGAGACGTGGAAAGACTCGTGGGGTGAGGGGCGTTCGGGTGAACGCCGATGACTGCGGTGTTACCGCGACGAAACACATGTCCCGGTGGGCCGAGACATTAGAGCGACGCGTGGGGACTGTCCAGAGGTTCGGTACGAATCTCGGGAACTTTCTAATGATTCATCAAAAGGTGTGAGGTGCCGGGAGAAAGCGCGACGGAAGGAACGCGGTTCCTCAAGGGGCCCGGCGGGGGAACGGTCAACGACACGGCTGCGCTTTGCCGTTCGCGAGAGTGAAGGAGGGCGGGTGCGTCGGGGACAGGTCAGGTCGCCGCGGCCGGCGGTACGGGCGCGTGCGCCTCGTCGTACGCCTGGCGGGCCGTGAACACCGCGTCCAGCCGCCGTTCCGTCCAGCGCGCCAGCCCCCACACCTGCTCCGCCGCCTCGCGGCCCAGCTCGGTCAGGGAGTAGTCCACGCGCGGCGGGATCACGGGCTTGGCGTCGCGATGGACGAAGCCGTCCCTCTCCAGCGTCTGAAGGGTCTGGGCGAGCATCTTCTCGCTGACGCCGTCGATCGCGCGGCGCAGTTCGCCGAACCGGTACGAGCGCTCCAGCAGCGCGGCCAGCACCAGCACCCCCCAGCGGCTGGTGACATGCTCCAGCACGAGCCGGGAGGGGCACATCTGCCGGTTGACGTCGGGCTCGGCCACGCTTTCGTCCATTCCGGTACCTTACTTCAAGGTGGGTACTTCCTTTCAGTTAGTGCGGCACATATCGTAGATCAAGTCCGCAGCGAAACGGACGAATATGCATAGATCGCACTAGTAGATGGGCGCCTCATGAGCATCGTCGTCACCGGAGCGACCGGACACCTCGGCCGCCTCACCATCGAATCCCTGCTGACCTCCGGTGTACCGGCCGGGGAGATCGCCGCTGTCGCGCGGGACGGCGCGAAGGCCGCGCCCCTGGCGGCGCTCGGCGTCGAGGTGCGGATCGGCGACTACGACAGGCCCGAGACGCTGACGGACGCCTTCCGGTCCGGTGACCGTGTCCTGTTCGTCTCGGCCAGTGAGCCCGGCCGCCGCGTACCGCAGCACACCGCCGTCGTCGCCGCCGCGCGGACGGCGGGAGTGGCCCAACTCGCCTACACCGGCGTGCTCGGCGGGCCCGACGCGGACTTCGAGCTGGCCGCGGAGCACAAGGCCACCGAGCGGCTGATCCTGGAGTCCGGGCTGCCGTACACCTTCCTGCGCAACGGCTGGTACACCGAGAACTACACGGAGAACCTCGGCCCCGTTCTGGAGCACGGCGCCGTCGTCGCCGCCGCGGGCGACGGGCGGGTGGCGAGCGCGAGCCGCGCGGACTACGCGGCGGCGGCAGCGGCGGTGATGACCGGCGAAGGGCATCTCAACAAGGCGTACGAGCTGTGCGGCGACACGGCGTGGTCCTTCACCGAGTACGCGGCGGAGCTGTCGCGGCGGACCGGGCGGGCGATCACGTACAACAACGTCCCCGGCGAGACGATGCTGGGCATCCTCACCGGCGCCGGCGTGCCCGAGCCGATGGCCGCCATTCTCGTGGACGTGGACAGGGCCATCGAGAGGGGGCTGCTGGTCGGTACGACGGGGGACCTGTCCCGGCTCGCGGGCCGGCCGACGACGCCGCTGGCGGAGTCGGTGGCGGAGGCACTGAAGTCCTGACGGCGCGGGGGCGGGTTCGGGTGCCGTCGTAGGTGGGGCGGCTCACTGCGACGCGCGGTGAAGGCGCCCCCCGGGGGGCGTCCGGCAACCGCTGGCTCCGTGCGGCCCCTTGGGGTCCGGTCGCTCACGGGCCCACCCCGCAACCGGCGCCCCGCCCGACGTGGCGGTCCGGCGTTCTCGCGGCCCTGATGCGGATGCCGCTCCGGCCCGGCGGCGGAGAGGCCGTCCCCCCGGACTCCGCTCGCGGGGCCGCCCTCGGTCGCCGGCTCCTTCTGCTGCGTGTGGCGAGGGGGCGCGCCGAGAACGTCCGCACGGCCTGGGTCGTGTCCGGGGGAGAAGTCCCGCATTGCCCGCGGCGCCTGGCGCGGCACTTCTCCCCCCGTAGCCCCGAGGAGACACGGGAGGTCCCCCCGCCTTGTCGTAAGTTCCGCCGAGTACGCCCGTTACGAGGCCGATCCTCTGCCTTGCGAGGCACCGCACCGGACGCCGTGGGCCCCGCCCGGCGGGCGGACCGCGCCACTTCGCTGACACCCCCAGCCCCCGCGCCCGGCGCGCGTCACGTCGGCTGTCGGCAGCGTGTCGGCCGTCCTGGCTCGGCCGCGCGCCCCGCGGGTCACAGCCGGGCTCGGCCGCCAACCCCCGCTCCTGTTCACAGGCGCGAAGTGACTCGGCGCGGTGGGTGGTGAACCGGGCTTCCCCTCCGGGGGGCGACGCGTCTCTCCTGACACGCTCCGGCCTCCTGCGTGGCCGTCCCCCTTCGTCCTGGTCCGGGTTCCGGAACCGACACGGACATCGACGGCGGCTGCGTTGGCGCCGGCCCGGTCGGTGTGCTCGGCCGAGCGCCCAAGTCGGCTGAATCCTTTATTGGTTGATCTTTCACCACGCCGACACCTGTCGACGCTCGGGACGTCAACAACGGCCCCAGAGGATGATCCGGGCATGTCAAAATGACCGGTACCCCCACACCGCGGTCGATCAGGAGGACGCAGTGCAGAAAAGCTCGCGCATCCGCAAGGTCTCGTTCACCCTTGGCAGCGCCCTCGCGCTGGTCATCGCATTCCCCGGCAACGCCCTCGCCGATCCCCCCGGCGCCCTGCCCGCCAACGCGGACGGGCTGGAACAGACGTTCCAGCCGGCGTACGACTACGACACCGACGGCTGCTACCCCACCCCGGCCATCGGCCCGGACGGAACCGTCAACCCCGGCCTCAACCCCAGCGGCGCCCTCAACGGCCAGTGCCGCGACTCCTGGGACCTGGACAACACCAACGGCTACTCGCGGTCCAAGTGCAACAACGGCTGGTGCGCGATCATGTACGGCCTCTACTTCGAGAAGGACCAGGCCGTGGTCGGCAGTTCGCTCGGCGGGCACCGTCACGACTGGGAGCACGTCGTGGTGTGGGTGCAGAACGACCAGGCCCAGTACGTCTCCACCTCCGCCCACGGCAACTTCGACATCCACTCGCGCGACCAGATCCGGTGGGACGGGACGCACCCGAAGGTCGTCTACCACAAGGACGGAATCGGGACGCACGCCTTCCGCGCCGCGAACAACAACGACGAGCCGCCGGAGAACCACTACGGTGGCTGGCAGTTCCCGCGGCTCGTCGGCTGGAACGGATATCCGGCGGGTCTGCGCGACAGGCTGAGCCAGGCCGACTTCGGCAGCGCCGTCTTCGGTCTCAAGGACGGCAACTTCAACGCCCACCTCCAGAAGGCCAAGCCGGCCGGCATCCCGTTCGACCCCAACGCCTGACGGACCCGCCGGGACCGGGGGGGGGGGGGGGGGGGGGGGGGGGGGGGGGGGGGGGGGGGGGGGGGGGGGGGGGGGGGGGGGGGGGGGGGGGGGGGGGGGGGGGGGGG
>NZ_JBVJNN010000038.1:0-69771 GCF_055583685.1 Streptomyces sp. NPDC104581
GGGGAGGGGGGGGGGGGGGGGGGGGGGGGGGGGGGGGGGTGGGGGGGGTGGGTGGGGGGGGGGGGGGGGGGGGAAAAAAAAAAACCCCCCCCCCCCCCCCCCCCCCCCCCCTCCACCACGACATCACAACAGCGTCACAGGAGGCAGCGTCATGTCCGCATCCGTGCCCGCATCCGTGTCCGCGACCGCTCCGGCGGCTGTTCCCCCGCCCGTTCCGGCGGGTGTGCCCGCGGACGGCCGTCCCCGTCTCACCACCGGGGCCTGGGTGGTCGAAGGCCGGCCGGATCTGCGGGCGCTGCGGGCACGGGTCGCGGACCGGGTCGCGGACCGGGTCCCGGAGGTCCCGCTCACCGTGCACGACCTGGTGGGCGGCGGGGCGGACAGCGCGGAGTGGGGCGAGCTGGTCCGGGAGGAGACCTACGCCGCCGAGGTGGAACCGGGGCCGGCCCGGGTGCTGTTGGCCCGGCTCGGTGAGGAAAGGTTCCTCCTGGTGGTGGTCACCGAGGACCCGGTGCCGCCGGCCGCGGTGCTGCGGTGGCTGCTGACGGACGACGCCCCGTTCCCGGCGGCCGGGACCGCTCCGGAGGGTTCTTCAGCGGACCTCGCCGGGGCGGTGGGCACCGGCGGCGGGGACGCGGCGCCGGTGCCGCCGGCCGTCCTGGGCTCCGGCCGGGCCTCCGGGAACGCGCGGACCCTGTGGGTCCCGGCCGGCCCGGCCGCCGCACGGCTGCGGGCCACCGGGGTGCCCGCCGATGCGGCGCTGGCCGCCGCCGTCGCGCTGCTGCTGGTGCGCTGCGGCGAATCCCCCGGAACGGCGCTGGTCGTCGCGTCCGACAGCCCCGTGGCGGTCGCGCCGCGCCTGAGCGAGACCGAGTCCGGGGCCACCGCCCTCGGGCGGACGGTGGAGGCGGTCGCCGCCGGTGTCCCGGTTCCCCCGGGGTTCCGCGCGGCGCTCGCGGTGGCCCCCGGCGGCGAACCGGAGCCGGAGCGGATCGGCGCGTACACCGCGCTGCCGGTCCGGGTGCCGGACGCGGTGGCGCACCACGGGCTGCTGATCCTGCCGGAAGGTGACCGGCTGCGGGTCGAGCACGACACCGGTCTGTACGAGGAGTCGGCCGTCGCCACGTTCGTGGAACGCCTGCTCGCCGTGGTGGACGGACTGCTCGACGACCGGCCGGTGCACGAGCTCGACGGCGTCACCGAGCCGGAGCGGACCGCGCTCGACGGCTGGTCGCGCGGCGCCGGACAGCCCTTCCCCGAACGCTGCCTGCACACCCTGGTCGAGGAACACGCCGCACGGACCCCCGGCGCGCCGGCCGTGCTGTGCGGGGAGACCGAACTGACCTACCGTCAACTGGACGAGGACGCCAACCGGGTGGCCCGGCAGCTGCGCGCCGCCGGGGTCGGCCCCGGCCGGCTCGTGGCCCTGCTCACCGAACGCGCCGCCTGGTCGGTGACGGCCATGCTCGGCGTCCTGAAGGCGGGCGCCGCGTACGTCCCGATCGAGCCGACGTACCCGCCCGAGCGGATCCGGCACATCCTGGCGGACTCGGGGGCCGTGGCGCTGTTGGCCCGCGGGCGGCCGGAACTGTCCGTCCCGGTACCGGTTCTGCCGGCCGATGAGGCCGCCGGACTGCCCGGCACCTCCCCCGGCGTCCCGGTCACACCCGACGATCTGGCGTACGTCATCTACACGTCCGGCTCCACCGGCGAGCCGAAGGGCATCGGGGTGCACCACCGGGCGATCGTCGCGTCCACGGCGGCCCGCGCGATGGCCGGGCCGCCGCCCGGCCGGGACCTGGTGCTGCCGCCGCTGTGCTTCGACGGCGCGGCGGGCGGCATGTTCTGGGCACTGACCGCCGGCGGCGCCGTGGTGCTGCCGACCGAGACCGAGGCGCACGACCCCATGGCGCTGCGGAAGCTGCTGGATTCCGCGGCCGTCACCCATGTCCACGCGGTTCCCTCGCACTACCGGATCGTGCTCCAGGTCGCGGACAGGAGCGTGCTGGACCGCTTCTCGATGGTGGCCGTGGGTGGCGAACCGCTCAGCCCGGACATCGTCGCCGAGCATCTGCGCCTGTGTCCGGACGCGCCGCTGTTCAACGACTACGGGCCCACCGAGTGCTCGGTTTGGGCCACCACGCACCGCTGCGGCCCCGCCGAGGCCGCCGGAGCGGCGATTCCGATCGGGCATCCGGTGCCCGGTTACCGGGCGTATGTACTCGACGCCCGGCTACGGCCCGTACCGCCCGGAGTGCCGGGCGAGATCCATCTGGGCGGCCCCGGGGTGGCCCGTGGCTACCACCGGCGGCCGGCGCCGACCGCCGAGCGGTTCCTGCCGGATCCGTTCGAGCCGGGCGGGCGCCTCTACCGGACCGGGGACCGCGGGTGGTGGGGCGACGACGGCCGGCTGCGCATTCTCGGCAGGGTGGACCACCAGGTCAAAGTACGCGGGTTCAGGATCGAACTGGGCGAGGTGGAGGCGGCGGTCCGCAGACATCCGGCGGTGACCGATTGCGCCGTCGTGCTGCGGCGGGAGGAGGCGGGGGAACGGCTGATCGCGTTCGTGGTGCTGGGTGGCGGGGCGACGGCCCCGGAGTTGCGCGAGAAAATAGCAGAGACCCTTCCGGGGCCGATGCGCCCGGATCACATCACGGTGCTGCCCGAACTGCCGAGAACACCGGGCGGAAAGGTCGACGCACTGGCCCTGCGCACGATGGCGATTTCAGGCCAACGCGCATAGTTGGCGGCCGATCGAGGCACCGCCGATAGCCGACTCCACAGGACCGAACTATTCCAGCCAGTCCGCATTGTGCACAGTGCAAAGAATCCGCGCCAGTGGAAAAGTTTCTCCGAACAAAGTCCATGGTCATCAGCTAGCGGGGGTATGGACATGACGGCCGATGCTCTCCTAAAGTTCCCTGCTGGCCTGCAAATAGCGTCGGCGCCCCGGAGGATGATCTTGCCGATCCACAATGGATATTCATCTCTCAATACAGGTCACTCCCAAGAAGAACTGGACGACAATGGTCGTGACATTTTCTTTCGCATCCTGGGGCCCTTACAGGTAATCATTAACGGCAAGCCAATTCGTGTGGGCAGGAATCGCCAGCTGACGGTGCTCGCGGCCCTGCTGCTTCATGCGAACCGAATCGTCCCGGTCAATTCACTGATCGACGCCGTATGGCGCTCGGCTCCGCCGGCCACCGCCGACAAGCAGATACAGACGTGCGTCTGGCGCCTGCGCAACGCGTTCGCGGCGGCCGGGGCGCCGGTGGACCTCATCGAGACCGAGCAGGGCGGTTACCGGATCCGGCTCGGGGACGACGATCTCGACGCGCACGCTTTCGAGAAGTCCGCACGCCGGGCCCGGGAGTTGGTGGCCGTCGGCGATCTGGAGTCCGCCAGCACCGAATACCGCAGCGCCCTGGCCCTCTTCCGCGGGCAGCCGCTCGCCGACCTTTCGGGACCGCTCACCTACGCGGTGGCCGCGCACTGGGAGGAGCGCCGCTTCTCCGTTCTGGAGGAGTGGCTCGACGTGGGCCTGACCCTGGGCCGGCACGCCGAACTCATCAGTGAACTCAAACCACTCGTCGCCGAGTACCCGATGCGCGAGCGGCTGTGCGCCCAGCTGATGACCGCGCTGCACCTGTCCCAGCGCCGGGCGGAGGCACTCACCGTCTACCGCAACAACCGCCTCACCCAGATCAACAACCTCGGTCTGGAGCCGGGCCCCGGCCTTCAGGAACTGCACCAGAAGATCCTGTCCGGCGAACCGCTCGCACCGCCGCCCGCCGTGTCGTACCAGCCCTGTCCGCCCGCCAAAGTGCCAGCCCAACTGCCGCCCCGGGTGAAGGACTTCACCGGCCGGCGCGACCTGGTACACCGCATCACCTCGGACCTGGGCACGGACAACGGCTCGCGCGTGGTGGCGCTGGCGGGCTGCGGCGGCACCGGCAAGACCGCGCTCGCCATCCATGTCGGCCACAGCCTGCGGCAGCGCTTCCCGGACGGCCAGCTCTACGCCGACCTGCACGGACAGACCGACCCCGCGGCCCCGCAGGAGGTGCTGCACGGGTTCCTCGACGCGCTCGGGGTGCCCGAACAGCGCATCCCGGCGGGCCTCGCCGCCCGCGCCGCGCTGTTCCGCAGCGTCACCGCCACCAAGCGGCTGCTCATCGTGCTGGACGACGTCGCCGAGTCCACCCGGTACGAGGCCCTGCTGCCCAGCGGCGAGAGCGCGGTGCTGTGCACCGGCCGGGCCAGCCTGCTGAAGATACCGGGCCTGACCGAGTACAGCGTGGACGGACTGCCCACCGACGAGGCGCTCGACCTGCTCGCCTCCCTGGTGGGCGTGGAACGGGTCTTCGCCGAGGTCGACAGCGCCAGGCGGATCGCCGAGCTCTGCGGACACCTGCCGCTGGCCATCCGGGCAGCGGGAGCACGGCTGCGGGCCCGCCCGCGCTGCACCCTGCTCACCTTCACGGAACGTCTGGCGACCCAGCGCAACCGCATCGACGAACTCTCCATAGGCTGGCTGGACATGGGGGCGCGGCTCGCGTCCTCCCTCGACCAGCTGTCCCCCGCCGGGTACCGGCTGTGGCTCCGGCTCAGCCTGTGCGACCTGGAGTACGTCCCCGAGTGGATGGCCTCCGCCGTCTCCGACCGGCCCGGCGAGGACGCCCAGCGGCTGCTGGACACCCTGGTCAACCTGCATCTGCTGGCGGTCTCCCCCGGCGGGACGAAGGACGGCCCCACCTACGCGTTCAACCCGCTGGTCCGCGACCACGCGCGGCAGCGCGCCGCGGCGGAACTCGGTGGGGTGGCGGAGCAGGACGTGCTCGACCGCATCGAGATCGCGCTGCGACGGCGGAGCGCCGCCGGGGTGCCACGCGGATACCGGCCGAGCAAGGGACCGACGGTCTATGGCACTCAGGCGGTATGACACCGGTCCGGGCGGGACCCCGCCCGGGAGCCGGGAGACGCCGGTTCACGGCCCACCCGGCGCGGCCGGCACCGGCGACACCGGCGGCTCTGCCGGCCCGGCGGTTCCCGGCGCCGACGGGCAGACCCGTGAAAGCCCCGGCGACCACGGCACGGACCGGCGCGAACCGGCCGACGGGGGGCGGGGAGCGGGCCGTACCGGCGTGCTCCGCTGGGTGTTCCCGGTGGCCGTCGCCGCCTTCGCGGCGCTCTGTCTGTCCCTGGTGATCTGGGACGGCCGGATGCCGGCGGCACGCGGCCCGGACGCCCCCGCCGACACCTTCTCGGCCGCCCGCGCCGCCGAGCACGTACGGGAGATCGCCGCCGCCCCGCGCCCCGGCGGCTCGGCCGCGCACACGGAGGCCCGCGAGTACCTGGTGCGCACCCTCACCGGGCTGGGCATCGACACCCGGGTGCACACCGGGGCGGCGGCCTCCCACCGGCCGGACCTCTCCCCCATCGGCGCGGACTCCAGATACGCCGGTCTGCGGCTGGAGAACGTCGTCGCCCGGATCCCCGGCACCGACAGCACCCGGCCCGTCGCGCTGGTCACCCACTACGACTCCACCGAGGCGGGCCCGGGTGCCAACGACGCCGGGGTGCCGGTCTCGGTACTACTGGAGACGGCCCGCGCGCTCCGTACCGGACCACCGCCGCGCAACGACGTGCTGCTGGTGTTCACCGACGCCGAGGAGAGCGGTCTGCTCGGCGCGCAGGCCCTGGTCAACACGCCGGGCGTGCTGCCGTCCGACGCCGTGATCCTGAACTTCGAGGCCCGTGGCAGCCGCGGCCCCAGCCTGATGTTCGAAGCGGGACCCGATACCGCCTGGCTGGTGAAGACCCTCGCCGGGGAGGTGCCGGGCGCGCGGACCGACTCACTGCTCGACGCCGCGTACGACTACATGCCCAACCTCACCGACTTCACGGTGTTCCAGGAGGCCGGGCACCAGGGACTCAACCTCGCCTATCTGGACGGCTACACCCACTACCACGGGGCCACCGACACCCCGGAGCAGGTCGACCCGGCCACCGTCCAGCACCAGGGCGGGCAGGCCCTCGGCCTGGCCCGTGCGCTCGGCTCCGCCGATCTGGCGCGCACCCCGGCCGGGGACTCCGCGTACTTCCAGGCCGGCGGATGGTTCGTCTCCTATCCGCTGGGCGCGGCCCTGCCCGCCGCGCTGACCGCGGCCGGGCTCGGCCTGGTGCTGCTACTGCGGCTGCGCGCCCGGGGGCTGCTCACCATCGGCGGTGTCGGCCGCGGACTCCTCGTCGCCCTCGGCCAGTTGCTGCTGGCCGCCGGGGCCGCGTTCGCCTTGGCCCCGCTGACGGCGTCCGGGCACGCCGAGTTCGACCACTACTACGACATCGGCGGGCACGGTCCGGCCCTCGCCGGGTTCCTGCTGCTCACCCTGGCCGTCGGCGCCACGCTGGCCCTGCTCGTCCGGCGGTGGGCCGGCCCCCGCGAACAGGTGGCGGGCGCGGCGCTGCTGTGGATCCTGCTGTCCTGCGTGAGCGCGGTGGCGCTGCCGGGCGGCAGCCATGTGTTCATCTGGCCCGCGCTGGGCCTGCTGGCCGCCGCGGCCGTGCTCACCTCCCGGGCCGGGGCGACCGTGGGGGGCCGGGTGCTGGCCGCCGCGCTGGGCACGGTCCCGGCCGCGCTGCTGGTGTTCCCGCTGCTGCCGTTGCTGACCGACGCCCTGGGACTCGGTCTGGTCGCCGCTCCGGTGGCCGTCGCGGCGCTGCTCACGGCCCTGCTGCCGGGGGTGCTGCCGGGCCTGCCCCGGCTGCTGCCGGTGACCGCCGGCGTGGTGTCGGTGGCCGTACTGGCGGGCATCGCGCTGATTCCTCCGGAGCAGGAACGCGATCTGCGGGCCGACCTGGCGTACGTGTGGGACGCCGACCGGCGTACGGCCCACTGGGTCAGCGGGGCGCCGTCGGACGACTGGAGCGACCGATTCCTGCCGGCGGACGCCGAGCCCGGTTCCGTGACGGACCTCTGGCCGGGCTGGCGGGTGCCGGTACGGCGGGGCCCGGCCGAGGAGTACCCGTTGCCCGGCCCCCGGATCACCACCGAGGCTCTCGGTGGCTCGGAGGACGGGGGACGACGGGTCAGGCTGACGGCGGTCTCCGAGCGCGGCGCCGACGAGTTGGTCGTCGTCGTCAGCGGGGCGGCCGTCCGCGGCTGGTCCCTGTCCGGGGTGCCCGGAGAGTTCGCGGACGACCCGCCCGGGGACGACCCCTGGGAACTGACGATCCGTCAAGTGCCGGAGCGGGGCGTGGAGCTGGAGTTGGAGCTGGCACCGGGACCGGCGAAGGTCCGGGTCATCGACCGCACCCCGGGCCTGCCGGGACCGGCGGCCGAAGGCCCGGCCGACACCCGGGCCCCGGCCCTCGGGATCGCCTCCGTGGGCGAGGCGACGCTGGTCACGACCGAGCGCACGTTGGAGTGAGGAAGGGGCCGCGCGGGCGTGGAGGACGGGGGACCGCACCGCGGGGTCGGCGGACGGCGTACGCGGGAACGCCGCCGCGCGGGCGTCAAGACGCGGGGACGAGCGCCACGGGGTGGCAGACCCGTACTCGGGGACGAACCGCGCTGGCGTCAGCACACAGGGACGAGCAGCAGGGGGCACACCGCGTACCCGGGAGGGAACCGCGCGGGAACGCCACCGCGCGGGCGTCAACACGCGAGGTCGAGCGGCACGGAGGTGGCACACCCCCGTACGCGGGGACGAACCGCGCGGGCGTCAACACGCGAGGTCGAGCGGCACGGAGGTGGCACACCCCCGTACGCGGGAAGCCACCGCCCGGTGGGCAACACACAGGGACGAGCGGCTCGGTGCGCACCGAGCGGGTGCGCGCCGTGCCGGTGTGCGTGGCGTGTGCGGGCACATCGCCCGGGGCCCGGTCCGAGACGGACGTGGCGAACGGGACGGCGCCGGGGCCGGGGCACTGCCGTGCCGTGCGCCGCGCGGGAGCGTCCCTTCGCGCACTGGCGAGCGCCGGGGCCGTGCGCACGCCTGTGTGCCGGAGCCCGGTCGGTGGACGGGCTCCGGCACACAGGCGTGTCCTGGCGGGGACTCCCGGCGCCGGCGGGTCAGCCGGTCGCCTTGGCCGGGGACGCGGCGGGCAGGTCTTCGGCGACCTTCGCCGTCGCCTTCTTCAGCGAGGTGCACACCTGCGGGGTCATCGCCGTGGTCCGGCCGAGCCGCAGTTCCAGGCTGTTCTTCTCCCCCGTGTCCAGGAAGATCTTGCAGACGCCGTTCAGCGAACCCATCAGCATCACGGCGTCGTGGTCGCCGAAGCGCATCGTGCTCCGTTTGCCCTGCCCGGTGGCCGCGTCTTCGAGCGGCCGGTCCTTCATGGTCACCGTGAGGGTGCCGAACTCGTGGCTGTGGGCGGTGCAGCCGTCCCCGGACATCTCGCTCACCGAGGGCTGCCCGAGGTCGAACTCGACCGACACCGGCCTCAGCAGCTTGCAGGCGGGGGTGTCGGCGGAGTCGGAGGACTGCACGGACGTGTCGGGATCGGCGCCGCAGGACACCAGCCCCAGGCCGGCGCAGACCAGCGCGGCGGCCATCAGGGCGCGCCGGGCGGGGTGACGACTCATATCGTTTTACTCCGATCTGTTCGGTGGCGGGAGGGGACTCCCCGGACCGCGGGGACACGGACCGGCGGCACGGTCAGCACTGGAGGACCGTGCACGCCCAGTGCATGCCCCGGCCGTTGGCCGCGAGGGCCAGCAGGTCCCCGGACGCCAGCTCTCCGGCCTCCTCCAGCCGGGCCAGGGAGAACAGGTGGTCGGCGGCGCCGAAGTGCCCGTTCAGGGCGGCCAGTCGGGCGTTGGTCCGCTCCAGCGGCACCCCGACCAGTTCGGCCTGGGTCGCCAGTACCCGTGCGTTGTCGTTGAGCAGGAGCAGCCGGGCCAGTTCCTCCTCGTCGCAGCCGGCCTGCCGGCAGGCCCGGTGCACGGCGCGGGCGGTGCGCTCGTCGATCTCCTCGGCGTAGGCGGCCAGCCGTTCGGCGTCGTGCTCGAACTGGTCGACCACGTCCCAGGCGTCCCGTACGGCGGGGGTCTCGGTGCCGGGTACGAAGGGCTGCCGCGCGCCGCCGACGTCCATCCGGAAGAAGTCGGCGTACCGGCCGTCCGTCTCGGCGTAGGAGGAGCGCCAGCGCAGTGTGGGCGCGTCGCGTACGGCGACGGCGGCCGCGGCCCCGTCCGAGAAGAGCAGCGAGTGGGTGTCCAGCCTGTTCCAGTACGCCTCGACGGTCCGGTTGGCGCCGACGACCAGCGCCGTGCCGTAGCCGGGATGGGTGGCGAAGCGCCCCGCGACGGTGTCGAACGCGGTGACCCCGCCCACACAGCCCTGGTCGATGAGCACCGCCTCGGCCCGGCTCAGCCCGAGCGCCCACTGGACCCGGGCCGCCGCGTCCCAGTACAGATGGTCGGCGAGGTCGGTCAGGGCGAGTACGAGCAGGTCCACCTCGCGCGGGTTCACCGACTCCAGGGCGCGCCGGCCCGCTTCGACGGCGAGATCGGTGACGCTCACGTCCGGCGGGGCGCGGTGGATGTACTCGTAGCCGTACCCGAGGACACGCTCGACGTCCTCGGTGTACTCGGCCACCACGTCCTTGACGGCGGCCTCTTCGCCGAGGGCGGTACCGAAGGCGGTCAACCCGTACGCCACTGGAACTCCTCACGGTCAGTCGATGAGTTTGACGAGCTGTTCCGGGTCGTGGAGGGCGTCCGCGACGGCGCGCAGGAACCCGACCGCCTCCCGGCCGTTGACCACCCGGTGGTCGTAGGCGAGACCGAGGGTGACGACGGTGACGGGGGCGGGCACACCGTCGGCGAGGACGAGGCGGGTCAGCGGGCCGCCGATCGAGACCATGCAGAGCTGCGGCCACATGACGATCGGCTGGACGACCAGTACGCCGGGTTCCACGTTCAGCGACACGGTCAGGGAGCCACCGGACAGTTCGCGCGCGGTGAACTCACCGCGGAACGCCTGCATCCGGAAATCCATGAGGTCGTCGGAGAGATCGGCGAGGGAACGGGCGGCGCAGTCCCGCAGCACGGGGATGTAGAGGCCGTTCCCGGCGTCCACGGTGACCCCGATGTCCACGGTGTCGGCCAGTCGTACGGTCCGTTCGTCCAGCAGGGTCCCGAACAGGTGCGGGAAGGCGGGGTGCGCGCCGGCCACGGCCTTCACCACCGCCTCCGGCAGACCCACCTCGGCGCCGGTCTCGTCGGAGAGTGACCGCAGCCGGGCCAGCACGGCGTCCACCTCGACCTCGACCGCGGCGAAGGCGGCGGGTACCTCCTGGTGCGCGCGGGTGACCACGGCAGCGGTGCCCTGCTGGGCCCGGTCGAGCACATGGGTACGGGGGGCGGCCGCCGGCTCGGCGGCCACCGGCGGTACGGGGGCGGCGGCGACCGGGTTCCCCGGCGGCGTGGCGGGCGGGGCGTCGGGCAGGGCCGTCGGCGGTTCGGCGAACAGCTCGGCGAGCAGCTCGCCGATACCGACCTCGATGCCCTCGGCGGCGCGCACCCGCAGATGCCCGGCGGCCGGGGCGACGATCTCCTCGACCGCCTTGGAGGTCTCCACCTCGACCAGCGGATCGCCCTCGGCGACCTGGGCGCCGTCGTCGGCGAGCCACTGGAGCACCAGGTAGGCGGTGTCGTTGTTGTTGAGCTTGGGCACGGCGACCGGTACTCCGGCCACGGGCTCGGCCCCCTCCGGCCCGGCGGCGACCGGCCCGGCGGCGTCCGGCGTGACGGTGCCCGGGGCGGGCGGCTCCGCGACGGGGGTGGCCCGGGGCCCGGTGTCCGTCAGTGGCCCGGCGGCCGGGACGGGCGCGGCCGGCGCGCGGGGCGGCAGGGCGCGGGCCGCGGCCGACTCGATCTCGTCGGCGATGCGTTCGGCCCCGAGCAGCACCCCGGCCTCCAGGTGCGGGGCGGTCGGCACCACCGAGTCGGCCGAGGACAGCGGCAGGACGGGTGCGCGCAGCTCCGCCCAGATCCGCCCGTGCACCTGGGCGGCCATCTCGGCGCCCCAGGTACCGCCGGCGGTGCTCTCCTCCGCCACCGCGACCAGCCGGGCGGACGCGAGCAGCGGCAGGACCGGCTCCAGGTCGGGCGGGTAGAGACGGGCCGGGACCAGTACGTGCGTGGTCAGTCCGCGGCCGCGCAGCAGCCGCGCGGCCTCGATCGCCCGGTGCGCGGTCCCGCCGGGGCACATCAGCACCACGTCGGCGGGGGCCCCGTCCACGGGGGTGACGTGCGCCCAGCCGGTCGGCCCGCCGAGCAGCTCGTACCTGTGGTGCTCGTCGGCCACCCCGTCGCGGCAGACCCGCCGGGTGTAGAGGACCTTGTCCTCGAAGAGCATCGCGGGCCCGTGGTCGAGCCCCTCTGCCAGCTGCGCGTACGGGTCGTGGAACGGGCTCGTCTCGTACAGCGCCAGGTTGGGAATGCCGAGGAAGTGCTTCTGCACGCTCTGGCTGTGGGTGGGGCCGTAACCGCGGTTGCCGCCCACCGGGCAGCGCACGACGACCGGCATCGGCACCCGTTCCCCGTACATGGTCACCGACTTGGAGATCAGGTTGAGCACCTGGTCGAAGGCGAGCGCGGCGAAGTCGCCGAACATCATCTCCACGACCGCCTGGTCTCCGGCGAGGGCCAGACCGCCCGCCACGCCGGTGATGCCCGCCTCGCTGATCGGGGTGCCGAGCACCCGGTCCGGGTGGCGGGTGGACAGCCCGCGGGTCGCCTTGAAGGCGCCGCCGTACGGGTCGAGCACGTCCTCGCCGATCAGGTGCAGCGAGGGCCGTTCGTCGAACAGCCGGTGCAGGGCGCTGTTGAGCGCCTCCACCACCCGGGGCGCCGGCCGCGCGGTCACCGCGCCTCCCGCTTCTCGGCGAGGAGTCCGCGCAGGGCGCCGACGGTGCGGCAGCCGCGTACCTCACGGGCGGTGAGCTTCACACCGAAGGTCTGCTCGACCCGGGCGACGATCTGGACGTGCCGCAGGCTGGTCCAGGCAGCCGTGGTGGCGGGGCCGGTGTCGTCGGTGACCTCGGCGGCGGCCATCTGGAGCACATCGGCCACCAGGCCCGTCAGTTCGGTCGATTCCGTCGATTCGGTCGGCTCGGTCAGTTCGGCCATGAGTACTCCATCCTCGTGTCCGGGAGACCGGAGCCCGTCCAGGCGGCGGGCGGCCGTGCCTCCACCTCCCGGGCCAGCTGTTCCAGGTCGGCGCGGATCCTCGCGTCGAGTTCCCGGAACGGCTCGCCCAGCCGGTCGGTCAGCTCCCGGTGCCAGTCCTGCTCCCAGAGGCGGTCCACCTCCGCCTGCGAACGGGTGTCGTCGCCCTTGCTGTGCGGACCCAGCCGGCGGGTGGTGAACTGCACGACGGCCGGGCGGTGTTCCTCACGGACCCGGCGGACCACCGGGGCCAGCCGCTCGCGGATCTCCGGCACCTGATGGCCGGTGATCTCCAGGAAGTCGATGCCGAAGGCGGCGGCCCGGTCCGCGATCGAACCGGCCATCTGGAGCTGTGTCGGGGTGGACTGGGCGACGGCGTTGTGTTCGACGACCACCAGGACCGGCACCCGCCACAGGGCGGCCATGTTGAGCGCCTCGTACACCGCGCCCTCGCCCCAGGTGCCGTCACCGACGAAGGCGGTGGCGATCCGGCCGGACCCGACGCGCTTGCAGCGCATCCCCATGCCCACGGCCAGCGGCAGGCTCTGGCCCTGCACCCCGGTGGAGAGGTAGTTCCCGCGGCGGATGTGCTGGCTGCCGCCGACGCCCGAACACACGGCGCCGGCCCGGCCCATGATCTCCGCGAGCAGTCCGGCGGGATCGCGGAACAGCGCGAGGTAGTGGCCGTGGCCTCGGTGGTTGCTGAGCACGTGGTCGCCCGCCAGGAGCGGGGCCAGTGAGACCGGCACGTACTCCTGTCCCAGACAGGTGTGCGTGGTGCCGTTGAGCCTGCCCTCGGCGAACATCCGCAGCAGCAGGTTCTCGAAGTGACGGATGGTCAGCAGGGATTCCAGGTCCTCGGGCTCCGGGCCGGCCGGTGAACTCGCGGCGGCCGACGGCTCGGTGCCGGCCGGCGGTGCCGGGGCGGCCGGTGCGCGAAGTGGTTCCGGCGGATGCGCGGTCATGGCGGGACGCCCCCCCTGCGGGCTGGACTGCATGGACACCACCTGATCGGCCGCCACGCTAGGGCCCGCCGTTCTCAACCTGGTTCTCGAACCGCTCTCACCGGCGAACGGCCGCTCTCCGGCGCCTCTCACCTCGTTCTCACCGTGGTTGCGCCCGCCACGGACCGCCTTTTAACTGGCTGGCGTCCGGCGAGGAGCGGCTCCGCGCCGGACGTCCGGCCGCCTTGCCCTGCTGTGGCCCTGTGCGCGCCGCACCCTCCCCGTGCGGCGGGACCAGCCGATCCGAAGGAGTCTCAGATGCCGCCGTCCCCTCAGGTGCTCATCGTCGGCGGCGGACCCGCCGGGCTCGCGCTCGCCGCGGAACTGGCCGGGTTCGGTATCTCCTGTCAGGTGGTGGACAAGCGCACCCGGCGCGCCAGGCTGTCCCGGGCCTGCACGGTCGAACCCCGCACCCTGGAACTCCTCGACATGCGGGGCCGGGTGGACGACGTGCTGGCCTGGGGCCTGGAGTGCCCGCACCCCCCGCTCGGCAACGAGGACGGTTATCTGGACTACGGGCTGCTCGACACCGGCTTCCCGTTCAGCCTCTCCATACCGCAGTCGAAGACCGAGGACGCGTTGCAGATAGCCGCCGAGAAGGCGGGCGCGGTCCTGCTGCCCGGCACCGAGATGACCGGACTGTCGCAGGACGACGACGGGGTCGTGGTCGAGCTGACCGGTCCGGAGGGCCCGACGACCGTCCGGGCCCAGTACGTCGTCGGCTGCGACGGGGTCAACAGCACCGTACGCGAGGTGCTGGGGGTGGATTTCGACGGCTGGAACTACGACCAGTCGCTGATGATGGCCGACGCCCGGCTGAGCAGTCCGCCGGGACCCGCCGAGTACGCCAGGATCAACCGGCGCGGTATGGCGGCCCTGTTCCCGTTCCGGGACGGCACGTACCGGGTGATCGTGCTGGACCGGGAGAAGTTCACCGTTCCCGCGGACGAGCCGCTGACCCTGGAGGACCTCAGCGAGAGCTGCGCCGCCGTCCTGGGCCTGGACATCGGTATCACCGACCCGTTGTGGCTGTCGCGGTTCCGCAGCTCGCAGCGGCACGCCAAGCGGTACCGGGTCGGCCGGGTACTGCTCGCCGGGGACGCCGCGCACACCCACATCCCGTCCGGCGGACAGGGCCTCCAGACCGGAATCCAGGACGCGTTCAACCTGGGCTGGAAACTGCGCGCGGTGCTCGACGGGTGGGCGCCGGAGAGTCTGCTCGACTCCTACGAGGCCGAGCGCTACCCGATCGCGGCGGAGACGCTGCGCAAGACCGACCTGTCCTTCCGTTTCGAGACCTCGGACAGCCTGCCCGCCCGGCTGATACGCAAGGCCGCGATGTGGTCGATGCGGATCAAGCCGGTCCACCGGCTGAACGTGCTGCACCTGTCGGGTCTGACCCTGCGTTATCCGGCGGCGGGGCGTGACCGGTGGACGGGGCTGCGGGTGCCCGACCGGCCGCTCAAGCCGGCTCCCGGCGGTCCGGAGCGGCTCTACGAACTGTTCAGGGGCGGCGGGTTCGTACTGACGGGCACGGACGGCTGTCCGCCCGCCGCCGCCGGCTGGGAGGCCCGGCTGCGTACGGGTGTACTGGCCGAACCCCTCGGTGCCAGGTGGCCCGCGCATGTGCTGATCCGGCCCGACGGTTACGTGGCCTGGGCGGGCGCCGAGCCCGGCCGGGGGCTGACCAGGGCGCTGCGGCACTGGTGCGGTGAACCGCAGCCGATCGACCGCTGATCGGGGGCCCGGGTGTCCTCCGCGCTGTTCGTCGCGCTCGTCCTGCCGCTCCTGGCCGGTGTCCACTACTACGTGTGGCGGCGTACCGTCCGCGACACCACGACTCCCGGCTCCGCGTGGCGCCGGGGCGGCACCGTTGTGATCGTGCTGCTGGGGGTACTGCTGGTGGCCGCGCCGCCCGGCGAGCGTGCGCTGCCCGCGCCGCTGGCGACGGCTGTCGGCTGGCCCGGCTTCGTGTGGATGGCCGGGATCCTCTATCTGGCCCTGGCGCTGCTGGTCGGTGAGGTGGCGCGGGTGTTCCTGCTGCGGGCGGAACGGCGCCGGGCGACCGCCGCGGTCACGGTGCCCGCGGCGCCCGGTGCGCTATCCGTGGCCGGCCCGGCGCCGGCGCCCCGTACGGACTCCGTGCCGACTTCGGACACCCCCGGGCCCGGGTCGGAGCGCGAGGCCGGTTCCGAATCCGAATCCGAATCCGAATCGGCGTCCGCGTCCCGGTCCATGTCCGGGGCCGAACTCGACCCCTCCCGGCGGCTGTTCGTCGGCCGGGCCGTCGCCCTGGCCTCCGGGGCCGTCGCCGGCGCGACCGTGGGGTACGGCGCCTACACGGCGCTCGGCCCTCCGAGCGTCAAGCACCTGACCGTGCCGCTCGCGAAGCTCGACCCGGCGGCCCACGGGTTCCGGATCGCCCTGATCAGCGACATCCATCTGAACGTGCTGGTGGGCCGGGACCGCACCAGGCAGTTGGTCGACCTCCTCAACGGCACCGAACCGGACCTGGTGGCGCTCGTCGGCGATCTCGTGGAGGACGCCGACGTGGCCGACCAGGGACGGGCCGCCGAACCGCTCGCGGACCTGCGGGCCCGCCACGGCGCGTTCTTCGTCACCGGCAACCACGAGTTCTACTCGGGCGCCGACCAGTGGGTCCGGTTCGTGGAGGGCGTCGGGCTGCGCACGCTGCGCAACGAGCGGGTCGCGCTGCCCGGCTTCGACCTGGCCGGGGTCGAGGACGAGAGCGGCGCCGAGCACGGTGACGGCCCGGACTACGAGGCCGCGCTGGGCGGACGCGACCGGGACCGGGCCGTCGTACTCCTCGCCCACCAGCCGGGACAGGTCGACGAGGCCGCCCGGTACGGGGTGGACCTCCAGCTCTCCGGCCACACCCACGGCGGCCAGCTCTGGCCGTTCAACCAGCTCATGGGGCTGGCCGAGCCGAACGTGGCCGGGCTGAGCCGGCACGGGGACACCCTGCTCTACGTGACCCGGGGCACCGGCTTCTGGGGGCCGCCGGTCCGGCTGGGCGCCGAACCGGACATCACCGTGGTGGAACTGACCTCGCCCCGCGCCTGACCGCGTACGACCGCGGCCGGACGCGGGGCGTCAACCACCCGCCCGTACGGGTCAGTTGCCCGACGGCCCGGTGGGTTCCCCCAGCAGCGGCAGGCCCGCCGCGTACCGCCGGAAGAATCCCGCGGTCGGTGTGTCGGCGGCGGCCACCTGTTCCGGGGAACCCGCCGCGACCACCGCCCCGCCGTCCGGGCCCGCGCCCGGACCCAGGTCGATCACCCAGTCCGCGGAGGCGGCGACGGGGATGTCGTGCTCGGCGACGACCACCGTGTTGCCCGAGTCCAGCAGCAGGTCGAAGGCGTCCACCATGCGCTGGATGTCGGAGGGGTGCAGACCGGAGACGGGCTCGTCGAGCACGACCAGTCCGGCCTTGCGGCCGGCCGCGCCCCGCTGGATCGCCGATGCCAGCTTCAGTCGCTGCGCCTCGCCGCCGGAGAGTTCCGTGGCGTTCTGGCCGAGTTGCAGATATCCGAGACCGACCCGGTTCAGCGCCTCCAGCGTCTCCGCCAACTGCTTCTGTTCCGTGAGGCGTTCCACCGCCTCGGCGACGGTCAGATCCAGCACCCCGTCGATGGTCAGCCCCTCGTAGGTGATCTCCAGGGCCTCCGGCGTGTAGCGGCGGCCCTCGCAGACGTCACAGACCACCCACACGTCCGGCAGGAAGTGCATGTTCACCAGCTTGCGGCCGTACCCGGTACACGTCTCGCACCGTCCGCCGTTCGCCGTGTTGAAGGAGAACCAGGACGACTTGATGCCGCGCTTGCGCGCCTCGTCCGTCTCCGCGAACAGCTTGCGGACGATGTCGAACGCCTTGCTGTACGTGGCGGGGTTGGACCGGGGGGTCCGGCCGATCGGCTCCTGGTCGACCACGGCGACCCAGCTGAAGCCCTCGCCCCCGGTGACCCGGCGGACGGTGTCGGCCGCCGTTCCGGTCAGGGCCGCCTCCATCCCGGCACCGAGCGCCCCGAGCAGACTGCTCTTGCCGCTGCCGCTGACCCCGGTCAGACAGGTCAGCCGGCCCACGGGGAAGCGGACGAGGTCGGCGGTCACGTTGTGCGCGGACAGACCGTGCAGCTCCACCCACTTCGAGCCGTCCCCGACCGGACGGCGGGTGCGGCGCAGTCGCGGTCCCTTCCCCGCCAGGTAGTGGCCGGTCAGCGAGCTGGGATGGGCGGCGACGTCCGAGGGCGCGCCGGAGACGAGCACCTCGCCGCCGAGCCGCCCGGCGCCCGGCCCCATGTCGATCACCCAGTCGGCGCGGGCGATCAGTTCGGGGTCGTGCTCCACCAGCAGCACGGTGTTCCCGGCGGCACGCAGTTCCAGCGCGATGTCGAGCAGATGCGCCTTGTCCGCCGGGTGGAGGCCGGTGCCCGGCTCGTCCAGGACGAAGATGATGTCGCTGAGTTCGGTGCTGAGCTGTGCCGCGAGCCGGGTGCGCTGGAGTTCGCCGCCGGACAGGGTGGCGGCGCCCCGGGACAGCTGGAGATGGGCCAGGCCGAGCCGGTCGAGCACCCGGAGTCTGCGGGCCAGGTCCTGGAGCAGCGGCTCGCCCACCACGCGCTGTCCGGTGCCGAGTCCCTCGGTGACCCGGTCGCCCCAGGCGCGTACCTCGCGTACGTCGACCTCCAGCAGTTCCGGGTAGGCGAGCCCGCCGAGCCGGACCGACCGGGCGACGTCGTCGTATCCGGTGCCTCCGCAGGTGGCGCAGGGCATCTTGCGCATGTACGGCAGGTAGCGCTCCTTGGCGGTGGGCGTCGCGGCGTTCGCGAAGACCCGTTCCACCTCGGCGAGCGCTCCGCGCAGTGGCTCGCTGGAGGTGTACGTCCAGGACGACGTCTCGTTCTTGTTCGGCATGTCGACGGTGGCCTCGATCTTCTCGTCACCCGTGCCGTGGAGCACGTTGTGACGGAATGCCTCGGGCAGTGACCGCCAGGGCAGGGCGAGATCCACACCGCGCTTCTCCGCCAGGGCGGGAATGAAGGCGTGTTCACCGGAGCGCCACTTGGCGTACCAGGGCGAGGCGCCGTCGAAGAGGGGCAACTCCGGGTGGGTGATGATCAGTTCTTCCCGCGCCTGCCACCGGCCGCCGACACCGTGGCAGTCGGAGCAGCTCCCCTCCGGGGTGTGCCGGTCGAAGTGCGCGGTGGTGAGGTGGCCGTCGCCGGGGCCCGCATCGGCGCCGACACCGGGCAGCCGTGAGTAGAGCAGTCCGAGGTGGCCGTCGATGCCGGTGATGGTGGCCACGGTGGAGCGGGGGTTGCGGTTGAGCCGGCGCTGGTCGACGGCGAGGGTGGCGCCGAGGCCGAGGACCCGGTCCACCTTGGGGCGGTTGCGCTGGGTGATGTACTGCCGGATGAACGGCGACAGCCCCTCCAGATAGCGGAGTTGTGCCTCGCTGTGGATGGTGTCGATGGCTAACGAGGTCTTGCCGCTGCCGCTGACCCCGGTGAAGGCGACCACTTGTCCCTTGGGGATGTTCACGGTGACATCGCGGAGGTTGTTGGTGCGCGCCCCCACCACCCCGATGGTCTCGGCGTTGTGCGCGGAAGCTGTCATGCGTGGAGTCCTCTCCCTGCGTGGGGAGGGGCGTACGCGCTCGGAACCCCGGAGAACGGACCGGCTACCCGTCCCCAGCGCCCCGAACTCCCCTCCCGGAAAAACCACTTATGTTACTACGACAGCGCTGCCGCCGATCTCCGGGAGAGCCCTTCGAGCAGGGCCATCGCGCGGTCCGCCACCTCGTACGGCACGAAGAGGTGGTCGTGGTGGAAACCGGCCACCACGTTGCAGCTGACCCCGGCCCCCGCGAGTTCGTGGGCGACGGCGGCGGTCAGGCCGACCGCGTCCAGCGCGGAGTGCACCCGGAGCACCAGCCAGCCGGCCACGTAGTCGTATCCGAGCCCGGCGGCCTCGGCGTCCTCCTGGCTCAGCACCATCGTCAGGCCCTCACGTTCGGCCACGGTGACGATCGGCGAGACCCCGGGGGGAATGCCGTCGGCCACCGTGGTGAACACGAAGCGCCCCGGATTCAGTTCCGGCCGCATGTCGATCAGAAGTCGTCGCAGGTCAGTCTCGCCAGGCACGGAACACACCCTATGCAGCCGAGCGGCCGGAGCGTGTACCGGACCGCCGGTGGACGCGCCCCGCGCCCGGCGGGCGGCGTCACGGTCAGTGGCGCCGGAGCCGGGATCCGTCCGTGTGCGGGGCCTTCGCGGGCAGTTCCACGGTGACGCGCGGTCCACCGCCGGCGCGCGGGGCGGGAGTGAGAATTCCGCCGTGCGCGTGGGTGACGCTCTTGACGACCGCCAGACCGAGGCCGGCACCGGCGTGGTCGGTGGGTACGCGCTCGCCGCCGTGCCGAAAGGGTTGGGTGAGTGTCGGGACCAGCTGTTGGGTGAGCCGCTCGCCGGTGTTCTCGACGGTGACGCCGTGCTTCTCGGCGCCGCCCCGGAGAGCTACGAGTTCTCCGTCCTCGCCCCGTCCTGACGGAGCGGCGACGGTTCTTTTCAGGGGGATACCGATGATTTTGGGTGGAATACCGGCGTCCGCCCGCATTCCGGTGGGACCGTGACGGTGTTGCCGCCCCGCGACGATCGGCGGGGCAGCGGGACACGGGGCCCGCGACGGCCCCGGGAAGGGGTTTCCGTGCTCAAGATCGGTGACATCACATACGACCGCATGTCGCCCGGCGAGGCGAAGTCGGCCGCCTACAAGGCGATGGGCTCAGCCGTACCGAGGGAGAACACACCACAGCGCATGGTGCTGGGCGCGACGGTCGCCGTCGCGGCCGGCGACGCGGCGCTGTTCGAACTGCCGGACGTCCTGCAGGTGTACGACGGCTTCCTCACTCAGGCGACCGGCTTCGCCACGACGACCGCGGCGGACCGCACCTGGTGCCAGCAGCACTGGGACCGCGGTACCGCCGGCATCCTGGCCTCCGCGCAGCAGCGCCAGGCGACGACTCTCGACGGTCTGCGCGCGCAGGGCGTCGTCGTGATCACTCGGGGCACCAACCCCGTGCAGGCCCGGCAGATCATCGCCCACCGCACGTTCGGGGGGCACCCTCTGGACGCGACCATCACCGGACCGCCCACCGCCGAGGACGCCAACGCGCAGACCGGCCGAGGCATCAAGGACACCGTCGCGGGCCGCATCGAGGAGTGGTCCCTCGGCCAGCAGACCGGGTTCGCCATCGACGGCTTCATGGTGATCGCGGAGGCCGACGTCAGTCTCGTCACGCTGCCGGGCAGCGACGGCGCCACCCGGGCCGGTGAAGCGGGGGTGTGCGGCTTCGCCGCCGCCGGACTCCAGCGAGTGGCGATCCTGTCGGAGGGGCGGGCGTCCGGCAATCCTCCGGAGAAGCGGGAGCTGGAGCGGATCGGTGTGGCGATCGGTCGCGACACCCCCGGCGTGGTGACCCTGCTCAAGGCCGCCGCCCTCCAGCAGCGCGGCGTCGTCCTGTAACCGCGCGCGCGGTCGGGGCGGGGAGCGGCGCCGCCCCGACCGCGTCAGCCCCTTCCGGGGCGCCCGGACCACCGAGTGAGGACCAGCCGCGGCCGGCGGCTCCTCGGCCCACGCCCGGCCCCGGCCCGGCCGGATGCGACCGGAGTGCGGTGACCTTTCCCGCCTCCGCCTTCCCGGCCCTGCCTTCCCGCTCCCGCCACGCTCGGCGCTACCGGAGCAAGCGCTTACCACCTGGTGGAAGAACTTCTGCGCGAAGCATTGACGAAACATCTGAGCGGTCCTACTTTCATCGCGTCGTACTTCGTACGTCATATATGAGACGCGATACGCGAGATGTGAGAGCGCCCATGGCATTCGCTCCGAGTCCGATCCCCTCCCGCACCCAGTTCGTCCTGGAAGCGATCAAACACGGCATCCTGACCGGTGGTCTCAGCCCCGGTCAGGCCCTGGTCGAGACCGAACTGGCCGCGCGGTTCGGGGTGTCGAAAACTCCGGTACGAGAAGCACTCAAGACGCTCGCCGGTACCGGCCTCGTCGTCATGAGCCAGTTCAAGGGCGTCACCGTACGGACCGTCGACGCGGCAATGGCCCACGAGGTCTACGAGGTACGGCTGTTGCTGGAGCCGGAGGCGTTGCGGCGCTCCCTGGCCCGGCACGCCTCGCTGGACGCCGCCCGGGACGCCCTGCTCAGGGCCGACGAGGCGGTGGACCGGGCCGAACGCTCGCTCGCCAACCGGGAGTTCCACCGCGAGCTGTATCTCTCCTGCGGCAACCCGCTGCTGACCCGGATGCTCGACGAGGTCCGCGACCAGGCCGCCCTCGTCTCCACCGTCGCCTGGGCCGCCGATCCGTCCTGGGAACGGGAGGCCGACGAGCACCGGGAGATCCTGCGCCTCGCGCTGGCCGGTGACTCCGCCGGCGCCGCACTCGCCCTGCACGACCACATCGCCTCCTTCGTACGGCGGGCGTTCCCCGAGGGAGACCAGATATGACGAGCCAGGGGCTTCTCGCGGCGCGGGACGCGCTCGCCGATGTCGTGGCGATCCCCGTCACGCCCTTCACCGACGACGACACCATCGACACCGATGCGCACCGCGCACTGCTTCGCCGGCTGATCGACGGCGGCGTGCGCACGCTCACGCCGAACGGCAACACCGGTGAGTACTACGCCCTCAGCCCCGACGAGCGCCGCACCGTCACCGAGCTGACCGTCGAGGAGGCGGCCGGCCGGGCCGTGGTCCTGGTGGGCGTCGGTCTGGAGGTGCCGACCGCCGTGGCCGCCGCGGTGCACGCCCGGGAGTGCGGGGCCTCGATGGTGATGGTCCATCAGCCGGTACACCCCTATGTGTCGCAGGACGGCTGGGTCGACTACCACCGGTCCATCGCCGAGGCGGTGCCGGAGCTGGGAGTCGTCCCGTACATACGTGATCCGCGGCTGCCCGGCGGGAGCCTCGCGGCGCTCGGCGAGCTGTGCCCCAATGTCGTCGGCGCCAAGTACGCCGTACCGGACGCCGCGCGCTTCGCCGCCTTCGCCCGCGACGCGGGGCTGGATCGCTTCGTGTGGGTGGCGGGGCTCGCGGAGCTGTACGCGCCCTCGTACTTCGCATGCGGCGCCACCGGGTTCACGTCCGGGCTCGTCAATGTCGCCCCGGCCGTCTCGCTGGGGATGCTGGAGGCGCTGCGCGCCGGGGACTACGGCACGGCCATGAAGGTGTTCGATCGCATCCGGCCCTTCGAGGAGCTGCGTGCGGCACGGCGGTCCGCGGACAACGTGACCGTCGTGAAGGAAGCGCTGGCCGCGCTGGGGCTGTGCCGCCGTGATGTACGGGCGCCGAGCCGCGTACTGCCCGAGCCGGTACGCGCCGAGGTCGCCGGCCTGATCGCGGGATGGCCGACATGAGCACACCCGGCGCCTCGCGCCCCGACGCCACCGGCCCCGGCGGGCGCCTCGCCCCCGAGGACCTGCGCAGCCACCAGTGGTACGGCAGTGACATCTCCTCGGGCCTGCGCTCCTTCAGCCACCGGGCCCGCACCCGCCAGCTCGGCTATCTCCCCGAGGAGCACCTCGGCAAACCGGTCGTCGCGATCCTCAACACCTGGTCCGACATCAACCCCTGCCATGTGCATCTGCGCGAGCGCGCGCAGGCGGTCAAGCGGGGCGTCTGGCAGGCGGGCGGCTTCCCGCTGGAATTCCCGGTGTCCACGCTCTCCGAGACGTTCCAGAAGCCGACCCCGATGCTCTACCGCAACATGCTGGCGATGGAGACGGAGGAGCTGCTGCGCTCCTACCCGGTCGACGGCGCCGTCCTGATGGGCGGCTGCGACAAGACGACACCGGCGCTGCTGATGGGCGCCGCGTCCGTGGACCTGCCGACCGTCTTCGTCCCTGCCGGACCGATGCTTCCCGGGCACTGGCGCGACGAGGTCCTCGGCTCCGGCACCGACATGTGGAAGTACTGGGACGACCGGCGCGCCGGACTGATCGGTGACTGCGAGCTGACCGAACTGGAGAACGGGCTCGCCCGCTCCCCCGGTCACTGCATGACCATGGGCACGGCGTCGACCCTGACCGCCGCCGCCGAGGTGCTGGGCGTCACGGTCCCCGGCGCGTCCTCCGTCCCCGCCGTCGACTCGGGTCACGAGCGGATGGCCGCGGAGTCCGGACGGCGGATCGTGGAGCTGGTGTGGCGGGACCTCACCCTGTCGAAGATCCTGACGCCCGACGCGTACGAGGACGCGGTCGCGACCGTCCTCGCGCTCGGCGGCTCCACCAACGCCGTCATCCATCTGATCGCGATGGCCGGGCGCTCCGGTGTCCCGCTCACGCTGGCCGACTTCGACCGCGTCGCCCGCACCGTGCCCGTCCTCGCCGACCTCCGCCCCGGCGGCAGGTATCTGATGGAGGACTTCCACTTCGCCGGCGGACTGCCCGGCTTCCTGTCCCGGCTGACCGGTGTGCTGCATCTGGACCGCCCCACCGTCGCGCACGACACCCTGCGCGAACAGCTCGCCGGTGCCCGGGTCCACAACGCCGACGTCATCCGCGAACGCGACAACCCCCTCGCCACCGAGGGCGGCGTCGCCGTGCTGCACGGCAACCTCTGCCCCGACGGAGCCGTCATCAAGCACATCGCCGCCGAGCCCCGTCTGCTGCGCCACACCGGCCCCGCCGTCGTCTTCGACGACTACCGGCAGATGCAGCGCACCATCAACGACCCCGCGCTCGCCCTCACCCCGGACCATGTGCTGGTCCTGCGCAACGCCGGCCCCAAGGGCGGCCCCGGCATGCCCGAGTACGGCATGCTCCCCCTCCCCGACTATCTGCTCAAGCAGGGTGTGCGGGACATGGTCCGGCTCTCCGACGCGCGGATGAGCGGCACCAGTTACGGCGCGTGCGTGCTGCACATCGCACCCGAGTCGTACGTGGGCGGACCCCTCGCCCTCGTCCGCACCGGCGACCTCATCACCCTCGACGTCGACGCCCGCAGTCTCCACCTCCACGTCCCCGACGAGGAGTTGACGCGTCGCCGGGCCGACTGGACACCGCCGCCCGCCCGTTACGAGCGCGGCTACGGCGCGCTCTACCTCGATCAGATCACCCAGGCCGACACCGGCTGCGACTTCGCCTTCCTCGCCCGTCCCGGAGAGGTCCCCGACCCGTACGTGGGATGAGCCGGCCAGGAACGCACACCCCTTTCACCGAAGAACGGAGAACCGGTCATGGCCTCAGCTGTGGCGCAGGACTCATCAGGCGCCCCGCCCGGGGCACCCGGGAAGCCGGGGTCCCGTAAGACCCGCGCCAAGGGCGCGGGCATCTCACCACGCCGCCTGCCGTATCTGCTGATCGCCCCCGCCGTACTGCTGATGGTGGGCTTCATCGCCTATCCGATGCTCAGCGTCTTCTACTACAGCCTCCAGAACTACAACGCCACCAAGCCCTGGCGGAACGGCTTCGCGGGTCTCGACAACTTCAGGCGGATCTTCACCGACGACCCGCTGTTCTGGGACAGCCTCGTCTTCTCCGGCAAATGGGTCTTCACCGAGGTCACGCTCCAACTGGCCCTCGGTCTGATCCTCGCGCTGCTGGTCAACCAGACGTTCGTGGGCCGCGCCGCCGCCCGCGCCATGGTCTTCTCGCCCTGGGCCGTCTCCGGTGTGCTGACGACGACGATCTGGCTGCTGCTCTACAACCCGTCGACGGGAGTGGGTCGTTATCTCGCCGACGCGGGCATCGGCACCTACGGCTCGTCCGTGCTCTCCGACACGGGCACCGTCTTCTGGGCCGCCGTACTGGCCGAACTCTGGCGCGGGGTGCCGTTCTTCGCGATCCTCATCCTCGCCGATCTCCAGTCCATCCCCGGGGATCTGTACGAGGCGGCGTCGGTCGACGGGGCGAACCGGTTCCGGCAGTTCTTCCACATCACCCTCCCCCATCTGCGGGACGCGATCATCCTCTCCACGCTGCTGCGTGCCGTGTGGGAGTTCAACAACGTCGATCTGCTGCTCACCCTCACCGAGGGCGGACCGGCCGGCGTCACCACGACGCTGCCGCTGTACGTGGCGGTCACCGGGTTCGAGGCGCACGACTTCGGCTACGCCACCGCGCTGACGACCGTCGCCTTCGCGATCCTCCTCTTCTGCTCGATCCTCTATCTGCGCCTGAGCAAGTTCGGAGGCGATCACAAGTGACCGCGCTCATGACCGAGAAGGGCACCGCCACCCCGCCCGCGGGCGGCGGCCACCGGCCCCCGCCGGTGCGGCGGAGGCGGCGGCGCGGGCGCTCCTTCGACGAGGTGCCCCGCTGGCAGATCTACCTGCCGCTCGGGCTGTATCTCCTCTTCACCCTGGTGCCGTTCTACTGGATGCTGCTGTTCTCGCTGCGGCCCGCGGGGTCCACCTCACTGGTGCCGTGGCCCATGACCTTCGACCACTTCGAGAAGGTCTGGAACGACCGCAGCTTCTCCGTCTTCTTCCAGAACAGCGCGCTGATCGGGGTGTTCACCCTGATCTGTACGACCACGGTCGCACTGGCCGGCGGTTACGCGCTCGCGCGGTTCGACTTCCGGGTCAAGCAGACCTTCATGCTGGCGCTGCTCTGCTCGCAGTTCATTCCGGGCGCGCTGATGCTGGTGCCGCTGTTCCAGATCTTCAAGAACCTCTCGCTGATCAACTCCCCGCTCAGCGTGGTCATCGCGGAGACCGTCTTCCAGCTGCCGCTCTCCATCATCCTGATCAGCGGCTTCATCAAGAACGTGCCGTACTCGCTGGAGGAGGCGGCCTGGGTCGACGGCTGCTCACGGCTCCAGGCGTTCCGTATCGTCGTACTGCCGATGCTGCGGCCCGGTCTGATCGCCGTCGGCTCCTTCGCCTTCGTGCACAGCTGGAACCATTTCCTCTTCGCCCTGATGTTCCTGATGGACCAGGACAAGCAGACGATCCCGGTGGGCCTCTCCACCCTGATCGGCGCGGACAGCGTCGACTTCGGGGCGCTCGCCGCCGGTGGTGTGATCTCCGCCGTACCGGTCGTCATCGTCTTCGCCTTCATCCAGAAGTGGCTGATCACCGGCTTCAGCGCGGGGGCGGTGAAGGGATGAGCCTGCCCGTCGTGCTCGCCGGCGCCCGTGGACACGGCCGCTCACATCTGCGCAACATCCGCCGGCTCGAACAGAGCGGCCTGGTACGGCTCGTGGGCGTCTGCGAGCTGGACCCGCTGTCCCCCGCCGAGCTGGAGGGTTTCGCGGCGCCCGAGCAGTCCGCCGACCTCGGTGAACTGCTGGAGCGCACCGGCGCGCGGATCGCCGTCGTCTGCACCCCCATCCACACCCACACCGATCTGGCGCTGGCCGCAGCCGCACACGGCGTCCACACCCTGCTGGAGAAGCCGACCACCGCCTCGTACCCGGAGTTCGAGCGGCTGCTCACCGGTCTGGACAAGAGCGGCACGGCCTGCCAGATCGGGTTCCAGTCCCTCGGTTCCCACGCGGTGGGCGCGATCGCGGAGCTGGTCCGGGACGGTGCGATCGGACGGGTCCGCGGAATCGGCGCCGCCGGGGCGTGGGTGCGCGACGAGGCGTACTACCGCCGCGTCCCCTGGGCCGGGCGCCGGTCACTGGACGGGCGCGACGTCGTGGACGGTGTGCTCACCAACCCGCTGGCGCACGCGGTGGCGACGGCTCTGCGCCTCGACGGCAGCGACCGGGCCGAGGACGTCTCCGGGATCGAGCTGGAGCAGTTCCGGGCCAACGACATCGAGGCCGACGACACGAGCTGTCTGCGGCTGCGCACCGCCCGCTCCACCCGGATCACGGTCGCCGTCACCCTCTGCGCGGAGCGGAACACCGAGCCGTACGTCGTGATCCACGGGACCGAGGGGCGCGTCACCTTCTGGTACAAGCAGGACCGGGTGCGTGTCGAACGCGCGGGCCGGGAGCCGGCCGAGTCGGTGTACGGGCGAACGGACCTGCTGGAGAACCTGGTCGCGCATCTGGACGCGGGCGCCGAACTCGCCGTACCGCCACACCGTACCGGCGCGTTCATGCGGATCCTGGAGGCGGTCAGGACCGGCCCGTCACCCGTGCCGCTGCCCGCCGGCGCCTGGTACGGCGCGGCCGGCGAGAGCGGACCGCGGCGGATCGTCAAGGGCGTGGACGCGCTGGTCGCGCGGAGCGCCGAGACCCTCGCCACGTTCGCCGAACTGGGCGCCGGCTGGGCCGGGCGGCCGGCCGCGTCCCCGGACAGGACGGTCCTGCGACTGGCCGGCCGCGCGGTGGCCGACTACACGCACCGGCCGCGGCTGCCAGCGGCGCTGTCCCCGCGCCCGTATCTGCACCCGGTGCGCACCCTCGGCGGTCTGGTCGTCACCGAACTGCGGCCCGCCGACCACGCGCACCATCTCGGGGTCTCGATGGCCGTGCCGGACGTGGCGGGTGTCAACTTCTGGGGCGGGCGCACCTATGTGCGCGACCGGGGCCCGGTGGCGCTCGACAACCACGGCGTCCAGGAGCACACGGACTGGCTCGCGGCGGCGGCCCCCGACGGCTGTGCGCAGGAGCTGTCCTGGACACGGGAGGGGCGCCCACTGCTCTCGGAGCGGCGCACGATCCGGGCGCGTGCGCTGTCCGTCGGCGCCTGGGCCCTGGACTTCGCCTCGACGCTGACCAATGTGTCCGGCGCCGCTCTCTCCTTCGGCAGTCCGGCCGCCAACGGGCGGCCGGGGGCCGGTTACGGCGGTTTCTTCTGGCGGGCCCCGAAGGAGGGGCCGGCGGACCCTCGGCCCGAGGTGTTCACCGCGACCGCGAGCGGCGAGGACGCGGTGCACGGGAGCACCGCCGAGTGGCTGGCGCTGGCCGGTCCGGGGTGGACGCTGGTCTTCGCCGGGGGCGACGAGCGGACCCGGCGGGACCCGTGGTTCGTCCGCACCGGCCAGTACCCGGGCGTGGGCTCGTCACTCGCCTGGGAGCGGCGGCTGCCACTGGCCGCGGGCGCCGGTCTGACGCGCCGGATCGTCACGGTCGTCGCGGACGGCCGGCTCGACCGCCCGGCCGCGGCGGCGCTGGCGGCCCTGGCCCGTGAGGTGGCGCCGTCATGAGCCTGCCGTGGCGCGCCGACCTGGGCGACGGTACGTACCGCAACCCGGTACTGAACGCGGACTGGTCCGACCCCGACGTCATCCGGGTCGGCGGCGACTACTACCTGACCGCCTCCAGCTTCGGCCGGGCGCCGGGACTTCCCCTGCTGCACTCCCGCGACCTGGTCAACTGGTCGCTCGTGGGGCACGCCCTGGACCGGCTCGAACCGGCCGCGGACTTCGCCGTGCCCCGGAACGACGGCGGGGTGTGGGCGCCTTCGCTCCGCCACCACGCGGACCGGTTCTGGATCTTCTGGGGCGACCCGGACCACGGGATATGGCAGATCAGCGCCCCGGACATCACGGGCCCGTGGAGCGAGCCCTTCCTCCTCAAGGCGGGCAAGGGACTGATCGACCCCTGTCCGCTGTGGGACGAGGACACCGGTGAGGCGTATCTGGTGCACGCCTGGGCCAAGTCGCGTTCAGGCGTCAAGAACCGGCTGACGGGGCACCGGATGAGCCCGGACGGGCGGCGGCTCCTCGACGACGGCGGGACCGTCGTGGACGGGGACGCGCTGCCCGGCTGGTTCACGCTGGAGGGGCCGAAGCTGTACCGGCGCGACGGCTGGTACTGGATCCTCGCTCCGGCCGGCGGGGTGTCGACCGGCTGGCAAGGGGCGTTCCGGTCACGGGAGTTCCTCGGCCCGTACGAGGAGCGGACCGTACTGGCCCAGGGGCGTACGGACGTCAACGGGCCGCACCAGGGCGCCTGGGTCCCCGGGCACGTGCCCGGGGAGGACTGGTTCCTGCACTTCCAGGATCGCGGCGCGTACGGACGGGTGGTGCACCTCCAGCCGTTGCGCTGGGACGGCGACGGCTGGCCGGTCGTCGGCGCGGGCGGCGAGCCGGTCCGTGTGCACCGCAAACCGGTCGCGCCACGGGGGCCGGTGCAGGCGCCCGCGACGGACGACGTTTTCCCGGGCGGCCGTTTCGGGCTCCAGTGGCAGTGGGCGGCCAATCCGCCCACCGGGTGGGCGGGGTCGGATCCGGGCTGGACGGTGCCGCACGCGGGCGACGGGCTGCGGCTGACCTGCCGACGCTCGGAGACGGCCCACGACCTGCGCGCGCTGCCGCACGTCCTGGTGCAGCGGATGCCGGCGGAGAGCTTCACCGTCACGGTCCGGATGGCCCTGGAGAGCGAGGAGCCGGGCGCCAGGGCGGGACTCGCGGTGCTCGGCGACGCCTTCTCCTGGATCGGTCTGGAACGCGGCACGGACGGCGGGGTCCGTCTGGTGCACCGCTTCGCCGAGACCGGTGCCACCCATGAGCGGGACGCGGCGCCTCCGGTGGCCGCGCCCGGCGCGCGCGCCGTGCTGCGCGTGGAGGTGAGCGCCGGGGGCCGGTGCCGGTTCTCCGCCGCCGTGCGGCCGGCTGAGGGCTTCCCGGAGAGCTTGCCGGACGCCTTCCACGCCTCGGGCCCGGTCTTCACCGCCACACCCTGGCGCTGGGTCGGCGCGCTCCTGGGCCTGTTCGCCGCGGCGCCCGGCTCCACGCGGATCCCCTCTCCTGCCGAAGAGGGCTTCGCCGGGACGGCCGCCTTCGACGACTTCCGTATCACCGCCTGATCCGCGCATCCCGACGGCGGCCCGGAGACCCCCCCCGGGAAGCACCACCCCGAAACAGCCGGAAACCCCGGAAGAACCCCGGAAAGACCTCAGAAGAGACCTCAGAGAGAAGAGCCGATCATGACAGTCTCGAAAAAGGACAGAGGGCGGACGGCCGCGGCCGTCTCCCTGGCGACGGTGCTCGCCCTCACCGCCACCGCCTGCGGCGACGACGGCAGCGGCGGAAGCGGCAGCGAGGGGTCCGGCAAGGGTGAGATCACCCTGTGGGACAACAACACGGGTGAGCGCCGGGACATCTGGGCGCAGATCATCGAGGACTTCGAGAAGCAGAACAAGGACATCAAGGTCAAGTACGTCGGTCTGCCCATCGACCAGGTGCAGCAGAAGTACGACACGGCGATCGACGGTGGCGGGCTGCCGGACGTCGGCGGTGTCGGCACCGCGTACCTCTCCAATCTGGTGGTGCGGGACGTCCTGGAGCCGGTGGGCGACCGTATCGACGCGGGTCCGCTCAAGGGCAAGCTCGTGCCGTCGATGGTGGAGAGCGTGAAGGCGGCGGGCGGTCGCGGCGACACCATGTACTCGGTGCCCAGCTCCACCAACAACGGCACGCTCTGGTACCGGACGGATCTGTTCGCCAAGGCCGGTCTCGAACCGCCGACCACCTGGTCGGCCTTCTACGACGCCGCCGAGAAGCTCACCGAACCCGGCACGGACAAGTTCGGTTACACGATCCGCGGCGGCGCGGGATCGATCGCCCCGGCGATGGACGCGATGTACGGCCAGTCCGGCATCACGTCCTTCTGGGACGGCGACAGGACGACGGTGAACGACCCGAGGAACGTGGCGGCGCTGGAGAAGTACGTCGCCCTCTACAAGAAGGTGACGCCGTCCGCCGACGTCAACAACGACTTCATCAAGATGGTCGCCCAGTACGACAACGGCACCATCGGGATGCTGACGCACAATCTCGCGTCGTACCAGGACCATGTGAAGTCGCTGGGCGAGGAGAAGTTCAAGGGTCTGCCGTATCCGGCGCGGGAGAACGGCGAACGTGTCCAGGTCTCCAACCCGGTCGACGGACTCGGCCTGTTCAAGAACAGCGAGAACAAGGCTGCGGCCTGGAAGTTCATCGAGTTCGCCGCCTCCCACAAGTCGAACAGCGCGTGGAACGAGTCGGCGGGCTCCATACCGGCGAACATCGACGCGGCGTCCGATCCGTGGATCCGGAAGGCGGAGCCGACCGCCGCGGCGATGAAGGCGCTCAGCGACGGTTCGACGAAGATCGTCAACCTGCCGTACTACCTGCCCGACTGGAACACGATCAGCAAGTCCGGCAACGAGCCGAACTTCCAGAAGGTGCTCCTCGGCGACATGACCGCCAAGGAGTTCGCCGACAAGGTGGCCAAGGAGCTGAACGACGCCCAGGCGGAGTGGAAGGAGCAGACCGAGAAGTGACACCGGGGCCGCGGCCCTCACCGGTCGCGGACCCACCGCCGCACACCTGGACGAGTGATCACTCGGGCCGGCGCCGGCGATCATCGGCGCCGGCCACCGGGTTCTGCGCCGACAGGGGGCAGGCACGGACGTGCCTCGGCTCCCGTGGTCCCGCGCCGGACGGTGACGCGGCGGACACGCGCGCGTGGACGGCAACTGTTCCACCTGCTGGTTCGTCCTGATGGAGAGGGTCGAGCGGATGGGAAGCCATGGTGGAGCGGGCGGGGACGCGCGGAGACGCGCTGTCGACGGCGAGGACGGCGCCGCGCCGGACGGGGCGGTGGGCCGCGCGGCGGACTCCGGGAGAGGACGGGCCGAGGGACACGCGGAGGGACGGCGGCGGCGCCCGGTCGGCGTGGACACGGGGCCGGGTGCTCGCCGGGCTCGCGGTGCTGACGGCCGTGCTGCTGGTGTTCCACCGGTCCGTGCCCAACTCCCTGGGAAATCTCGGCAGTTCACTGGAGGCGTTCCTGCCGTGGCTCGGTCTCGCCGTCGTGCCGCTGCTCGGTCTGGCGCTGCTGCGCCGTTCGGCGCTCGCGCTGGTGGCCCTGCTGCTGCCGGCGGTTGCCTGGACGTATCTCTTCGGCGGGCTGTTCCTGCCGGGCTCGTCGGCCGGTGCGTACGACCTGGTCGTGGCGCAGCACAACGTCAGCGACGAGAACGCCGACCCGGCGGGCACGGCCCGCGCGCTGGCCGGGGCGGGACCCGATCTGATCGCGCTGGAGGAGCTGATGCCCCCGGCGCTGGCGGTCTACGAGAGGACCCTCGCCGCCGACTACCCGCACCACGCGGTGCGGGGCACGGTCGGGCTCTGGTCGAAGTATCCGCTGAGCGGCACCCGGTTGCTGGACATCAGGCCGCGGGGCATCGAGGAGGGCTGGAACCGCGGTCTGCGGACGGTGGTGGCCACCCCGCACGGCGAGGTGGCGGCGTATGTCGCGCATCTGCCGTCGATCCGCTTCCGGGCGAGCGGTCTCGTGTCGTCCTCGCGCGACGAGAGCGCCGGGCTGCTGGGCAGGGCCGTCGCCGCCGAGCCGACGGAGGCGGTGATCCTGCTGGGCGACCTCAACGGGACGGTCGACGACCGGGGGCTGGCCCCGCTCACGTCCCGGATGAACGTGGCGGAACGGGGCTTCGCCCTCAGCTTCCCCACCGCCTTCCCGGTGGCCCGGATCGACCAGGTGATGGCGCGCTCGGCGACCGTCGCGCACCTGAGCACGCTGCCCGCGACCGGCAGCGACCATCTGCCGGTCGTCGCCGGGATCACGGGGCTGGAGCGCCCCGATGGCTGATCGTGATGAGGAAACGGCCTGTTCCCGACGTGGATCTCCCCGAGGAGTCCTTGAAACTTTGAGAAAGTCCTGGGGGGCTTGAACACCGCGATCCGGCGGTGCGTACCCCCTGGGGAACCGGCCGCCGGGGCCGGCCACGGACAGGGAGCAGACATGACGGGAACGCAGGACACCGCACCGACGACCACGGGCCCGACAGTGCCGCGCCGTACGGTCGTGGCGGCGGTGGGCGCGGTCGGCCTGAGCGCGGCGCTCGTCGCCTGCGGTTCGGACGACTCGTCGGACTCCGCCGGCCAGGCTCCGGCGGACGACGGCGCGAACGGCGGCGGCGGACAGGGCGCGGTGCTCGCCAGGACCGCCGACATCCCGGAGGGCGGCGGCAAGGTCTTCGAGGCCGAGGGCGTGGTCGTCACCCAGCCGTCGGCCGGGCAGTTCAAGGCGTTCTCCTCGGAGTGCACCCACTCGGGGTGCGCGGTGGGGAGCATCGCGAACGGCACCATCACCTGTCCCTGTCACGGCAGTCAGTTCGACGCCTCGGACGGCAGCGTGAAGAAGGGGCCGGCCACCAAGCCGCTGGGAGCGGCGTCGATCACCGTGGAGGGCGACGAGATCAAACTCGCCTGATCCGGCGGGCCCGGCCACCGGCCCGGCCCGGCGGTGGGCCCGCCGACGTCACGCCGCGTCCGCCGTCCTCAGCACTCCCGCCGCCTCCTCCAGCGCCTCGACCGCCGCCCGGATCGACGGGCGGCGGTCGGCGTCGGCGCGCCACACCGCGTACACGTGCCGGAACATCTTCTGCCGTACGGGCGCGGCCACCACACCCCCGGGCAGCGGGCCCCGCCCCATGCGGGGCGCCACACAGACTCCCAACCCGGCACCGACCAGCTCCAGTTGGGTGTGCTGCTCACCGGCCATGTGCTCGATCCGCGGCTCGATCCCCTTCGAACGCAGCGTGAACACCAGCCACTCGTGGCAGAACTCGCCGGTCGGCCACGAAATCCACGAGTCGTGGGCGAACTCCTCCAGATCCACCTCACGCCGCTCCGCGAGCGGGTGACCGGCCGGCATCGCCACATCGGCCGCGTCCTCCAGCAGGGAAGCCGCCGCCAGGCCGCCGGGCACCGGCAGCCGTTTGTTGTTCCAGTCCAGTACGACGGCGAGGTCGAGGTCACCGCGCAGGACCTGGCGGATCGCGCCGTCCGGCTCCGACTCCAGCGAGCGGACCCGCAGATCGGGATGCGCCTTGCGCAGTGCGGCGAGCGCGGCGGGGAACAGGCCGCGGGCGGCCGTGGGGAACGCCGACAGCCGTACCTCGCCGACCACCTGGCCGCGCCGGGCCTCGATGTCCGACTGGGCGAGTTCCACCTGGGAGATGATCCGCGCGGCGTGGTCGGCGAGAAGGCGTCCCGCGTCGGTGAGCCGGACGCCACGCCCGTGCTTGGCGAGCAGCTGCTGTCCGACCTCCCGCTCCAGTTTGGCCATCTGCTGCGAGACGGCCGAGGTGGTGACGTGGAGGCCGTCGGCCGCTCCGCTCACGGAGCCGTGCCGGGCGAGCGCGTCGAGGATGCGCAGTCTCTCCAGGTTCAACATGTAAGCGATGCTACGCGGACAGGTCGAGAAATTCTCGCTTGTCCTAAGAGGTGGTGGGCCGCATCGTAGCCGTATGACCACCGCCACCCCGCCCCGCACCGGACGCTCCGCATCCGCCTCCACCACCCCGCCCCGGGCGCCGGCCGGCGGGCCCGGCCCCGCCGCGGCCCGCCGCCGGGCGATCGACTGGCGCGTCCGGTTCGGCGTGCTCTCGCTGATCTGGGGCTTCAGCTTCCTGCTGATCAAGGTCGGCACCCATGGCTACGCGCCGTTCCAGGTGACCTTCGGCAGGCTGTTCTTCGGTACGGCGGTGCTGGCGGTCGCGATAGCGGTACGGCGCGAGCGGCTGCCCCGGTCCCTCCGCACCTGGGGCCACCTCACGGTGGCCGCGTTCATCCTCAACGCCGTGCCGTTCTCGCTCTTCTCGTACGCCGAGCTGACCATCCCGTCGACGCTGGCGGGCATCTGCAACGCGACGTCACCGCTGTGGGGCATGCTGCTGTCGCTGGTCGCGCTCTCCGAGGACCGCCCCACCCGGCGCCGTGTCGGCGGTCTGGGGCTCGGCTTCATCGGCGTCCTGACCGTCCTCGGCGCCTGGCAGGGCTTCTCCGGACTGGACTTCGGCGGTACGGCCATGGCGCTGCTGGCCTCGCTGAGCTACGCCGTCGGCTGGGTCTACGTCCGCCGCACCCTGGCGGGCAGCGGCAGCTCGCACCTCTCCCTCACCGGAGCCCAGTTGTTCATGGCGACGGTGCAACTGGCCGTGGTCACACCGCTGTTCACCGATATGCCGACCTCCTTCCCGGTGGTGCCGCTGCTCGCCGTGATCGCCCTCGGCAGCCTGGGTACGGGGCTGGCCCTGCTGATCCAGTACGGTCTCGTCGCCGAAGTGGGCCCGACGACCGGGCAGATGGTCACGTACTTCGTCCCCGTCATCGCGACGGCCGCCGGTGTGGCGGTGCTCGGCGAGCCGCTGCACTGGAACACCCCGGTGGGCGCGGTCATCGTGCTCGTCGGCGCCGCGCTCACCCAGAGCAGGGGCGGCGGTTCGGCGGCGCGGAAGTCCTCACCGCCGGCCGGGGCGAAGCCGGAGCCCGCGCCCACGGCCGCCCCGGCCGATCAGCCGTAACTGCGCGCCGGCGCGGCCCCCGCCGCGCCGGCCACCGCGTCCGCCACCGGCTCGATGTCGTCCGGCGTCATGGCCGAGACCGTCAGCCGCACACCGGGGGGCGCCGCCATCCGGAAGCGCGCACCGGGCGCCACCGCCCAGCCGGCGTGCAGCAGCCGCGCCACCGCGCCGGTCTCCTCGGCGACCGGCACCCAGACGTTCATCCCGCTGCGCCCGTGCGCCTCGACCCCGCGCGCGGCCAGGGCCCGTACCAGCGTGTCGCGCCGCTCTCCGTACGCGTGCGCGACGGCGCGGGCGTCGACCGCGCCCGCCGTCCACAGCTCCACGACCGCCTGTTGCAGCAGTCTGCTCACCCAGCCCGGCCCAAGCCTCTGACGGCCCGTCACCCGGTCGACGGTCACGGCGTCCCCGGTCAGCACGGCGAGCCGCAGATCGGGACCGTACGCCTTGGCCGTGGACCGCACGAGCGCCCAGTTGTCCGTGACCCCGGCCAGCGGATGGAGCGGCTCGTCGACGATGCGGTGACCGTGGTCGTCCTCGATGAGCAGTACATGGGCGTGGGCCGCCAGCACCGCACGCAGCTCCCGCGCGCGGTCGGCTCCCACCACCGCGCCCGTCGGATTCTGCGCCCGGTCGGTGACGACGACGGCCCGCGCCCCTGCCCGCAGCGCGCGCTCCAACTCCCCCGGCAGCGGCCCGTCGTCGTCCAGCGCCATCGGCACGGGCCGCAGGCCCAGCGCGGGCACCAGGTCGAGCAGGGCGCCCCAGCCCGGATCCTCGACGGCGACGGCGTCGCCCGGCCGCAGGTGCGCGGCCAGGACCCGTTCGATCGCGTCCAGCGAACCGGAGGTCACGGCGACAGGGCCTTCGGGCACCCCGTCCTCGTCCAGCGCGGCGCGGGCGAGCCGGGCCAGCTCCGGCAGCACGGCGGCGTCCCCGTACCGGCCCGGCCGCTCCGCGTGGCGCCGGGACGCCGCGGCGAGCGCGTCGTGCAGCGGCGGCAGCAGGGCGGGATCGGGATTGCCGTCCGACACCTCCCGTACGCCCTCGGGCGCGTCGACCCGGATCGAGCCGCGCGCCGTACTCGACGGGCGCGCGCGCACCCTGCTGCCTCTGCGGCCCGCCGTCTCGATGACGCCGCGGTCGCGCAGAGTGCGGTAGGCGGCGGCCACCGTGTTCGGGTTGACGCCCAGCTCCAGGGCCAGCTCCCGCAGGGGTGGCAGAAGTTGGCCGGGCGCCAGCTGTCCGGCGCCGATGCCCCGCTCCACGCTCGCGGAGATCTCGGCGGCGCGCCGCCCTTCGATCCGATACTCTCCTAGCACAAAGCACACTATGCACTAGTACATAGGAGAAGCGCAATGCCGGAGCCCACCTCCTCCACCGCCTACCGCCCCACCGACCGCACCGTCCCCACCCGCTCCGCCAACCGCGCCTCGTACGACCGCGAGCTGGTGCACGGGATACTGGACGAGACCTTCCTCTGCCATCTCGGATTCGTCCGCGACGGCGCGCCCGTGGTCCTCCCCACCCTCTACGCCAGGGTCGGCGAGCGGCTGTACGTCCACGGTTCGACCGGCTCCCGGCCGCTGCGGATGGCGGGCGACGGCGGCGACCCGGGGCTGGCGGTCTGTCTGACGGTCACCCGCGTCGACGGTCTGGTGCTCGCGAGGTCGGCCTTCCACCACTCGATCAACTACCGCTCCGTCGTGGTCCACGGCACCGCGTACCAGGTGACCGACCTCGACGAGCGGCGCACCGCGCTGGACGCCGTGGTCGACCACGTGGTGCCGGGCCGCTCCCACGACTCACGGCCCGGCAACGCGAAGGAGCTGGCGGCGACCGCCGTACTGCGCCTGGATCTCGACGAGGTCTCCGCCAAGGTCCGCACCGGGGGCCCGAACGACGAGCCGGAGGACCTGTCGCTCCCCCACTGGACCGGTGTGGTGCCCGTCGTCCAGGGATACGGCACACCGGTCCCGGCCGACGACCTGGACCCGGCCGTCGGCCTGCCCGGCTATCTCTGCGCGCTCTGACTCCGGCGCCCGCCACGCGGTGGGACCACCCGCCGCTCAGAGGCGGAGGCCGGCCTCACGCGAGGACGGCCGCCTTGCGCCGGCCGGAGGCGAGGCGCGCCTCCGCCGTGGCGAGACCCACCACGGCGGCGAGCAGCAACACCGTTCCCACCACGGTCGCGGCGGTGAGCTGTTCACCCAGCAGCCCGACCGCGATGACGGCCGCGCTCACCGGCTCCAGCAGCATGATCACGGAGACGGTGGCGGACCGTACGACCGCCGCGCCCGCGAAGTACAGCGCGTACGCGAGCGCCGTCGGCACCGCGGCGACGTACAGCAACAGCCAGAGCACCTGGGCGAGTTCGGCCGTGTGCGGCAGCAGACCCTCACCGGCCGCGAGCGGCAGCACGCAGAGCCCGGCGACGGCGAAGGCCCAGGCGGTGGTGGAGAGGGAGTCGGCCGTGCCACCGTCGCGGCCGAGCCACCGGGTGAGCAGCGTGATGGCCGCGTATCCGGCCGCCGCGAGCACCGCGTAGGCGATACCGGCGGGACGTACCGTCGCCCCGTCACCGCCGAGCACCAGGACGACGAGGCCGGCGAGCGCGCCGACGACGGCGATCAGACCACTGCCGCCGAGCCGTTCGCCCATGGTCAGCCGCGCGCCGAGCGCGATGAGCACGGGTCCGGCGCCGAGGGTGACCACGGTGCCGACGGCGAGTCCGGTCTCCTCGACCGCGGCGAAGTACGCGCTCTGGAAGACCGCGAGGCCCACGCCCGTACCGAGGACGCGGATCAGCCGGCGGCGGCGCGGCTCGGCCGTGGCCCCCGCCGGGCGGACCGCCGCCGCGCGCCTGCGGCGCAGGGCGAGGGCGCCCAGCAGCAGTACGAGCCCGCCGGCGCAGCGCCAGAAGGAGAGGGAGAGCGGACCGATGTCGCTGACGCGGTAGACCAGCGAGGCGGCGGCCCCCGCGGTCCCCCAGGCGACACCGGCGACGACGAGATAGAACAGGCTGCGGCCGACCGGCACGCCGGAAGCGGCGGACGGCGCGGAAGCGGAGGATGCGGAAATCGACACGTGACTTCTCCGTGTTGAAGAACGGGCTGGTGGTCGCTCACTGCGTCTCGCGGGCAGCGACGGACCGCTCGGGGACTGCCCGAGCCCGGTCTTCGTCAGCGGATGGCCGCCCGCGCTCAGGCGGCGGGGGGCGGAAGTACTGTCAGTCGCATGATCGGGAGCCTACGTGGGCGTCCGTCCGGCGGACAACCCGTCCCCCTCGCCGATCACTTCGGGCACTTCGGGCACTTCGCTGAGCAGCTCCGTGTCGCCCACTCCGCCGGCCCGCGCCGTGGGTGTCGAGGTCTGGGCGATGAACGCGCCCGCGAGCACCACGAGACCGCCCAGGATCTGTGGCGCCGACAGGTGCTCGCGCAGCAGGACCCAGGCCAGCACGGTCGCGATGACCGCCTCCAGACAGGCCACGACGCCGGCGACCTGCGGCGAGAGCCTGCGGACGCTGACGACGCCCGTGGCGTACGCGAGCACGGTCGCGATGAGCACGATCCACCCGAGCAGCAGCGGCGCGGCGATGTCCGACCCTCCCAGGTCGGCGCGGCCCGCCAGCAGCGACCACTCCATGCCCCAGGGCCGGGCGACGACGGTGAGGACGAGCGTGCCGATGAGCAGCCCGTACGCGATGACGCCCAGCGGGGCGACCGTGTCGGCCGGTTCCACGGAGTCGCCGCCCTGGTCGGACAGGAGGAAGTAGCCGACCTGGCAGCAGGCCGCGGCGAGCGCGAGCAGCAGGCCGATCACGTCGAAGGAGAGTCCGGCCCACACCTCGACGACGCAGGCGAGTCCGCCGACGGCCAGGACGACACCGACGGCCGCGGCACGGGTGACGGGCCTGCGCCGGACGAAGCGCACCCAGAGCAGGACCAGTGCCGGCGCCAGGTATTCGACGAGGAGGGCGACGCCGACGGGGATACGGGAGAGCGAGGCGAAGTAGAAGGCCTGCACACCCGCCACGGCGAACAGTCCGAAGCCGGCCAGCAGCGCGGGCCTGCGGCGGACGAGGTCGCGGTGGCGCCAGGCGAGGGGCAGCATCACCAGGGCGGCCCCGGCGACGCGGAGCCAGACCACATGGAGCGGGTCGAGCCCCGCTTCGATCAGCGGCTTGGCCGCGACACCTGATCCGCCGAATGCGAAGGCCGACAAGAGAGCGAGTCCCAGGCCGACGCTTCTCCCCTGAGACGCGTGCATGGACACATCATGTCAGCCGGCGTCAGGAGCATCGGCGCTTTCGCACCTGTCGAGACGGATCGTCGCCGCCTGCCCGCGGACCGTCACACTCCGTGAGACGCGTCCGCGATCCGGCCGGTCAGCGCACGCGCGTCCACTCCGGCCCGTTCGAGCACGTCCACCGCACGGCAGGCCCGGTCGGACGCGAGCGCGTCGAGCAGATCGAGACCACCGGCCCTGGGCTCGCCGCGCCGCCGGGCCCGTTCGACGGTGGCCTCCATGACGGTGACGGCCGAGGGCGACCAGCCGGGCACCGCGGGCGTCGCCACGAGGGGGACCGCGCCCGACTCCTCCACCGTCCCCTGCCAGCGCAGCCCGTAACCGATGCTCCGCTGGACGAGATAGCCGAGGACACGGGCGACCTGCGGACCGCCGTCGAACGCGGCGCGCACCTCGGGGTCCGACTCCAGCAGCGAGTGGAGCAGATGGGCGGTGTCCACCTGCCGGTCGCCGTCCCGGTGCGCCCTCCTGCGCGCCCCCGACACGACGGCCGCGAGTTCGGCGGAGAGTCCGGCGTCGATGTCCGCGCGGATCGAGACGGCGGAGACAACGGTCGAATCGGACTGTCCGGGCAACCACGGGGTAGGGCTCTGCACTCTCCCACCTCATCAGCCGGCCGGTGGGGAAACATCCCCGGCGGGGAGCATTCGGGGGTCCCACCGGGGTTGGGCACAGCAGTACCCCCTCTCCTCCTTACGAATGAGATCCGGCGCCTCCCCACCACGGGGGCGCGCGCCGCCTTGCCCCACCCCTCCCGGCGCAACCGTCACGCCGCAGCGTTCGTCCCTCAGTGGTACGACGAAGCCGCGACGACCGCCGGGGGAGCTCCGATGTACTGGATGGTCGCCCTGCTCGCGGCCGACGGGCGCCAGTACGTGTACCGCGTGTACGCGCCGGCCGACGCCCTGCGCGGCGATGTGTTCTGGGCGGCGTTCCACTGCCACGACGAGGGCCCGCACCCCCGGGCGAGCGACCGTTTCGACTCGGCGGAGTTCTGGCGGCTGCTGCCGGCGGCCCGGACGTGACGGACCGCGGACGTCGGCCACGGACACCGGGAGAGCCCCGCGGCCATCACGGGGATCTTCGCGGGGCCCTGGTGAGCCGTACGGGGCCGGAAGGCACCCGTCGGGGTCAGTCCTCGTCGGCGAGGATCAGATAGAGCCTCTTACGGGCGTCGTTGATGACGGCGAGGGCCTTGGTGCGCTGGTCGGCGGAGCCGGTCTTCCAGACCTGCCCGAACGCCTCCATCAGGCCGAAGCCGGCCTGCCGGATCTCGTTCATCGTCTCCCAGTCGACGCCGCGCCCGGCCTCTTCCCACGGGGCGTCGGGCCCCGATTCGGCCTCGGCGCGACCGGCCTCGGTCAGGGTGAAGAGATTCTTGCCGCCCTCGCTGCGGCTGGCGATGAGCCCCTCGTCCTCCAGGAGCTGGAGGGTGGGGTAGACCGAACCGGGGCTGGGGCGCCAGGCGCCCGAGCTGCGCTCGCCGATCTCCTGGATCATCTCGTAGCCGTGCATCGGCCGGTCCTTCAGCAGCGCCAGGATCGACGCGCGCACATCGCCGCGCCGCGCCCTGCCTCTGCCTCCGCCGCGGCCTCTTCCGCCACCCCCGAAGGGGGGTCCGAAGTTCGGCCCGAACGGCCCGAAGGCCCCGCGCCGCCCCTCGAAGTCGCCCCGACCCCGATGGCCGGGCCCGCACTGCCCATGTCCGTGATCCTGCTCGTGTCCATGTGAACGCATCGCTACGCTCCTTCCATCGTTGATCAGTCGCGAGTCTGTCGCGATGCTTCGACGATATATCGGAACAGTTCGTTTGGCAAACACCTTCGATGCCACGGGCGCACAAAGGGGCTTGCCGATGCCGTCGCCACCAAAGGCGACTGCTGAGCCGGCCCGTCCGGCTCGTCGGCCCACGAAAGTGGAGGCAGGGGCTCCCGGGGCCGGCATGACGGCGGCCCGCACGCGGAACGCCTCGCAGTGAGCCAAGAAGGGTTGACGGACCTTCAGCTTGGGCAAGCCCCGTAAAAGCTAACCGCTCACAGTGAAGCCATGGATCACAAGGGGGCATGAGAGTGATCGCGCACATGGAGCCGTCGCTGCGAAACAACGGTTTCGAACGGTTCTCGCTCTCCAAAGAGTTCGAGCCAGAATTCATCGAAAAATGGTACGGCGATCTGAGGGAAGGCTTTGCCGACCTCCCGCCGGACCCCTACGGCGACCCATTGCTGCACCGCTACCGGAGACACTCGTGCGCGATCCTTCTGCCATGGACCAAGAAATTACACTGGGTGCCAAAGATCAAAGACACATCCGCCGGTGAAGTCACACACTACTTCCAGGGCGGGTACAACCCTGAGCATCGCGGCCAGGACAGGTACTTCCCCGCAATATCCTCAAGGATGGAAACGAATCCTCTGCTCGAGCGGATCGTCCTTTTTGATTTCGCACAGACCTGGTGGGACGAACGGGAACAAAATCTACCCATGCACGTTGGAGTGCACTTCATTAAACTCGCCGTCGAGGGAAGTGATGAATCGGCCGTATCGTCGCCGAATTTTCTACATCAGGACGGCGAGCCTTTCCACTTCGCCCACCTCATCTACAAACGCAACGCGATCGGCGGGACGAACTACGTCGCGGACGCCAGTTGCGCCGGCGAACAGCCGAGCGACGTACCTCCCGAACTGGTGGCGGCGACGTTCAATCTCGAAGACCCACTGGACTCCTACGGCATCCACGACGAACGCGTCAGCCACCATGTCGACCCAATCCGTCGGGGAGATAGGACGTGTCCGGGTGAACGCGCCGTGGTGCTGGTGGACATCACACCCATGGCGAAGACCGTGTGAAGTGAGGAAGTGACACTGGGCACCACTGTTGACCCGCTACAATCGCGCCCACCGTCACCTTCCCGAGGGCGGTTGCGCCTTGTGGCGCCCGCACGCATCACGGGGAGGCAGTCTGGATGTGAGTGCCATGTCAGTCTCGTACCTTTTCAGTACCTATCACGTACCACCAGACGAGTTTGTCGACCGGACGCGAGAGGTCAGCAAACTCCTGAATTTTATCGAGTCCGGTTGCAGAGTATGCACAGTCTACGGACTTGGTGGTGTAGGGAAAAGCGCGTTAGCCTATCGACTCGCCCAGGCGGGAACCAAATCCCCACGCCGGACCATTTGGGCCTCCCTCGCAAATGCGCCATCCGTAGACGAATTGATAAATGGAATACTCTCACTCTTTCCCGACAGAGACGCCCAATCAGAGGGCACGACTGTCGAGCAGCTCATCGCATGCCTGACCACCGAGCCATGCTTCATCGTCCTTGACAATCTGGAAGTACTGCTCGACTCCGAACGATTTTCGACCGAATTCCGCCCGGCGTACGAGGAGTACGGGACGCTGTTACGCTGTCTCGCATCGGAGCCCCATCGCTCTACGGTACTGATCACTTCTCGCGAAAATCCTTCCTTTTTGCGCGAGACAAGCACAACAGTGCGGGCTCTCCACCTCCAGGGCCTCCCCAAGGTACCGGCCAGAACGCTGCTGGCCCGCCGGGGGCTTAGAGGTGATACACGCATGCGCGGAGATTTGGTCAACAAATACGACGGAAATCCGTTGGCGATCCACCTCGCCTCGGATCTCATCCTGGATGTACACGACGGCAGCATCGCCAGGTTCGTCGAGTCCGGAGAGTTCCTGTTCGGAGAACTGGAAGGGCTTTTTCACCAGCACTTCGAACGGCTGACAGAATCCGAACGTATGATCCTCTTTCTCCTCGCGACAGCCAGGAGGCCCCTGACGGTCCGTGAGATCTCCGCAGAACCGCGAGCGGCAGCAGCCTCACCAGCGACGATGTTGCAACGACTGCGGCGCAGATCGCTGATTCAGGAGAGTAACGGCAGCTTCTATCTCCAGTACATGATCCAGGAATTCGTGACCGCCCGGCTGAACCTGGACTGCGTCGAGGAAGTGCACTCCGGCCGACCTCATACACTCAAACGCTTCGCCCTCGTTGACGCCGAGGTACCGGAGCACGTCCGCGAAGCCCAGCGCAGATTCCTCTCGCAGCCGATGATGCAGATGCTCCAGGACCGCCTTGGCTCCGCCACCCAGATCGCGCCCAAACTGCTCGGCCTGCTGGATGCCTCCAGGATCGGGACCGACGCCTACGGGACCTATCTGGCCGCCAACGCGCTGTCGCTCTATCACGTCTGGACCAGCGACCTTTCCAGCATCGACCTGTCGCAACTTGTCTTGCGTCAGCTGGACTTGTCCGGCTTCCGCCTGTCTGAGGCCAGTGCACGCCAGACGGAGTTCTCCGGCTGCCGGTTTCCCGGTGTCTACCACTATGTGTTCGCCCTGGAATTTTCCCCCGAGGGAAGAGTCGCCGCGATCGGGCAGAGTGGTGGCGCCGTCGTCCTGGTCAATGTGCCGGACGGAACCAGGCTGCGCACCCTGCCCTGGGACGCCGACTGGATCAGAGCACTCGCATTCTCGCCGGACGGCAGTCGCCTCGCCTGTGCCGACGAGCGCGGGCGGCTGCGTGTGTGGGATCTGACAACCAACCTGCCCACGGACTTCAGCGGACATGACCGCCAGACTCGCAGTGTCGTCTTCTCTGCCGACGGACGTACGCTCTTCAGCGCCGGCGAGGACAGACGCATCCTCGCCTGGTCCCTGGAGCCGCGAGCCGCTGAACCACGCGTACTGTGCGGGATCGAGGGAGAGATCTGGGGCCTCCACAGTGCTCCCACCTCATCCTTGATCGCCGCTGCTTGCGACGACTCCTGTCTGCGTGTCTGGGACACGAGCACCGACGAGGAAATCACGTTGGAGGGCAGCGAACCTGTAGCGGGCCGGTGCCTCAGATTCTCAGGCGACGGCAGGCACGTTTTCGTCGGCTGCGACGACGGTGCGATCCGGGTGTGGAGCATTGAGAGCCGCCGCCTCGTCGCGAAGTTACTCGGACACACCTCGTCGGTGTGGGCACTCGCTGTCACGAAGAACGCCTCGGGTGAAGTGCTCGTCACCGGCAGTCATGACGAGACCATCCGTGTGTGGAGTATCGCAGACCCCTCGGCGGCTCGGTGCGAACGCGTCATCAGCAGCCTCGACGGCCCGGTCTGGCCCGTCGCGGCCGACAACGACGGGCATTACTTCGCCTCCGTCGGTCGGAACTCCACCATTCGGTTCTGGGACACGGCCAACGCCGAGTGTCTCGAGGTGCTTTCTGGCAGCTCGGGAACGGTACTGGGCGTAGCATCCTCGTCGGATGGGCGCCTGATCGCCACGGGGGGCCACGATCAGCTCGTCCGCATCTGGGACCCCGAAACCGGTGGCTGCGTCTCGGAGTTGCGCGGCCATACCGCCGGCATCCGCGCCGTCGCGTTCCACCCGGAGGGTAATTTACTCGCAACGGCAGGCGAGGACTGGGACGTCCACCTGTGGGACCTGCAAGCCAACCAGCTTTCCGCAGTTCTCACAGGATCGCGCAACTGGTTGTGGACTGTCGCCTTCGAGCCCAACGGCCACAGCGTCGCAGCCGCGGGCGCTGACGCGGTGATCAGAATCTGGGACATTCAAGGGCGGGGTGGCGCTCACAGTCTTACTGGTCACGAAGCCCGAGTGCGGGCGGTCCAGTACACCCCCGACGGTCAGCGCATGGTCTCGGTCGGCGAAGACGGGCAGACGAGACTGTGGGAGATCCCCAGCGGCGAATCGCACTTGCTCGGCAGCATGGAAGGCCACGTCACCAGTGTCTGTGTCCTCAGCGACAAGCGGTGCGTCACAGGCGGTAGTGACGGATTGCTACGGCTGTGGGATCTGGAATCAGGGACACTGCACGCCCAGAGCCGAGGCCACGACGGCGCTGTCCTCTCGTTGTTGGCATCGCCACACGCGGACGTGTTCCTGAGCGCCGGACAGGACGGGTACCTCCGTACCTGGCGACCGAACGGACTACAGCTGCAAGGTGTTTCCAGCACGCCCAGTGGCACCATCCGCTCGATCGCATGGCACACCGACGCCACGCGGGTCGCCGCCGTAGGAAGCGACGAGGCGATCCGTCACTACACTTTTCCGGACCTTGACGAGACCGAAGCCATGCGGGTGGACAGGCAGTTCGAGGGCTTCGACATCACCGGCTGCCGCGGCATCACCCCCGCCGAGCTGAGTTCGCTGAAAGCCCTGGGTGCGATCGAGTCTTCTTCGCCGAATCCTCCTACGCCACGACAGCGAACGGCTGGCGCCTCCCCTCGGTCGGAACGCCGACCGCCGATTTTTCCCTCCTCCGCCCGGCGCGCCAAGATGTTCATCTCCTATTCTCATCGCGACGACGAGCTCAGATTGCAGCTTGAAAAGCATCTCAGCTTTCTTCGCTGGCGGGGGCTACTGGATTCCTGGTCCGACAGGAAGATCCGGCCGGGAGACGAGTGGAGCGGTGCGATTGATGAAAATCTGGAGTCAGCGGACATCATCCTGCTACTCATCAGCGCCGATTTCTTGGCTTCAGAATACTGCAGGGACATCGAGATGCGTCGGGCTATGGAACGTCACACCGACGGGACAGCGCGGGTAGTTCCGGTGGTACTCAGGGCTTGCGACTGGAACGGGTTCCCATTCGGCTCACTTCAGGCGTTGCCCCGCGACGGCAGACCGGTCACAGCGTGGCCGAACCCTGACGCAGCCTTCACCGACATCGCCATATGGCTGCGCGTGACTCTAGAGAACATTGCCCACTCGCCCCTCGACGGTGGGACGACCACGGAACGGAATCTATCGTGACCTTCCCCTTCTCAACCTCACAGGCAGCCCCAAGGACCCTGTTCCTGATCACCCCGGGGGATGTGCCTGACAGCCTGCGACCACGGCTGGAATCCATGGTGCGTGCCGTGTGGCGGCCGAGTGGCGACATCACCGCGGACGACGTCGAGATCCTGGTCACGGCAAACCGCGACTTGAGCGCGAAAGTACTGGAAAAGATGCCGGAACTGCGCCTGATTATCGCAACAGGCACTGCTTACGACTACGTGGACATCTCCTATTGCGAGGCGAACGGTATCGCAGTCTGTAATACGCCCGGCTATACAGGTTCCTCAGTAGCCGAACACGCCGTCGCGCTCTATCTCTCGGCAAATCGCCGGATCACAACCCTCGATCAGGCACTACGCACGGGCTCGGAGACCTCAGAGCACCTCGGTCTCGAACTCGAAGGAAAGATCGCTGGTGTCATCGGGGCTGGTGACATCGGGAAGAGAATCTGCTCCATTGCCAATGGTTTCGGGATGCGAGTTCAGTTCGCTAGCCGAACCACCAAGACAGTGGAGGGAGCGGTCCAGGTCGGGCTGGAAGAGCTACTTTCTGCGGCTGACGTCGTCTTTCTCTGCCTTCCGCTGACTCAGGCGAGCCACCATTTGCTCGACCAGCACGCATTCGCTCTCATGAAGCAGACGGCCTATGTCGTGAACATCTCCTCGGACGAACTGATCGACCCCCAGGCGCTGGGTACCGCACTGCGGGAGGGAAAAATCGCTGGGGCAGGGCTTGACGTCATCGGCTCGGCCGAGACGTACACCGACCTGCCGAACACGGTGATGACGCCGGCTCGCGGCTGGTACACCGCCGAAAGCGTGCACAGGCGTGCGGAGACATGGATCAACACGATCGAAAGTGCACTGACAGGCGAGCCAACCCATCAGGTTGTATAACAGGAAGGTTGGGAGTGATCATTTCCCCCACCGAGATATTACGCCTACACCGTGAGTTGGATAGAAAATCTCGAACGGAAACGAGCGGGCGATTCCTTTCGGGTTGGCAGACGACCCACCCTTACGTGCACCAGTACCTCAACGGCACACGCGGAGTCCCGCAAGATCTTGGCTCACTGGACTCCTACAGCTTCTTATCAGACTCCATACCGTTGGCCGCTGCGATTTCAGATTTCCACGCCACGGCGGACGGTGTGGTATATGGCAAGGATTCCATCTATGTATCAAGCGGCTCGAGCCCACTTCTCCTCGGATTCTTTCTCGCGCTACGAGAAATGGGCGTCCAGGATGTAATCCATGTGCCGCCCGTGTACTACTCGTGCCACTATTTTTGCGCATCCCTCGGGTTAGCAATGCACCAGGCCAGTTCAGATCTACTGCACAGCGAGAAAGCCGAACTCCGACTGCCTGAAAGGAAAACAGCTCTCGTCCTCAGCGATCCGATCTGGGTCTTCGGCACCACCGTGCACGAGCGACAGATCGAGAGAATCGCCAGATGGCAACGTCGCACAGGATCACTGGTGTTGGTTGACGGCACCTTTCAGTACATGCGCTGGGACAGGTCTTCACGTGCGGAACAGACGTCTCGACTCGAAAGAGATCTCACGTTTCGAATTGTATGCCCAACAAAGAGCCTCGCAGTACACGGGACGCGTTTCGCGTATCTCCTCCTCCCACCCGAATTCCAGGAGGAAATTCGCTACGCTTGCGCAAACATAACCGGCGCAACCGGCGCGGCCAACGAGCATTTCGCTACGCAGATCATGCAAGTGCTCGACTCGGAGAAGTCGAACGAGGAACTGGTGCTACACATAAGTAGGGAGAGGGAACGTCTCCTCACCGAAGGGGTGATACTGGCCGAAGCCGCTTCACCCGACGCGGGTTATTACACCTTTGCCGTTCTGAACGACGCGTTCATGAAAGGCGCCATCGTGATGGACCAGCGGTTCTTCGGTCTCAAAGGATTTGACCAGCACGTGCGGGTAAACCTGCTTTATCCCGATTGGCCGAAGGCATAACGCCAAGGAAAGACCCGAGGTGCAGGCCCTCATCCGCTTCTCGATGCCTGCCACATCGTGTGCTCGCGGCTGATGGCCTCCTCCGCGTCGCTGACAGCGCGTGCCCAGGACTGCTCAGACTGTGGCAGGTCAAGTCGGATACGAACGAGTGCGAGTTCGTGAGCTGTCACTGTGTAGGCCCGACTCAAGGTGGTGTGCTGACGCGTCTCGAGCCATGCCGCGGCTGCGGCCACTACTGTGGCGGCCAGCCCCACCATATCCAGGCTGATGGCGCCCACGGCACGAAGGGTGGCTAAGACCAGCCCCGCTGCTTCGCCGAACAGCATCGTGAGCCGCCAGGCGGTCGCCCTGCGCCGGTGGTAACGCGCCTTGGCCGAGTACCAGGCGTACTGACCGAGCAGCCTGCCCTCCGCATAGGCGCGCTGACGCTCACTGAGTGGTGCCGAGCGCAGGGTGCGCATGCGTTCGCTGATCTGAACCGCCCCTTCCGGGACGAGTTCCATTCGCGTGCGGATCGTGGTCAGTAGCACCTCCAACCGTGATGCGAGCATCACGTCGGCTTCCGAGTCGCTCCCACCTGTGCCGCTGATCTGGAAGGGGGCACCACCGACCGCGTACTTCCATGCGAGAGTCTTGGCCGACTCTGCAAGCGCCCGACCGTCGTACCAAGCTCGTTCGGGAACGGTTTGAATTAGAGTGAGTTCGGTGATCAGAGCGCCGCACAGCGCGACTGCCGCCGCCAAGGCCGTCCAGTTCAGACGGCTTCCCCCCGAGTGGTACGAAACCAGCGAAGCCGCCGCTACGGCGAGTAGGAGGCCAAGACGTATTCGTGTACCCCGCAGATAGCTACGCTGTCCCAACAGCGACTCCCTGTCTGCGGCGTGAAACACGCCTGGTAAGTCACTGTGCCTCAGTCCAACGTGCGGCTCGCCGCTCACTTCTTGCCCCCTGTTCACGGCTGGCTTCCCAGCCTGCCCGAAGCGAAAGAGTACCGGGACCCATCCGGTCAGGTGGGCCGACATCGGTCTCCTGCGGGGATTGGCCATATGTCACTCCGGGGCCCCGATCAAGGCTTTTCCCGTCGATGATCATCAAGACCGGCATGGAAGCAGATCACCGTCCCCTCCCCCGTGAAGCATTCGCTGCTGCCGGCGCCCGCCCGCTACGGCGTCGGCAGCCAGTCCACGTGCCCGGCCAGCAGCGCGTATCCGACGAAGGCCACGATGTCGAGCAGCGCGTGTGCCACGACCAGCGGGCCGACCCGCCCCCAGCGCCGGTAGGCCAGGACGAACACCACGCCCATGACCATGTTCCCGATGAAGCCGCCGATGCCCTGGTACAGGTGGTAGGAACCGCGCAGCAGCGAACTCGCCACCAGTGAGGCCGTCGGCGTCCATCCCAACTGATCGAGTCTGCGCAGCAGGTACCCGACGACGATGACCTCTTCGAGTACGGAGTTCTGCACGGCGGAGAGGATCAGCACCGGGAACTTCCACCACACCTCGGGCAGCGATTCCGGCACCACCGTGAGGTTGAACCCGGCCGCGCGCGAGGCGATGTAGAAGGCGAGCCCGGCGCTTCCGATACCGGCGGCGACCAGCGTGCCACGGCCGAGATCGAACCATGGCCGGAGTCGGTCGAACCCCATGGCGCGCAGTCCGCTGCTCTCTCGGAGCAACAGGTGCGCCACCAGTACCACAGGCACCAACGAGCTGGCGATGCCGAACAGTTGCCAGGCGAGATCGAGCCATGGGCGTCCCGGCGCGTGCGAACCGTTGAGCGTGGCCGCCTGATCGCTCAGGCCTCCGGGCTTGGTGACCGATCCGACAAAGCTGATCAGCGCCGAAACGCCGCTGGCTCCCAGCGACAGCGCCAGGACGATCAGCACCTCGGAGCGCAGCATCTTGCGCGAAAGGTCTTCTTGGGGAAGGAAATCGGCCACGCGGCCCGCCTCCGACTGCACAGCTGCCTCCAGTTGACTATTCGCGCCGCACGCCCCTTCCCGTGCCGCTAGTGTCTCGAATGCGGGTACGAAGATCGCGCTACACGTCGGGGGACGGGCGTTTCTCAGCGGGCCGAGGTCCCCCATTTTCCTTGTTCAGGTCAAGGAGGGGCACCACCGCCATGGAACGTCACAGCTTGCCCGACGAAGAAGCGACGGACAGCACCAGGGGCCGTCGCCCGCGCCGTCGCACCGTACTGATCGCCACGGCTCTCGTGCTGAGCGTGGCCGCGGGAACGGGCGTCGCGGCGCAGAGCGGTCTGCTGTCCTTCGCCGACGGCTGTTCGGGCTCCGCCGTACGGATCGACCTGGCGGCCTCGCCGGACATCGCCCCCGCCGTGCGGGCCGTCGCCGACGACGCCCGCAGGAAGCACGTCACCTCCGCCGGCCGCTGCGTCGACGTCCGGGTCGACGCCCGCGAGAACTACGAGATCGCCGACGGTCTCGCCACCGGCACCAGCGCCCCGGACTACGAGGTCTGGCTGCCCGACTCCGACGTCTGGGTCGAACGCGCCCTGGACGCGGGCGACGGCGTCACGCTGACGCCCGCGGGCAACGCGGCGACCACACCGGTGACCCTGGCGGCGGTCCCCTCCGCCGGCACGAAGCTCGGCTGGCCCGAGAAGACGTACACCTGGGCGCAGTTGACCGCCGCCACCGGAAAGGACGCGCTGCGGTTCGGCGCGGCCGATCCGGCGCGCAGCGCCACCGGGCTGCTCGCGTTCAGCAGCGTGGTCGGGTCGACGCGCGACGAGGACCCGGACAGCGACAGCCGGATCGCCGCCACCGCCGAGGCGCTGGCGGGGCGGGTGTCCGATTCGGACGGCCAGGTGGTCCGTTCCCTGGTGCGCGGCCGGTCGGGCGACGCGCGGGGCAACGAGGCGGTGTTCCTCTCCGAACAGGCCGCGTTCGTCCACAACTCCGCCGACGATGGCGGCCCCGATCTCCAGCTGTTCTATCCGACGGACGCGGCCCCGGTCCTCAACTACCCGCTGAACCTGGTCAACGAGCCGGACCTGACCGCGGAGAAGAGCCGCGCCGCCATGCGGTTCATCTCCCTCCTCAGCGAGGACGGGCCCCAGCGGACGATGGCGGAGTACGGGTTCCGCACGGGCCACTCCGTCGTACCCGGGGGCGTGGTCCGCACGGCGGGCGGCCGGGCGCCCCAGCCGTACGCACTGACGAAGGCCCAGCCCCCGGCGACGGACATGGTCGACGAGTCGCTCGGCATGTGGACGGTCACCGTGCAGGACGCGCGGCTGACCGTGGTCGTGGACACCTCCGACGCGATGGCCGGGACCGTACCGGGGAGTGACGGCGAGTCCCGGATGGACGTCACGAAGACCTCGATGCTCCAGACGCTGGCCCAGTTCACGCCGGCGGACGAGGTGGGCCTGTGGAACTTCGCGGCGGGCCTGGACGGCGCGAAGGACTTCCGCAAGCTGGCGGAGACCGCGCCACTCGGCGAACGCGCCAAGGACGGCGCCACGCACCGTGAGAGCCTCTCGGACGCCGTCTCGGCGCTGGCGCCCGTGTCGTCGGGGTCGGCGACGGGCATGTACGACACGACGCTGGCGGCCTTCAAGGAGGCCCAGTCGTCGTACGTGAGCGGCAAGTGCAACGCGGTCATCATCCTCACCGGCGGCCGGGACACGGACACCGCGGCCCGCACGGCCCTGATGGACGAGCTCCGCAAACTGGGCGACCCCCGGCGCCCGGTCCCCCTGATCGCGATCGCGGTGGGCCCGGAGGCGGACCGCGAGGAGATGGACGAGGTCGCCGGAATCACCGGCGGCGCGGGTTACGAGGTGAGCGACCCGTCCGAGATCCAGGCGGTGATGATCGAAGCGATCATGTCGGTGGGCGGCACCAAACGCTAGGGAGTGTGCGCGAGGAGCGCCGTTCGCCCGCGGGGCGGTGCCCGAGGTGTCCGGCGCGGTGCGTCGCGAGGCGGAGGACCCGGCCTCGTACCGGGCGTACTGGGACGGCTTACGACAACACGCGGCGGGACCTCCCGCGCCCCCTCCGGAGCCACGGGGGAGAAGTCCCGCGCCGGGCGCCTGCGGGCAGGGCGGGGCTCCGCGGCCACGCCCCGGGCCGTGTCCGGGCGGGCGGGCACGGGGGCGAGGGGTACGGCGGCCGCGTCCAGCGCGCGGCGGAGGCCGCCCCGCCGCGCGGCCGGGCCGGGGCCACGGGGCCCAGTCCCCGTCAGGCCGACAGGTCCGGCATACGGGAGGGGGCCGGGAAGCCCACCGGCCAGGTGTGGACCGGGTCTCCCTGGTGCATGAGTTCGGCGTAGCGCCGCGTGGTCGCGGCGAGGGCGGCCTCGCGGCGGAGGCCGGCCTCCCGGGCCCGGTGGTAGGTGTCCACCTGCCATGAGGCACCGTTCACGCGCCGCTCGCAGCGTCCCTCGATGACCCCGAGGTAGAAGTCGCGGTCGGCCGGTTCCACGTTCCACGCGTCGAGCCCGGCCGCGGCGAGCGGCAGCAGCTCGTCGCGGACCAGCCGGACCGCCGAGATCTCGGCGACATCGCTGCCGCCCCGGCCGCCGCGCGGCCACCGCAGCCGGGCCTCGATGCCGTCGCGGCACGCGGTCTCGAAGTTCCGCTCGGCGGCGGCGAACGGCAGCCGGGTCCACACGGGCCTCTCGTCCTCGGCGAGCGCGCGCACCAGACCGTAGTAGAAGGCGGCGTTCGCGACGACGTCCGTGACGGTCGGCCCGGCGGGCAGGACGCGGTTCTCGACCCGCAGGTGCGGAAGGCCGTCCGCGACGTCGTACACGGGCCTGTTCCACCGGTACACCGTGCCGTTGTGCAGCACCAGCTCCGCGAGGCGCGGCGTACCGCCCTCGTCCAGGACCTGGAGCGGGTCCTCCTCGTCGCTCATCGGCAGCAGTGGCGGGAAGTAGCGCAGGTTCTCCTCGAAGAGGTCGTACGCGGAGTCGATCCAGCGCTCGCCGAACCAGGTCCGCGGCCGGACGCCCTGCGCCTGGAGCTCCGGCGGCCGGGTGTCCGTCGCCTGGAGGAACAGCGGTGGCCGCGACTCGCGCCACAGCTCCTTCCCGAAGAGAAATGGCGCGTTGGCACCGACCGCGATCTGCACGGCGGCCACGCACTGCGCCGCGTTCCACACGTCGGCGAAGCGGTCCGGGGTGACCTGGAGATGCAGCTGCACCGACGTACAGGCGGCTTCGGGCGCGATCGAGGGTGAACTGCACGTGAGCCGTTCCACCCCGTCGATGTCGAGCGCGAAATCCTCGCCGCGCGCGGCGACCATCTGGTCGTTGAGAAGTGTGTAGCGGTCCGCGTCCGAGAGGTTCGTCGAGGCCACGTCATCGAAGGAAAGTGTCGGAAGAATGCCGATCATCACGATCCCCGCGTCGACCTCATTCGCTTTGCGATGGGCATATCCGAGCCCCGTGCGCAGTTCTTCGGCAAGCTGATCGAGAACACGTCCGCCGATTCTGTGCGGAGCGATGTTCACTTCCAGATTGAACATTCCGAGTTCCGTCTGGAAATCACGACTGGCGATCCTCTCAAGCACTTCCGCATTCATCATGCGCGGCATCCCGTCGGAACCGGCGAGATTCAGCTCGATCTCAAGGCCCATCAGATTCCGGGGCCTGTCGAAGCGCTTCTCCCCCAGCAGCCGCCCCAGCACCGCGAGGCACTGCTGGAGCTTCGCCCGGTATTTCTGCCGATCGGACAGGCTGGTACCGCCCGATTCGACCTTCTCCCCCATCGGAGGGTTCCTCCTTCACGTCGGCGTCCCGGCCGCCCCGGGCATCGCTTCACGATCGATAGTGCCCAGACTGAGTGATCCATAACGTCCCGTTCGCGCGCCGCGCCGGGTAGAGTGGACAGAACGGCCTCGCGGCACATTCCTTGGGCATGGGCAGTGAGCAATTTCACTGCCCGGTTCGGCGGCAGAAAACGCGAACGGGTTTCGGCCTACCGTTCCGGTCGAACAACCCCAGGCCACGAGCCTGCGTTCACCGTTCATCTCACGGTTCATCGACGACGATTCCGAGTGAGATGGTCCGGATATGCCCTTGTGCGCAATACGGGCGACAGCTAGCAGAAACATTCTGTGAACACGCATCGTATAAAGTGTGTGGGAACGAGGCAGAGAGTCGGAGCCCGGCCACGTCTTGGGCCCTCCTCTGACCACGTGCGCCGACAGCGACGTCCGCACCCGCACCCCGCATCACCGACGCTTGACTGTGCCTACTGAGCGAGAGGCAACCCATCATGCCGCTGCATGTCCCCCTGGCTCCAGCGCCCGCCCTGCGCAGCGTCCTCGCGGCCCTCGGTTCTCCCACCGCCGTACGCGAGGCCCGTACACCCGCTCTCCGGTCCGTCCAGGGACCGCTGAGCCCCGAACTGCCCCTTCCGGTACACGTACTGGAACAGATCGCGCCCAGCAGTGACGCGCCCCAGACCCGGCTGGCCGGGTGGCGCTTCCTGATTCACAGCGGCGATCGCGCCGTCGCGGCGGCCGACACGATGCTCACCCCGGACGGCTGGGCGTTCTCGCGCTTCTTCGAGGGCCCCTACATCTCCGCCACCCAACGGGCGCTCCGCCAGGCCGAGACGCTGAACTCCCCGTACCAGCCGCGGCTGCTCTCGGTCCCCGGGCTCTACATGCTCACTCTGTGGCTGCACCAGGACCTCGAGGCGGACGGCTCGGTCGGCGCTCCGGCACCCGCGGATCTGCTGATCCCGCTCGCGCCGGCCCCTCCGGGCATCGTGGCCCACCGGCCGCACCGTGTCGCCGACCTGCTCCCGATGATGGGCCTGCGCCTGACCTCGGAGCTCCCGGCGGCCCCGGCCCCGTCGGCCCCGCTGCTGAGCGCCCCCGCCTGAGCGGTGCCGGTGGTCCGTCGCCGGAACGCCGGTGCCGGGAGGTCTGCGGACCGCCCCGGCGCATCTAGAATGCCCCGTGACCCCCAGCGGTCACGGGGCTTTCTGTTTGCCCGTCCGGACTAGTCCCGATGGGTCACCCCGAACCACCCGAAGGGACGCCCCAGTTGGGCTGAACCGTCCGGGCGGGTGACACGTCCTTAAGCAGAGACAAGCGCTGCCGCGAAATCCCTGCGGAACGACGCCCGTGGGGCAACACTGGGGTACGGACCAATAGAAACCGGGGGGCGGCCATGAATACATCGAGCCGCAGGACAGTCACCACGACGCAGCGAAAGAAACCGCCCATGTGCCAGCACCAGCCAGCCTGCCCGACAGCCGAATCCGCCGACCGGGAAGCCGCGCGTCTCGCGGCCCACCACCCGGAACAGGGCTGGAGCCTGCTGTGCAACGGCGTTCTTCTCTTCGAGGACACCGGTGAGCTGCTGCCCGACGGTCAGATCATCGCGCCGCACCGGCCGTCCGGCAGCGGACAGGTGATGACGGCGGCCTGACGCCGTCCGTAACGAATGGGGCCGGCCGGAGAGTCCACTCCGTACCGGCCCCGACGGAGTTGTGCCGTCCGTCAGTTGTCGTAGTCGTCCAGCGGCGGGCACGAGCAGACGAGATTGCGGTCACCGAACGCACCGTCGATACGGCGGACCGGCGGCCAGTACTTGTCTGCCGGCGAGACATCACCCGGGAAGACCGCCTCCTGACGGCTGTAGGCGTGCTCCCACTCCCCGCCCAGCGCGGCGGCCGTGTGCGGGGCGTTGCGCAGTGGATTGTCGTCCGCCGGCCACTCCCCCGACGCGACCTTGTCGATCTCGGTACGGATCGCGATCATCGTCTCGCAGAACCGGTCCAGCTCGGCCAGGTCCTCACTCTCGGTGGGCTCGATCATCAGCGTGCCGGCCACCGGGAACGACATGGTCGGCGCGTGGAACCCGTAGTCGATGAGCCGCTTGGCGATGTCGTCGACGCTGACGCCGGTCGCCTTCGACAGCGGACGCAGATCCACGATGCACTCGTGGGCGACGAGTCCGCCCGGACCCGCGTACAGGACCGGGAAGTGCGGCTCCAGACGCTTGGCGATGTAGTTGGCGGCCAGGACGGCGACCTGCGTGGCGCGCTTCAGGCCCTCGCCGCCCATCAGCCGTACGTACGCCCAGGAGATCGGCAGGATGCCGGCCGAGCCCCAGGGGGCGGCCGAGATCGGTCCGACACCCGTCGCGGGTCCCGCCGCGGGCTGGAGCGGATGGTTGGGCAGGTACGGCGCGAGGTGGGCGCGCACGCCGACCGGGCCGACACCGGGTCCGCCGCCGCCGTGCGGGATGCAGAAGGTCTTGTGAAGGTTCAGGTGCGAGACGTCGGAGCCGAACCGGCCCGGCTTCGCCAGCCCCACCAGCGCGTTGAGGTTGGCGCCGTCGACGTAGACCTGACCGCCGGCGTCGTGCACCGCCGCGCAGATGTCGGTGATGTGCTCCTCGAACACGCCGTGCGTGGAGGGGTAGGTGACCATCAGGACGGCAAGTTCGTCACCGTACTGCTCGATCTTCGCGTGCAGGTCCTCGACGTCGACGTCACCGTCCTCGCGGGTCTTCACGACGACGACCTTCATACCGGCCATGACGGCGCTGGCGGCGTTCGTGCCGTGCGCGGACGACGGGATGAGACAGACGGTACGGCCGGTGTCGCCATTGGCCCTGTGGTACGCCCGCACGGCCAGCAGCCCGGCCAGCTCGCCCTGCGAGCCCGCGTTGGGCTGGAGGGACACCGCGTCGTAGCCGGTGACCTCCGCGAGACGCTCCTCCAGCTCCCGGATCAGCGTGAGATAACCGCGCGCCTGGTCGGCCGGCGCGAAGGGGTGCAGCGCAGCGAACTCCGGCCAGGTCACCGGCTCCATCTCGGTGGTGGCGTTGAGCTTCATGGTGCAGGAGCCGAGGGGGATCATGCCCCGGTCCAGGGCGTAGTCCTTGTCGGCGAGGCGGCGCAGGTAGCGCAGCATCGCGGTCTCGGAGCGGTGCTGGTGGAAGACCGGGTGCGTGAGGTAGTCGTCGGTGCGCAGCAGGGCCGTCGGCAGCGCGTCGCGGGACGCCGCGTCCAGGGCCTCGATGTCGCCCTTGACGCCGAAGGCGGTCCACACGGCGGTGAGCTGGGCGCGTCCGGTGGTCTCGTCGCAGGCGAGCGAGACGAGGTCGGCGTCGACGAGGCGGAGGTTGACCCCGCCCTCGCGGGCGGCGGCCACCACGTCGGCGGCCCGGCCCGGGACCCGTGCCGTCAGCGTGTCGAAGAAGGAGCCGTGCAGGACCTCGACACCGCCGGCGCGCAGACCGTCGGCGAGGACGGTCGCGTAGCGGTGGGTGCGCTCGGCGATCGCGCGCAGCCCGTCGGGGCCGTGGTAGACGGCGTACATTCCCGCCATCACGGCGAGCAGCACCTGTGCGGTGCAGATGTTGCTGGTGGCCTTCTCGCGCCGGATGTGCTGCTCACGGGTCTGCAACGCGAGCCGGTACGCCTTGTTGCCGTCGGCGTCCACGGAGACACCGACGAGCCGTCCGGGCAGGCTGCGGGCGAACTTCTCGCGTACGGCCATGAATCCGGCGTGCGGTCCGCCGAAGCCCATGGGGACGCCGAAGCGCTGGGTGGTGCCGACGGCGATGTCCGCGCCCAGTTCCCCGGGTGAGGTGAGCAGCGTGAGGGCGAGCAGGTCGGCGGCGACGGTGACCACGGCGCCCAGTTCGTGCGCCTGGTCGATGACGGGCTTGATGTCCCGTACGGCGCCGGAGGCACCCGGGTACTGGACGAGCACGCCGAAGACACCGCGCTCGGCGGCCTCGGCGGGAATCCCGTCCGACAGGTCGGCGACGACGACATCGACACCGGCGGGTTCGGCGCGGGTGCGGATCACGGCGACGGTCTGCGGCAGGGCGTCGGCGTCGACCAGGAAGACGCCGTCCTTGACCTTGCCGACCCGGCGGGCCAGCGCCATGGCCTCGGCGGCGGCCGTTCCCTCGTCCAGCAGGGAGGCACCGGACGTCGGCAGACCGGTCAGATCGGCCACGACGGTCTGGAAGTTGAGCAGGGCCTCCAGACGGCCCTGGGAGATCTCGGGCTGGTACGGCGTGTACGCGGTGTACCAGGCGGGGTTCTCCATCACGTTGCGCAGGATCACCGGCGGTGTGAACGTGCCGTAGTAGCCGAGGCCGATCATCGGCGCGAGGACCTTGTTGCGGTCGGCGAGGGAGCGCAGCTCCGCCAGGACCTCGGCCTCGGTGCGCGCGTCGGGCAGCCGGAGGGCCTCGGCGCTCTTGATCACGTCGGGCACCGCGGCGGCGGTCAGCTCGTCGAGCGAGCCGTAGCCGACCTGCGCGAGCATCTTCGCCTGGGCGGCGGTGTCGGGGCCGATGTGACGCCGCTCGAAGGGCGTGCCGCGCTCCAGCTGGGAGAGCGGCGTGCGGTGGTCTGTCATACGGGAGGCCTCCTGGTCTGGCGCGACCTGCGAGGGGCACCGGTACACGGGTGCCCGGACGGCCTCCCCCTCTGTCACATCAACCTGAGAGTTTCACCGGTCCGCCGCGAGGCGGTCCGGCTTTCACCGTCGGTGAGAACCGATGCCGTCCGACACCTGTTCTGCTTTCCAGAGTGACCTCGTCCATGCGGTACGGGGGCCTGAGAGTTTCCGGGGAGGATTTGCTCCTTCGGCGCCTCCGGCAGTCTCACCGGATGGGCTCTCCCGCACGGGGTCGACAGCCACTGGCCAGCCTACCAGCGAGGTCTCGCCACGGAGTTCGAGTGGCCGATACCCGTAATGTGCCGTTTCGTAGGGTGAGGGAGTGTGTGCGACCAGTTGGAGGGACCGTGCAGACCGACATCGATCCGCGCAGCCTGATCGGCCGCAAGGCGTACGACCGCGACGGCCACAAGATCGGCACCGTCGACGAGGTGTACCTGGACGACGCGACCGGCGTGCCGGAGTGGGCGGCGGTACGGACCGGGCTGTTCAGCCGGGACGCGTTCGTGCCGCTGGCCCCCAGCACCTTCCGCAACGAGACGCTGCACGTGCCTTACGAACGCGGCCTGATCAAGGGCGCCCCCGACTTCGGTGTCGGCCGCCACCTCTCCCCCGACCAGGAGATCCAGCTCTACCACCACTACCGGCTGGCCCTGCCGGAACCGGCGGCCCCGGAGACCCCGCCCCGTCCGGCGGACCGCGACTTCGGCCGTGTGGCCGGCCGCGACGAACCGGGCACCGGCTGAGGGACAGACCTGATCAGGGCGTGTCCCCGGAGTCCCGCCGCCCGGGGGACGGCGCCACCGGACCGGGCGACGCCGGGACCAGTGGCAGCGGCTCCGACAGCGCCAGGTCGGGGTCGTCCGTACGGAACGTGCGCACCCGCCCCGGCGCCACCGACGTCGGCTCCTCGAACCGTACGGTGACCCGCCCCACGCCGCTGCCCTGCACCCATCCCGCGCCGAACTCGGCATGCCGCACGTCGTGCCCCGCGGGCCAGTGCCGCTCGGTGACCTCCTCGGGGTCGGACGCCGGATCCGGCCCCTGTCCGGGCCGCGGCCCGGACTCCACCTCCGCCACCACCACGGGGACCGCCTCGTCACCGGTACCCATGGCTCCCGCGTCGGCCGCCGCCTGCGCGAACAGGTCCTCCTGCGTGTAGTCGGTCAGCCCCGTCACCCCCACCCCCAGCAGCCGCACGCCTCCGGTGGTGTCCAGGGACTCCAGCAGCCTCCCCGCGGCCTCCCGGACCACGACCGGGTCGTCCGTGGGCCCGCGGAGCGTCTCGGAGCGGGTGAGCGTCGAGAAGTCGTACCGCCGGACCTTGAGGACGATCGTCCGGCCCGAGTGCCCGGACCCCCGGAGCCGCCGCACACAGCGGTCCGCCAGCCGGTCCACCTCCGTCCTGACCCGCACCCGGTCGTGCAGGTCGATGTCGAAGGTGTCCTCGACGGAGACGGACTTGGTCTCACGCTCGGCGACCACCGGCCGGTCGTCGTGGCCCGACGCCATCCGGTACAGCGACGCGCCGTGCGCCCTCCCCACCAGCCGTACGAGCTCGTCCTCGCCGGCCTCCGTCAGATCGGCGATCGTGGTCATCCCCGCCCGGCGCAGGTGCCCGCCGGTGGCCGGCCCCACCCCGGGCAGCGTCCGTACGCTCATCGGCCCCAGAAGCTCCCGCTCCGTACCCGGTTCCATGAGCACCAGTCCGTCCGGTTTGGCCTGTTCGGAGGCGATCTTCGCGAGCATCTTGGACCCGGCGAGACCCACCGAACCGGTCAGGCCGGTCACCGCCCTGATCTCACGGCGCAGCCGCTCACCGGTCGCCCGCGCCGACGCCGAGTCGAAGGCCGATCCGCCGGCCTCCAGATCGACGAACGCCTCGTCCAGGCTCAGCGGCTCCACCAGCGGTGACAGCCGGCCCAGGAGCTCCATCACCTGCTCGCTGACCGTGCGGTAGAGCGTGAAGCGCGGCACCAGATACGCCGCGTTCGGCGCGAGCCGTCTCGCCTGCGCCATCGGCATGGCCGAGTGGATCCCGAACCGCCGCGCCTCGTACGACGCCGTCGAGACGACACCGCGCGGCCCGAGCCCTCCGACGACGACCGGCTTTCCGCGCAGGCTCGGCTTCGCGGCCTGCTCGGCGGCCGCGAAGAAGGCATCCATGTCCAGATGCAGGATGGTCGGCGCGGGTCTCACCCCACCGATGCTCCCCTACACCACTGACAATCGCCCCGGAGCGGGCCTCAGACGGCCCGGTCGCGGCGTCTGCGGGCGAGTTCGTCGGCGGGGTTGTGACCGATCAGGGTCTCGCCGGTGTCGACGCGCTCCCCGTGCAGCTGGGAGAGCGCCGCCTCCACGTCCCGCCACACCACCCCGACGGCGATGCCGAAGATGCCCTGACCGCCCTGGAGGAGGTTCACGACCTCGTCCGGGGACAAGCACTCGTACACCGTCGCGCCGTCGCTCATGAGCGTCATGCGCTCCAGATCCGCCGCCTCGCGCCCGCACAGGTGCCGCAGGGCCGCCCGGATGTTCTGGAGGGCGACGCCGGTGTCCAGGAAGCGCTTCACGATCTTCAGGAAGACGACGTCCCGGAAGCTGTAGAGGCGCTGGGAGCCCGACCCGCGGGCGGGGCGCACACTCGGCTCGACCAACCCTGTGCGCGCCCAGTAGTCCAACTGGCGGTACGTGATGCCCGCCGCCGCGCAGGCGGTCGGTCCCCGGTAGCCGACCGTGTCGGTCGTGGGGTCGGACGCACTGCCGTGAAGCGGGTACGGCTCGTTCGCCGTACCGTCGCCGCTGCTTCTCACACCGACCTCCGTCCTTGACCTGCCCCGTCGAAGGTAAGCAGTCCCCACGGGCGCGTCAACGATCGCCACGCTGGGCACGCCGGGTGATAATCACCCTGAGAGTGGTTTCGCGTGCCCCGTGGCCGGGAAAGGCTGGTCGGATGCGCCGGCGGAGCCCGGTGTGACGGTCGTCGGCCGTGCACCGCTCACTGGCTGTTGGTCCCGAAATCCTCCGGAGAGATCTGGTCGAGGAATTCACGGAACTTCTCCACCTCGTCCTCCTGCTCGTCGGGGATGGCGATGCCCGCGTCGTCCAGTACGCCGTCACTGCCGTAGATGGGCGTGCCGGTGCGCAGTGCCAGCGCTATGGCGTCGGACGGCCTGGCGCTCACCTCGACCCCGCTCGCGAAGACCAGCTCCGCGTAGAAGACCCCTTCGCGCAGGTCGGTGATGCGCACCTGGGTGAGTTCCTGGCCCACTGCCTCAAGGACATCCTTGAAGAGGTCGTGGGTCAGCGGCCGGGCCGGTGCCATGCCCTGTTGGGCGAAGGCAATAGCGGTAGCCTCCCCAGGCCCGATCCAGATGGGAAGGTACCGGTCGCCTCCCACTTCACGCAGGAGCACGATCGGTTGGTTGGAGGGCATTTCCACCCGGACACCCACGACGTCGAGCTCGTTCACACAGCAACCCTAGGACGTGCCCGGTCGGTTTGGGTAGTCGGACTCCCCCCAAGATCAGGTAAGCCGCACTCCCAGAGCCGTCTGCACCAGTGCCGCGTGCAGCCTCACGGAGAGCGCCGCGAGCTCCTTCGTCGCCGCCTCCGCATGGGCCCTGGTCTGCGGATTACGGTGGCGGCGCAGGGGAGCGACGACCTGCTCGACCAGGCCGGCCTCCCGGTCGGCGGCCGCTTTCACCGCTCGCAGATGCCGTGGTTCCAGGCCGAATCTGCCGAGTTCCGCGACAATTTTCGCCACCGTGACGGTCTCGGAGTCGTAGCCGCCATCCGCCATCGGGGCGATGAGGCCGTACGCCTCCCACTCGTCGAGGTCGCTCTCGCCCGCGTCGGTGGCCGCCAGCAGCTCCGCACGGCCGATCGTCGGGGCGGTGGGCACCTCGGGCTCCGCGTCCCACGCGGAGCCCAGGAGCTCGCCCTGGGCGCCCTGGGAGCCCTGTGCGGGCAGCGGGGGCCTGTCCCCTCGCGAGACGGCGTCGAGATGCTCCCTGATGACCTTGAGCGGCAGATAGTGGTCCCGCTGCATGCGCAGGACCTGGGTGAGGCGCTCGATGTCCTCGGGCCCGAACTTCCGGTACCCCGACGGGGTACGCCGGGGCTCGACGAGACCCTCGGACTCCAGGAACCGGATCTTGGAGATGGTGACCTCGGGGAACTCGTCCCTGAGCTGGGTCAGCACCATGCCGATGCTGACCAGGCGGTCACCCGTGGGGGCGGTGCCGTGACCGGCACCGCCCGTAGGCGGTCGCAGCATGGACCTTCCCTGAAGGGTCACACGCCCCGCTGGCTCGCGTAGAAGACCAGCCGGTACTTGCCGATCTGGACCTCGTCGCCGTTCGACACGGCCACGGCGTCGATCCGCTCCCGGTTGACGTACGTGCCGTTGAGACTGCCGACGTCGGAGACCGTGAAGTGACCCTCGGGGCTCCTGCGGAACTCGACATGCCGCCGGGACACGGTGACGTCGTCGAGGAAGATGTCGCTCTGCGGGTGCCTTCCGGCGGTCGTCAGATCGCCGTCCAGCAGGAACCGGCTGCCCGAGTTGGGGCCCCGGCGCACCACCAGCAGCGCGGAACCGAGCGGAAGCGCGTCCACCGCGGCCTGGGCCTCCGGCGAGAGCGAGGGAACGGCCGTCTGACCGGTCGCCTCCGCCTCGTACGCCTCGAGGCCCGAGATGGAGATGGTCGAAGTCGTCTCCGACGGGCGCTCCGCGGGCGTACCCGCCCTCAGCGGCGCACCGCAGTTGGAGCAGAACCGACTGTCCTGGGTGTTGCGGTGCCCGCACCTCGTGCAAACCGGCAAGGCCGACATGGCCGGACCCTCCTGACCGGGGGGAAACCCTCCACCCGTACTTGAGGTTGATGGTCCACCGAAACCTATGCCGCCCGGGTTCGCGGGGTCAACAGACGACGCGCCCTGACCGCCCGAATTGTCCCCACCGGGGGCGCCCACCTCGTCACGGAAGAGCGGACGCTCGCCGCCCTGCTCCCCGTCCTGGCCGTGGCGCGGTGCGCGATGCCTGGCGTTGCCGCCGTCCTCGCGCGCACTCCTGCCGAACAACTTTCCAAACAACTTCACGGGCGATTCCCCTTGACCTCAACAGACCCGCCCGTGGGGCAGGACGAACCCTGAATGAACACACCTGCCGACTCGGACATCTTCACAACGTCCGTGACCATCAGACAGTTTCCACCACGCACCACACGGAATGTGCGCCGACCCCCCGGAACCTCCTGCCCTCGTCCCCCGGTCCGCATGCACCCCGGCCGCATCACGACGACGACCGAGCGTAGTCAGGCCGCTGCGCGGGTCGCAAGGCGTCGACGACGATCTCGTCCGCCGCCGCGACCGTGGCCGTGGCCTGCTCCTTCTCCAGCGTCTGCACCACACCTCCGGGGATGTTGAGCGCCGGCTCCAGATCCTGTGGTTTGCCGATCACCTTGAAACGGTACGGGGCGCTGATCCGCTTTCCGTCCACCTCGATGTCACCGTCACTGCCGGAGAGGTACGTCGCCGCCACCACCCGGACCCCGTTGACCTGGATCGCCTCGGCGCCGGCCGCCCGCAGTTCCTGGATCGCGTCGAGCAGCATGTCGGAGTCGATGCTGTCGCCGTGGTCCTGGACGGTCAGCGTGATGCCAGGGCCCTGGGCGGCGACCGTACCGGCCAGGATGCCGAGCTGCTGCTCCTTCTCCCGCGTCTGCTTACGCGCCTCCTCGGCCTGGTCGGAACTGGTCTCCAGCTCCGTCTGCTGGTCGTCCAGCCGCTGCTTCTCGTCCTCCAGCCGCTCGGTGCGGCCGTCGAGCTCGTCCAGGATCCGTACGAGGTCCTCCTGGCGCGCGCCGCGCAGCGCGCTGTCGTCGTTGGTCGACCTGACCTGGATGGCGAGACCGAGTCCCAGCACGAACAGCAGGACGGCGACGATCAGCTGGGCCCTGGTGACCCGCGGCGGCCACAGTCCGGCGGCCAGCCGCTGACGACCCGTCAGCTGAGGGGGCGCGGAGGGCGGCGGGGGAGTCTGCTCGCTGTTCACCGGCCTCACGCCCGGAAGACGTGCCGGCGGATCGCGGCAGCGTTGGAGAAGATCCGGATACCGAACACGACGACCACACCGGTGGACAGCTGCGCGCCGACACCGAGCTTGTCACCGAGGAAGACGATGAGCGCCGCCACCACCACGTTCGACAGGAACGACACCACGAAGACCTTGTCGACGAAGATCCCGTCGAGCATGGCCCGAAGCCCCCCGAAGACCGCGTCGAGTGCGGCGACGACGGCGATCGGCAGATAGGGCTCGACCACCGCCGGCACCTCGGGTCGTACCAACAGTCCGACCACGACTCCCACGACGAGGCCAAGTACCGCGATCACGATGTGCCCTTCCCTGTGTCTGCCGCGGCCCCTCCGTCGCCCTTCCCCGGGTCGGCGGCCTTCGGCTCTGCTGTACGTACGATCAGGCTCGGCGCGGCAGGAAGGCGCACCGTCTCCTGGTCGGAAATGCTGGTGCGGACACCGAAGTTCTCCCGCAGCGAGTGCAGGTACTGCCCGTCGGCACTGTCCTGGAAAGCGGTGCTCAGATTCTTCCCGTCCCCCACGGCCAGCACCGTGTACGGCGGCACCAGCGGCTTGTTGTCGACCAGTATGGCCTCACCGGCGGCCCTGATCGCCGAAAGTGCCGTCAGACGCTGGCCGTTGATGGACACCGCCTCGGCGCCGGACTCCCACAGACCGTTGACGATCTGCTGCATGTCCCGGTCCCTGACCCGGCCGTTGTCCGAGAAGTTGGTGCTCTCGCGGGGGCCGCCCGCACTCTCGTCGGCGGTCTTCGCGTCGTCGACGACCAGCTTCACGCCCGGCCCCTCGACCTCCGTGGCCCCCGACAGCAGGGCCACCAGCTCGCCCTGCTCACCCCCGTGGTCACGCAGCGCCTCGCGCTGCTGGGCGCCCACCTCGTCACGCAGCTTGTCCACCGTGCGTTCGAGGGTGTCCGCGGTGGCCGTCTCGGCGTCGATCCGGTCGATCAGCTCTTCCCGCTCCTTGGCCACGACCGGCGCGTCGATACGCGCCTCCGCCGCGCCCACGGTGACCACCAGGGCCGCCAGTACGAGCCCCGCGGCCAGGCCCAGCTTCGACCGGAGCGTACGGGGCAGCCCGCCGTCCTCCGCGTCCCTGCGGGCCGCGGCCTCGGCGTAACCGTCGTCCAGGCTGTGGTCCATCACGTTGTTCAGCAGCGACATGGACGCGTCGGGACGCCGGGGTGGCGACGGTGTGCTCCGAACGGGTGGCTGCTGCGGCATGCCGCACATCGTCGCACGGCGCGGGCGCTACCACCGAATGGCCCCACCGGTGTGCCGGAGGGCGCGGACCGCCCGCCTCCGGCACACCGTCATCAGGTCACTGACCTGCGCTGTCCACGACCGCCGACCACTCGTCGAGCAGCGCCTGGGCAGAGGCGTCATCCGGCCCCTCGGCCCACAGATGAGTGACGGCCTCGGCGGGCGCGGGAAGCACCATCACCCACCGTCCGTCGGCCTCCACGACCCTGACCCCGTCGGTCGTGTCGACGTCCCGGTCACCGGCCGCCTCGACGACCCGCCGCATCACCAGCCCCTTGACGGCCCAGGGGGTCGCCAGGTCCCTGCGCAGCACATGGGCGCGGGGAATGCGGGCGTCGATCTGGCTGAGCGTGAGCTGCGTACGCGCGACCAGACCCAGCAGCCGCACGAAGGCCGCCGTGCCGTCGAGGAGACTGCTGAACTCGGGAACGATGAAAGCCCCGCGACCGTCGCCGCCGAAGATCGTGGCATCCTCGCGGCCCACGCGTGTCAGATCGTCGGGCGACGTGGTCGTCCACTCGACCTGCGTCCCGTGGTAGGCGGCGACCTGCTCGGCGATCCTGGTGGTCGTCACGGGCAGCGCCACGCGCCCGCTGCGGCGCTCGGCGGCGACCAGGTCGAGCAGCACCAGCAGGGCACGGTCGTCCTCGATGATCCGGCCGCGCTCGTCGACGAGCGACAGCCGCTCACCCACGGGGTCGAACCGCACACCGAACGACGCCCGCGCCGAGGCCACGATCTCGCCCAGCCTCACCAGACCGGACCTGCGCGACTCGACGGTCTCCGTGGGACGCGCCTCGTCGAGGCCCGGGTTGATGGTCAGGGCGTCGACCCCGAGCCGTCCGAGGAGACTCGGCAGAACGAGGCCGGCGCTTCCGTTGGACGCGTCGACGACGACCTTGAGATCGGCCTCGGCGATCCCGGACGTGTCGACGTTCCTGAGCAGTGAGCCGGTGTACGAGTCGAAGACGCTCGCCGGGAAGTGCAGGTCCCCGATCTCACCGGGGAAGGCCCTGCGGTACTCCTGCCTCGCGTAGACGCGGTCCAGCTTGCGCTGCCCGCCCTGCGAGAGGTCGGCGCCCCGCTCGTCGAAGAACATGATGTCGACGGAGTCGGGCACACCCGGCGTCGTCCGGATCATGATGCCTCCGGCACTGCCCCGCCCCGTCTGCTGGCGGGCGACGGGCAGGGGGACGTTCTCCAGGTCCCGTACGTCGATGGCGCTGGCCTGGAGCGCGGAGATCACGGCCCGCTTCAGAGCACGCGCACCTCGCGAGTGGTCGCGCGCCGTGGTGACCGTGGAGCCCTTCTTCAGAGTCGTCGCGTACGCGCCCGCCAGCCGGACGGCCAGCTCGGGCGTGATCTCGACGTTGAGGATTCCGGAGACACCGCGTGCGCCGAAGAGATGCGCCTGTCCCCGGGACTCCCAGATCACCGAGGTGTTGACGAACGCGCCGGCCTCGATCGTCTTGAACGGATACACCCGGACATTGCCCTGGATGATGGATTCCTCGCCGACGAGACACTCGTCGCCGATGACCGCGCCGTCCTCGATCCGGGAGGCCCGCATGATGTCGGTGTTCTTGCCGATCACGCAGCCACGCAGATTGCTGTGCTGCCCGATGTACACGTTGTCGTGGACGACGGCCCGGTGGAGAAAGGCCCCGGACTTGACGACCACGTTGGACCCGATGACGGTGTGCTCGCGAATCTCGGCGTCCGCCTCGACCTTGGCGTAGTCACCGATGTAGAGCGGACCGCGGAGAACGGCGTCCGGATGGACCTCGGCCCCCTCGGCCACCCACACTCCCGGGGAGATCTCGAACCCGTCGAGATCGACGTCGACCTTCCCCTCCAGGACATCGGCCTGGGCCTTCACATAGCTCTCGTGCGTCCCGACGTCCTCCCAGTAGCCCTCGGCGATATAGCCGTAGACGGGCTTGCCCTCCTTCATGAGCTGGGGGAAGACCTCGCCCGACCAGTCGACCGAGGTGTCGGCCTCGACATAGTCGAAGACCTCGGGCTCCATCACATAGATACCGGTGTTCACCGTGTCCGAGAACACCTGACCCCAGGTGGGCTTCTCCAGGAAGCGCTCGACCTTGCCCTCCTCGTCCACGATCGTGATGCCGAACTCCAGTGGATTCGGTACACGCGTCAGACACACCGTGACCAGTGCGCCCTTCTCCTTGTGGAAGGCGATGAGGTCCGTGAGGTCGAAGTCGGTGAGGGCGTCACCGGAAATGACGAGAAAAGCATCGTCCTTGAGCGCCTCTTCGGCGTTCTTCACACTCCCCGCAGTGCCGAGCGGCTTCTCCTCATTGGCATAGGTGAGCTCCATTCCGAGCTCTTCGCCGTCGCCGAAATAGTTCTTCACGAGAGAGGCGAGAAACTGAACGGTGACAACGGTCTCACTGAGCCCGTGCCGCTTGAGCAAACGCAGCACATGCTCCATGATCGGCCGATTTGCCACCGGCAGCAACGGCTTGGGCATGCTCGAGGTCATGGGACGAAGACGTGTGCCTTCGCCACCAGCCATCACGACTGCCTTCATGTCGGAAGCGTCCTCCTTGAAAAGACGGTCTCGCCGACGTCACCCATCTGAACAGGCCGCATGGCAGGTATCAGGTGCGGGCCGGCGACTCTGCACGGCACCACATCGACGAGCTCAATCGGCCACTCTGTCCGCTCTGACGAGTCGGCGGACCTGGACCACGTAGAGGATCCCTGCCCACCAATACAGAGTTGTACCCCATCCAGCGAACGCCCATCCGAAAACTTCGGCAAGTGCTGCGAGCCATCCGTTGCCGTCACTGAGCAGCAGCAACGGGAACGCGTACATCAAGTTGAAGGTAGCCGCCTTTCCCAGGAAGTTCACCTGGGGAGGCGGATAGCCGTGCCTGCGGAGGATTCCCACCATCACCAGGAGCATCAGCTCACGGGCCAGGAGAGCCGCGGTCAGCCAGAGGGGCAGGATCTCGCGCCAGGTGAGGCCGACGAGGGTGGAGAGGATGTACAGGCGGTCGGCAGCCGGGTCCAGAAGGCGCCCGAGATTGCTGATCTGGTTCCAGCGACGGGCGAGGTGACCGTCGAGATAGTCGGTCACCCCGCTGAGCATCAGTACGAGCAGTGCCCAGCCGTCGCTGTTCGGCCCGCCGAACTCCGGACGGAGGATGAGCCACAGGAAGAGCGGTACGCCCAAGAGGCGAGCCATGCTCAGGATGTTGGGGATGGTGAACACCCGATCCGTCTGGACGCGGGTCTCCTGAACCTCCACCCGGGGGCCTCCTGTGCGGGGATGTACCTACGATGCCCCCTGACCCTACCCGGCGGGACCGCCGGCGGATGCCGTGGGGTTTGTTGGGGTGCTGTTCTTGAACGCAGGAATGCCCCGCACCAACAGGTGCGGGGCATTCCCCAAAGATTGTTCGGCGGCGTCCTACTCTCCCACAGGGTCCCCCCTGCAGTAC
>NZ_JBVJNN010000039.1:0-68549 GCF_055583685.1 Streptomyces sp. NPDC104581
CCCTGGGTCGTGTCTTCGACGTGGCGCCGTCCGCCCGCAGGGCGGGGCCCGCGGCGGCCGGCGCGGTGCGTCGCGAGACGGAGGACCGGTCTCGCACCGGGCGTACCCGGCCGACTCCGACCACGCGGCGATGCGCCGCGCCAGGCGTCCCGGGCCGGGCGGGACTTCGAAGACACGACCTAGGACTCCTCCGCCGCCACCCGGACGATCGCCCGCAACTGCTCCGTGATGTCCAGCCTGTTCTGGACGAAGACCGGGTCCGTCACCGAACCCGTCGCCGGATCGGTGTTGCCCGGCCCGAACTGGAGCACCGGCGTGTGGACATGGCCGCCCGGGATGTCCAGCCCGAGCCGGTCGCGCAGCAGCGTCGCCCGGTACGCGATCTCGTTCGACAGATAGTCCCCGCCGCCGCCCGCACGGGCCGCCGATCCGGGTGTCGGTCCCTCGGGCCGGACGACCGGCGTGGTGCCGCCCGCCGGGATCTCGGTGACCGACGTGTTGTCGTACACCGGGAAGCGCCCCGTGTCGGCGGCGACGATGTCCGCGTAGGGGAGGCTCGTCCGCGTCCACTGCGGCTGGGTGGCCGGGTCCTTCACCGGGACGAGCCCGGTCTCGGACACGTTCTCGTTGTCGCCGAAGCCGCCGCGCCACGCGCCGTTGTACCGCTCGACATCGATGCGGCCCACCCGTCCCTGACTCACCGTCACGAACAGATCGGCGCGCGGCAGCGCGCGGCGCAGGGCGCGTTCGACCGTGCCGTCGGCGAAGTCCCCCCAGCGCACCGGGAAGACGGCCGTCTCGACGCGTGCGGGTCCGTCGGCCGTACGGATCACCGTGCCGTCCAGGGCGAGCGCGACCGCCCCGGACGGGTTGCTGATACGGATGTCCCGGTCCAGTGTGAAGGGGTCGAAGCCGGTCACCACGATCCGCTTGAGACCCTTGTCCCGGCCGCCGCCGAGCGCCAGCGATTCCTGCCCGCGCGACGCGCTCTCCAGCCGTTCCAGCAGCCGTGTGCCCGCCGCCTCGGACAGCCCCGACTCCGCGTGCCAGGCGCGCAGTTCACGGGTCATGGCCAGCCGCGCCCAGTACAGCGGCCGGTCGTCGTCACGGCTCAGCTCACCGCCCGCCGGGCCCCGCCCCTGCGCGCGGTCCACCGCGCGCTGCCACAGCCGTTCGCCGTGCCGTACGGCGGCGCGCTCCGCCCGCGGGTAGGAGTCCGCGCCGCGCAGTGCGGCCGCGAACGCCGGGGCGACCTCGTCGAAGCCGCTTTCGGCGAGTATCCGCCGGGGTACGTCCCTGTCGAGCCGCGCCTCCTCGACGGTGACCGCCGGCGCGGCGTCGGACGCCGCGCGGGCGACGGCTCCGCTGCCTGCCGCGGCGTGCGGGGGAGGCGCCACCGCCACGAGCGCGGCCGACGCGAGCAGAACGAGGCCGAGCCGGCCGGCTGTGTTGCCTGTGGTGCGCACGAGTCTCACGGGAGTCCTTCCTTCGGGTGGCGGAAGTATCACCTCCGCACCCCGCCCCTGGCTACGGCACCCGCCGCGCCCCGCGCCTCCCGGCCGGCCCGGCGACGACAGACACCCCTTATCTCCCGGGCCCCTCCGCCCCGCCCCGCAGCAGCGTGACGAACGCCCGGAACGCCTCTCCCATGTCCACCGACTCGGGCGCCAGCAGCCACTGGTACTGGAGCCCGTCCATGACGGCCACCAGCAGCGGCGCCGTCTGCTCGGGCGTGAGCCCGCTCGGCAGCCGGTCGCCGAACTCGTCGCGCAGTACGCCCGCCATGTTCCCCCGCACCTGGACGTACCGCCGGGTGAAGAACTCCCCGGCTGGGTGACCCTCCGTCACGCTCTCGCCGAGGAGCGCCGAGAACGTCTGCACGATGCCCGGCCGCATCGCGTTGTAGTCGACCATCGACGTCAGCAGCTCTAGCCGCCAGCCGTCCGCGCCGCGGCTGCCGCCACCGGTGTCCCACTGGTCGCGCTCGTCCATGACGGCGAGCAGCAGCGCCTCCTTCGTGGGGAAGTAGTGGAGCAGCCCCTGCTGGGTGAGACCCACCCGTTCGGCCACCGCGCCCAACGTCGCACCGCGGTAGCCGCGTTCGGCGATCACCTCGATGGTGGCGCGGAGAATCTCCGCCCGTCGCTCCACGCCTCTGGGCCTCGCCATCCAACCGGGTCCTCTCGCCTCGCACCTGGCCGCTCACCGACCGTTGCCCGGACCGTACACGAGTAACAAACCGGTAACGAAGCCTACCCGGCTACAGAATCGGGGGCCACCATGTAACCGTCCGCACGACGCAGGGCACTGACGAGGAGGTACCGCCGTGACCGGCGCACCCATCACCCGGGCCGACCAAGCACGCGAAGCGGCCGTCGAGGCGGCGCTCGGCAAGCTGGAACTGGACGACAAGGCGCGGCTGCTGGCGGGGCAGGACAACTGGTCGCTGCCCGCGCTCCCGGAGATCGGCCTCGCCTCCCTCGTCATGTCCGACGGCCCGATCGGCGTCAGGGGCGTGCGCTGGACCGCCGACGACCCGTCCGTCGCGCTGCCCTCGCCCACCGCGCTCGCCGCCACCTGGGACCCCGGACTGGCCCGCAGGGCAGGCAGGCTGCTGGCACAGGAGGCCCGCCGCAAGGGCGTGCACGTCCTCCTCGCGCCCACCGTCAATCTGCACCGCTCCCCGCTCGGCGGACGGCACTTCGAGGCGTACAGCGAAGACCCCTACCTCACCGGCGAGATCGGCACCGGCTACGTCCTCGGTGTCCAGGACGGCGGCGTCGGCACGACCGTCAAGCACTTCGTCGCCAACGACGCCGAGACCGACCGCTTCACCGTCGACAACATCGTCGCCCCGCGCCCGCTGCGCGAGCTCTACCTCGCCCCCTTCGAGGCCATCGTCAAGAACGCCCATCCCTGGGGCATCATGGCCGCGTACAACCAGGTCAACGGCGACTCGATGACCGAGCACCGCCATCTCCAGAACGAAGTCCTGCGCGGCGAATGGGGATTCGACGGCTTCATCGTCTCCGACTGGCTGGCCGCCCGCTCCACCACCGGCGCCCTCCTAGGCGGCCTCGACGTCGCGATGCCCGGCCCCAAGACCGTCTACGGCCGGGCGCTCGCCGCCGCCGTCCGGGCCGGCGAGGTCGGGGAATCCCTCGTCGACGACGCCGTACGCAACGTACTGAGGCTCGCGGCCCGCGTCGGCGTCCTCGACGACGCCCCCGCCGTGGTCGCCCCGTCCGCTCTCCCCGCACCCGTCGACGGCGACGCGCTGGCCCGCGAGGTGGCGCGCCGCTCCTTCGTCCTCGTACGCAACGAGGTACGCGACGGCCACCCCGTCCTGCCCCTCGACCCGGCCAGGACCCGCACCGTCGCACTCAGCGGCGCCGCCGCCCGCGACGCCCGCATCCTCGGCGGCGGATCGGCCACCGTCTTCCCGCCGCATGTCGTCGCCCCGCTCGACGGCCTCACCGCCGCCCTCCCCGAAGGCGCGCTCAGCTACCGCGTCGGCGCCGACCCCAGCGACCAACTCGGCGTCGCCTCGAAAGGGTTCGAGCTGCGCGCCGTCTGCCGCGCCGCCGACGGACGGGTGCTGGGCACCACCGGCATCCCCTCCGGCATGGTCCAGTGGGTCGGCGCCGACCTGCCCGACGGCGTCCGCTACGACGAGCTGCACACCGTCGAGTTCACCGGCACCTTCACCCCGCGCGAGAGCGGCGACCACACCTTCGGCACCCGCGGCATCGGCCCCCTCGTCCTCACCGTCGGCGGCGAGAAGGTCTGGGAGGGCGAGGAACGCCTCGGCGCCGGAACCGACCCGTTCAACGCGTTCTTCGGCGAGCGCCTGGAACGCGGCCGAGTCACCCTCACCGAGGGCGAGACGGTCGATGTCTCGCTGCGCCTCACCGTGCCCAGGCTGCCCGGCGCCCCGATGGACGCGGTCGCCTTCTCACTGCTCCACCTCGGCCCGCGACGCGACCCCCGGGAGCTGATCGCCGAGGCCGTCGAGGCCGCCAGGACCGCGGACACCGCCGTCGTCGTGGTCGCCACCACCACAGCCGTCGAGTCGGAGGGCTTCGACCGTACGAGCCTCGAACTGCCCGGCCACCAGAACGCGCTCGTCGCGGCCGTCGCCGCCGTCAACCCGAACACCGTCGTGGTCGTCAACACCGGCTCACCGGTCGAACTGCCGTGGCGCGACGACGTCGCCGCCGTACTGCTCAGCTGGTTCCCCGGCCAGGAGGGCGGCGCCGCCCTCGCCGACGTCCTCACCGGAGCCGAGGAGCCCGGCGGCCGGCTCACCACCACCTGGCCGGTCGCCCTGACCGACGTCCCCGTCCGCGACACCACACCCTCCGACGGCGAACTCCACTACACCGAGGGCGTGTTCATCGGCTACCGCGCCTGGGAGCGGACCGGCACCGCGCCCGCGTACCCCTTCGGACACGGCCTCGGCTACACCGACTGGGAGTACGAGACCCTCCGCGCCACCGCGGACAACGCCACCGTACGGCTGCGCAACACCGGGGCGCGGCCCGGCCGCGAGACCGTGCAGATCTACCTCGCCCCCGCGCCCGGTGCCGCGCCGGGGACCCCCGAGCGCCCGACGCGCTGGCTGGCGGGCTTCGCCTCCGCCGAGGCGGGGCCGGGTGAGAGCGTCGAGGTGACCGTCCCGCTGAGGCCACGCGCCTACCAGATCTGGGACGAGCACGAGAACGCGTGGACGACCGTCCCCGGCACGTACGAGATCGAGGCGGGCCGCTCTCTGACGGACCGCCGGCTGACCGCGACGGTCGAGCGGTAACCGGTCCGTCCCCCGGTCGCCGGGCTCGGCAGGAGCCCGGCGACCGCGACACCCCTACACCACGCCGAACCCGTACACCGTCTCCGAGGTGAACTCCTCACCGGGCCGCAGCACCGTGCTCGGGAAGTCCGGCCGGTTCGGCGAGTCCGGGAAGTGCTGGGTCTCCAGCGCGATGCCCTCGCCCGGCCCGAACGGCCCCGCGTCGAAGTGGTCACCGGTGTACAACTGCATGCCCGGTTCGGTCGTCGTCACCGTCAACAGCCGCCCCGACGCCGGGTCGTACAGCTCCGCCGCCACCGAACCCCCCTGGTCCAGCACGAAGTTGTGGTCGTAACCCGAACCCACCTTGCGCGGCTCACGGAAGTCGAAACGCGTCCCGTCGACCGGCACCGGTGGGCCCGTCGGCACCGAGTCGCCGTCCAGCGGCGTGATGTGACCGGCCGCGATCCGCAGCACGTGTCCCGCCGCGCCGCCACCGCCCGCGCCGCCCAGATTCCAGTACGAGTGATTCGTCAGGTTCAGCACCGTCGGCGCGTCCGTCACCGCCCGGTAGCCGATCCGCAGGGCCCCCGCCGCGTCCAGCGCGTACGTCGCCGAGACCTCCACCCGCCCCGGAAACCCCTCCTCGCCGTCCGGGCTCACCAGCGACAGCCGCACACCGTGCCCGTCCGCCGCGGGCTCCGCGTCCCACACCCGCTTGTCGAAGCCGCGCTCCCCGCCGTGCAGACAGTTGCGGCCGTTGTTGCGCGGCAGCCGGTACGTACGCCCGTCGAGGGTGAACGCACCACCCGCGATCCGGTTCGCGTACCGCCCGATCAGCGCGCCGAAGTACGGGGAGGGACAGCCGACGTACCCCTCGACGTCCTCGAAGCCCAGCACCACGTTCGCGGGTGCCCCCTCGCGGTCCGGCACCTCGACGGACTGGAGGATCCCGCCGTAGGTCAGCACCCTCACCCGCACACCCGCCCGCTCAAGGGTCCAGCGGTGCACCGCGGTTCCGTCGGGCGCCGAACCGGCCGGCTCGGGCGTCATCTCGTTCACCGTCGACTCGTCCACGGTCGCCGACCCTACGCCGGGGGCTTCGCCGCCACCACGTTGCGGTAGGCGATGTCGGCCAGCTTCCCCTGGCCGTTCTTGCTCGGATGGAACCAGTCCCACGTGCTCAACTGCTCACCGGTGAACCGGAAGTCGAAGACCGCCCCGCCGTCGTGACGGCAGCGCAGATCCTTCGCGCACACCTCCTTCAGCACCTTGTTGTACGCCACCACCCGCGACTGCACCGTCGACCGCCGCTGCCGCGCCTCGGCGCCCATGTCCTGCGAATCGCCCAGCATCGACGCGCAGATCCCCAGCTTCCAGATCTGCCGGCCCAGCGGATTCTCCCGGCCCTCGGACCAGAGCCGCTTCAGATCGGGCACACTGGCCACGTACACATGCGTTTTGGGAGACTCCGCCCGCAGTCGGCGCATCGACTCCTCGAACGACGTCCGGAACTCGTCCACCGGCGTCATCAGGGACACCTCGTCCTTGCACGCGTCGTTGGCCCCCATCATCACCGTGACCAGATCCGGCTCGTGGGCCGCCGCCTTCCCCATCTGCGCCGGCAGCGCGGCGACGGACGCGCCCGAGCGCGCGTAGTTCCAGCTGCGCTCCACGGCGCCCGGCTTGCCGAGCAGCCGCAGCGCCAGGCTGCGCACACCGTCGTCGGTGCCCGTCGCCCACGACACCTCGGGGCAGTCGCTCAGCACCCCGCACGCGTCGAAACCACGTGTGATCGAGTCGCCCACCGCGGCGATCGAGGCGGGACTGCGGTTCCAGATCGGCTGGGGCGGCGACTGGCTCGCCTTCGCCTTCTTCCCCTCCGGACCGGCGTCGTCCGACGACGTGCAGCCCGCCAGGGCCGCCACGGCGACCACCAGCCCCGCACAGGACGCGGCGACCGCCGCGTACGGGGTGCGGCGGCGGGGGGAGCGCCCGGCGAGGCGTCGCCCGTGTCCCTGAGGGCTCTCCTGCATCGTCCGAACCCTCCGCGTGGGCGTCGTCATGCGTACGGCGGCGTCCTGGCGAGTGAAAGCTTCGCGTATATCGCGCCTGGGACCGACAGTACGGCACCCCCGTGGCCCCCGCGCAAGGTAGCTTTTCAGGCGTCGAACCAGAGTCAACAACGCTCTCCGGATCCGGCGCGTCACACCCCGTCACATGCTGTCCGTTTTGCGGGTTTTCCATCGCGATGATGTTTACTGAGGCCGCTGGGCAATGGCGATCCTCGTACCACACTGGAGGTCCCGGTGACCACACGTGGCGTTCTGTACGTGCACTCCGCACCGCGTGCGATGTGCCCCCACGTCGAATGGGCGGTGGCGGGCGTCCTCGGCCTGCGCGTCCAGCTCGACTGGACCAAGCAGCCCGCCTCACCGGGCACCTGGCGCTCCGAGTTCTCCTGGCGGGGCGAGGCGGCCACCGCCTCCAAACTCGCCTCCGCGCTGCGCGGCTGGCAGATGCTGCGCTTCGAGGTGGCCGCCGAACCCAGCGCCACGGCCGAGGGCGAGCGTTACAGCGCCACCCCCGAGCTGGGCATCTTCCACGCCGTGACGGGCGTGCACGGCGACATCCTGGTCCCCGAGGACCGGCTGCGCGCCGCACTCGCCCGCTCACTGACCGGCGAGACCCAGCTGGAGACCGAGGTCGCCAAGCTGCTCGGCAAGCCGTGGGACGACGAACTGGAGCCCTTCCGGTACGCGGGCGAGGGCGCCCCGGTGCGCTGGCTGCACCAGGTCGTGTGAGCCCGGCCGCACGTCCCGCCCCACGGAACGCGCGCCCGCGCCCTACCGTGGGCACATGGCTGATCAACTCGAAGTGGCCGTCCTCGGCGCGGGCATCATGGGCGCCGCGATGGCCCGCAATCTCTGCCGGACCGGTCACACCGTCCGGGTCTGGAACCGTACCCGCGCGAAGGCGGAGCCGCTGGCGGCCGACGGGGCACGCGTCGCGGACAGTCCGGCGGACGCCGTACGGGGCGCGGACGTCGTCCTCACGATGCTGTACGACGGCCCCGCCGTCCTGGAGGCGATGACCGCGGCGGCACCGGGGCTGCGGTCCGGCACCGTCTGGCTCCAGTCGACGACGGCCGGCCCGGAGGGGCTCGCCCCGCTCGCGGAGCTGGCCGGGGCGCACGGACTGGTCTTCATCGACGCGCCCGTCCTGGGCACCAGGGGCCCCGCCGAGCAGGGAAGGCTCACCGTGCTGGCCGCGGGCCCCGAGGCCGCGCGTGACACCCTCGCGTCCGTCCTGGAGGCCGTCGGCGAGCGCACGGTGTGGGTGGGCGACGACGGGGCGGCCGGAGCGGCGACGAGACTCAAACTCGTCTGCAACAGCTGGGTCCTGACGCTCACTCACGGAACGGCCGAGGCACTGGCCCTGGCGAAGGGGCTGGGCGTCGACCCGCGCGCCTTCCTCGACGCGGTGGCGGGCGGCGGCCTCGACTGCGGTTATCTCCGCGTCAAGTCGGCGGCGATCCTCGACGACGACTACACCCCGAGCTTCGCCCTCACCACGGCCGCCAAGGACGCCCGGCTGATCGTCTCGGCGGCGGAGGCGGAAGGAGTCCGGCTGGACGTCGCCGAGGCGGGCGCGAACCGTTTCGCCCGCGCGGAGGAGATGGGGCACGGCGCGCGGGACATGGCGGCGACCTACTTCGCCAGCTTCGACACCTGAGCCGCCGCCTGGCACACGCAGGCGCCGGACACACGCAGGCGGGGGGGGGGGGGGGGGGGGGGGCGGGGGGGGGGGGGGGGGGGGGGGGGGGGGGGGGAGAGGTGGGGTGTGGCGGGGGGGGAGAAAACACCCCCCCCCCCCCCCCACCAACCCCCCCCCCCCCCCCCCCCCCCCCCCCCCCCCCGCCTGGGGACGAACGGTCAGACCGAGCGGAACGCCAGCACCACGTTGTGGCCGCCGAAGCCGAACGAGTTGTTGATCGCCGAGATCGTGCCCTCGGGCAGCGCCCGCGGCTCACCGCGCACGATGTCCGCGTCGACCTCCTCGTCCAGGTCGTCGACGTTGATCGTCGGCGGGGCCAGCCGCTTGTACAGCGCGAGCACCGTCGCCACGGTCTCGATACCGCCGGCGCCGCCCAGCAGATGGCCGGTCATCGACTTCGTACCGGAGACCGCGACATGGTCGAGGTCGTCGCCGAGGACCCTGCGCAGCGCCTTGATCTCCGCGATGTCGCCCTGCGGCGTGGAGGTGGCGTGCGCGTTCAGGTGCACGACCTCCGAAGGCTTCATACCGGTGTTGTCCAGCAGGTTCCGCATCGCCGCCGCGACACCGCGGCCGGTCGGCTCCGGCTGGGCGATGTGGTGGCTGTCGGCGGACAGACCCTGGCCCAGCACCTCGCAGTAGACCCGCGCGCCACGCGCGGCCGCGTGCTCGGCGGACTCCAGGACCACGACACCCGCGCCCTCACCCAGGACGAAGCCGTCACGGGCCTTGTCGTACGGGCGGGACGCCTTCTCGGGCGTCTCGTTGTTCTTCGACATCGCCATCATGTTGGCGAACGCGGCGACCGGCAGCGGGTGGATCGCCGCCTCCGTACCGCCCGCCACCACGACATCGGCGCGGCCGGTGCGGATCATCTCCACGGCGTAGCCGATGGCCTCGGCACCCGACGCGCAGGCCGACACCGGAGTGTGCACGCCCGCCTGGGCGTTCACCTCCAGGCCGACGTTGGCGGACGGACCGTTGGGCATCAGCATCGGCACGGTGTGCGGGGAGACGCGGCGTACGCCCTTCTCCTTCAGCACGTCGTACTGGTCGAGCAGGGTGGTCACGCCGCCGATGCCGGAGGCGATGACCGTACCCAGACGTTCGGGGGCGACGGAGTCGTCCTCGCCCGCCTTGTCCTTGTAGCCCGCGTCGGCCCACGCCTCACGGGCCGCGATCAGCGCGAACTGCGCCGAGCGGTCCAGCTTGCGGGCGAGCGGGCGGGGCAGCACGTCGGCCGGATCGACCGCGGCGACCGCGGCGATCCGGACCGGCAGGTCGGCGAACCGCTCGGTTTCGAGGGGCTTGACGCCGGAGCGGCCGGCGAGCAGGCCCTCCCAGGTCGATGCGCTGTCGCCACCCAGCGGTGTGGTTGCGCCGATACCGGTGACGACCACGGTGCGATTGGTCGGGCTCACTGGAATTCTTTCTCCACGTGTAGAGGGTGCGGAATTTCTACGGCACCACCACCGGGTGGCGTCAGCCGCGCGACCTGGATCAGGCCTGGTGCTTCGCGATGTAGTCGGCGGCGTCGCCGACGGTCTTCAGGTTCTTGACGTCGTCGTCCGGGATCTTCACGTCGAAGCGCTCCTCGGCGGCGACGACGACCTCGACCATGGACAGCGAGTCGACGTCCAGGTCGTCGGTGAAGGACTTGTCCAGCTGGACGTCCTCGACCGGGATACCGGCGATCTCGTTCACGATCTCGGCAAGACCGGTGACGATCTCTTCCTGAGTGGCGGCCATGTGGGCGCTCCTTCGATATTCAGCGTTGAGCAGAGGGATTTGTACGAGCACGGTCCGGAAAGATCCGGTGTGCCTAGGGGAGGGTAACGACCGTCGCGGCGTACACGAGACCCGCCCCGAAGCCGATGACGAGCGCGGTGTCACCGCTCTTCGCCTGACCGGTCGCCAGGAGCCGCTCCATCGCGAGCGGGATCGAGGCGGCCGAGGTGTTGCCGGTGGTTTCCACGTCACGGGCGACCGTGACGTGCTCCGGCAGCTTCAGAGTCTTCACCATCGAGTCGATGATCCGCATATTGGCCTGGTGCGGAATGAAGACGTCCAGGTCCGCCGAGGTGATCCCGGCCGCGTCCAGGGCCTGTTGGGCGATCTTCGCCATCTCGAAGACGGCCCAGCGGAAGACCGCCTGGCCCTCCTGCGTGAGGGCGGGGAACCTCTCGACCGTTCCGCGGCGGTAGTCGTCCCACGGCACGGTCTGCGTGATCGTGTTGGACTTGTCGCCCTCGGAACCCCAGACCGTCGGACCGATCTGCGGCTCGTCCGACGGGCCGACGACGACCGCGCCCGCGCCGTCGCCGAACAGGAAGGCCGTGGCGCGGTCCTCCAGGTCGGTGAGGTCCGACAGCCGCTCCACACCGATGACCAGCACGTATCGCGCCGAGCCCTCGACGACCATGCCCTTGGCGAGCGTCAGCCCGTAACCGAAGCCCGCGCAGCCGGCCGAGATGTCGAACGCGGCCGGCCTGCCCGCGCCGATCCGGTCGGCGATCTCCGTCGCGACGGCCGGTGTCTGCTTGAAGTGCGAGACGGTCGACACGATCACGGCGCCGATCTGCTCCGGCGTGATCCCGGCGTCGGCGACGGCCTTGCCGGACGCCTCGATCGACATCATCGCCACGGTCTCCTCGTCGGAGGCCCAGTGGCGGGTCGCGATACCGGAGCGGGAGCGGATCCACTCGTCGGACGAGTCGATCGTCTCCAGGATCACCTCGTTGGGCACCACGCGCGTCGGACGGTAGCCACCGACACCCATGATGCGGGCGTACGGAGCGCCCTGGCCGGGCCTGATCTTCGCCATGCTCTCTCGGGCTCCTTAGGAAGCGCGCTCTGCGACGATCTCGCGAGCGGCGTCGAGGTCGGCGGGGGTCTTCAGCGCGAGGGTCCGCACCCCTGGCAGGGCGCGCTTGGCGATACCGGTCAGCGTGCCACCGGGGCACAGCTCGATCAGCGCGCTCACACCCTGCTCCTTGAACGTCTCCATGCACAGGTCCCAGCGGACCGGGTTCGCGACCTGGCCGACCAGACGCGCGACGACCTCGGCCCCCGTGGTCACAGTCTGCCCGTCCTTGTTGGAGACGTACGGCAGCGCCGGGTCTGACACGTCGAGCTTTTCGGCCGCTTCCGCGAGCTTCGCCACCGCCGGAGCCATGTGCTCGGTGTGGAAGGCGCCCGCGACCTTGAGGGCCACCACGCGCCGTACGCCCTCGGGCTTGTCGGCCTCCAGCGCGGCGATCTGCTCCAGCGTGCCCGCGGCCACGATCTGGCCCGCGCCGTTCACGTTCGCCGGCGTCAGACCGAGCTTCTCCAGATGCGGCAGGGTCACGTCCGGGTCGCCGCCGAGCAGCGCCGCCATACCGGTCGGCGTGATGCCCGCCGCCTCGGCCATGGCCAGCCCGCGCGTACGGACGAAGCCCAGCGCGGCCTCCTCGCTCAGCACACCCGCGTACACGGCCGCGGTGATCTCGCCGACACTGTGCCCCGCGACCGCGCCGATCCCCGCGCCGTCGCCGACCAGGCCGCGCACGGCCCCGGACGACAGCAGACCGGCCGCGACCAGCAGCGGCTGGGCCACGGCGGTGTCGCGGATCTCGTCCGCGTCGGCCTTCGTGCCGTAGTGGACCAGATCGAGGTCGATGGCGTCCGACCACGCCCGCAGCCGGTCTTCGGCGCCGGGGAGGTCGAGCCAGGGAGTCAGGAAGCCGGGCGACTGGGCGCCTTGGCCGGGAGCGACGAGTACGAGCACCCTCACACTCTCTCCTGCGGACGGCCTCCGACGCCCGTGGGGACAGGGACGAAGAACCGTCGGGGGAATTGTTGATGTCCCACAAAAAGCTATGAGGACGATTCTCCGTCGGCCAGCCGCCCCAAGATCAACGCGATCCGCAGAGTGAAAGCGGAACGGACGTCGGACGGTGACCAGCCGGTGACGTCCGTCACACGTCGAAGCCGGTAGCGCACGGTGTTGGGGTGCACGAACAGCATCCGGGCGGCGCCTTCCAGACTGCTCGCCTGCTCCAGATAGACGCTGAGAGTCTCCAGCAGCGCCGAGCCCGCCTCTTCGAGCGGTCTGTAGATCTCCTCCACCAACTGCTCACGCGCGGCAGGATCCGACGCGATCGCGCGCTCCGGCAGGAGATCGTCCGACAGTACGGGACGCGGCGCGTCCTGCCACGCCGAACACGCCTTCAGGCCGGCCGCCGCCGCCTGCGCCGACCTCGTGGCCGCCAGCAGGTCGGGCACCACGGGACCCGCCACCACCGGCCCCGCCGCGTACGGCCCGATCAGCGCCTTCGCGACCTGGAGCGGATTGTCGCTGCCGCCCGCGATGACGACCAGCCGGTCCCCGAGCACCCCCGTGAGGACCTGGAGCTTGGCGTGCCGCGCCGCCCGCCGGATCGCCTCCACCGTCAGCTCGCTGTCCCCGTCGGGCGCCGTGCCCAGCAGCACGCACACATGCTCGGGCGAGTTCCAGCCCAGCGCCGAGGCCCGCGACACCGCGCCCTCGTCGGCCTCGCCCGACAGCACCGCGTTCACCACCAGCGACTCCAGCCGCGCGTCCCACGCACCGCGTGCCTCGGCCGCCTGCGCGTACACCTGCGCCGTGGCGAAGGCGATCTCCCGCGCGTACACGAGCAGCGCCTCACGCAGCACCGACACATCACCGGGCGCCGCGACCTCCTCGATCGCCGACTCCATCACCTCGATGGTGGTCCGCACCATCTCCACGGTCTGGCGCAGCGTGATGGCCCGCGTCAACTCCCGCGGCGCGGTGCCGAACACATCGGTCGAGATGGCCTGCGGGGTCTCCGGATGCCGGAACCACTCGGTGAAGGCCGCGATCCCCGCCTGGGCCACCAGACCGATCCAGGAACGGTTCTCCGGAGGCATCGCCCGGTACCACGGCAGCTTCTCGTCCATGCGGGCGATCGCGTTCGCGGCCAGCCGGCCGGCCGACTTCTCCAGTCGGCGCAGGGTCGCGGGGTGCGGATGGGCTTCGTTCGCGGGTTCAGGCACGGGACAAGACTGCCTTATCCGGACGGGCGCGTGCCGGGGCGGGTCTACCGTGGGGACGTGATTTCCGTCCGGTACGCCGACGACCGCTATCCCGGCGGGGACCCGTCCACCGGGATCGAGTCCTTCCACGCCTTCTCGTTCGGGCAGTTCTACGAGCCCGACAACCTTCGCTTCGGCGCGGTGATCGCCTGCAACGAGGAACACCTCGCGTCCGGTGCGGGATTCGACGAACACCCGCACAGCCACACCGAGATCGTCACCTGGGTCGTCGAGGGGGAACTCACCCACCGCGACTCCGCCGGGAACGCCACGGTGGTACGCCCCGGCGACGTCCAGCGGCTCGGCGCGGGCGGCGGCGTGCGGCACGTGGAGCGCAACGACGGCGCGGCTCCGCTGGTCTTCGTCCAGATGTGGCTCGCCCCGCTCGCGCCCGGCGGCGACCCCCGCTACGAGATCGTGCGCGGCATCGCCGACTCCACGCCGTACGCGCTGCCCGAGGCCGGCGCGATGCTGCACGTACGCCGCCTCCAGGAGGGCGAACGGGCGGCGGTGCCCGACGCGGCGCGGGCGTATCTGCACGTGGTCCGGGGCGTGGTGGTGCTGGCCGGTGTGGAACTGGGCCCCGGCGACTCGGCGCGCGTCACGGACGCCGACGGCCTCGAACTGACCGCGCAGACCCCGTCGGAGACCCTGATCTGGGAACTGGGGCCCTGACGGCGGGACGGGCGGGGCCCCGCGGACCCGCCCCAGGTCCCGTCTTCGAACCGGCGTCGTCCGCCCGCGGGGCGGGGCTCACGGCGTCCGGTGCGTGCGCCCGCGAGGCGGAGGACCGCCCTCGTACGGGACGTGCTCGTGCGACGTCCGGCAACGCGGCGCGGGCGCGTGCCGGGTGCCGTGAGCCGGACTCCGGTGTGAGGACAGGACCTAGCGTGCCGCCCGCAGCTCCGCCAGCACCGCGTCCGTGAACGGCGGCCACGCCTCGATCGCCCACGGGCCGAAGGCCCGGTCGGTCAGGGCCACGCACGCCGCGCCCGCGTCCGGGTCGACCCACAGGAACGTGCCCGACTGACCGAAGTGGCCGAACGTACGCGGCGACGACGAATCGCCCGTCCAGTGCGGCGACTTGGAGTCCCTGATCTCGAAGCCCAGACCCCAGTCGTTGGACTTCTGGTGCCCGTAACCCGGCAGGATCCCCGACAGCCCCGGATGCACCACCGTCATCGCCTCCAGCACCGTACGGGGGTCCAGCAGCCGGGGCGCCTGGAGCTCCGCGGCGAACGCGGCGAGATCGTCCACCGTCGAGACACCGTCCCTCGCGGGCGAACCGCCCATGGTGGTCGACGTCATGCCCAGCGGCTCCAGGACCGCCTGGCGCAGATACTCGCCGAACGGGATGTCCGTCGCCTTCGTCACATGGTCCCCGAGCACCTCGAAACCCGCGTTCGAGTACAGCCGCCGGGTACCGGGCGGGGCCGTCACCCGGTGCTCGTCGTAGGCCAGCCCACTGGTGTGCGCCAGCAGATGGCGCACCGTCGAGCCCTCGGGCCCGGCCGGCTCGTCCAGCTCGACCGCGCCCTCCTCGTACGCCACGAGCACCGCGTACGCGGCGAGCGGTTTGGTCACCGACGCCAGCGGAAAACGGCGCGACGCCGGACCGTGCGATCCGCTCACCGTGCCGTCCGCCCGTACGACGGCCGCCGCGGCGGCCGGCACCGGCCAGTTCTCGATCAACGCCAGGCTCTCCATGGCCACGAGCGTAGACGGGGCCACGTCCGGCACCCGACCCCGGTACGGCGACGCCCGAAAATCGTCACGGGTCGCACTTGCTTCGAGTGCACTCCAGGGTTCTACGTTGAAGGCATGACGCTGATGGAGAGCACCCCCGTCCGCACCGACACCGAGGACATCTGCGTAACGGCCCCGCCGACGCATCCGCGCCCCGCCGGACGGGACCAGTACACGATCAGCGAAGTCGTCTCCTTCACCGGCCTCACCGCGCACACCCTGCGCTGGTACGAGCGCATCGGGCTCATGCCGCACGTCGACCGGTCCCACACCGGACAGCGGCGCTTCTCCAACCAGGACCTCGACTGGCTCGCCTTCGTCGGCAAACTGCGTCTGACCGGCATGCCGGTCGCCGACATGGTCCGCTACGCCGAACTCGTCCGGGAGGGCGAGCACACCTTCGACCAGCGGCAGGAACTGCTGGAGCGGACCCGGCGCGACGTACGCGCACGGATCGCCGAACTCCACGACACCCTCGCCGTACTCGACTACAAGATCGACTACTACGCCGGTGCGCGCCCCGCCACGGAAAGGGCCTCATGAACACCCCCAGCACGGAGAAGATCACCTCGGTCACGCTCGGCGCCGCCGGGCCCACCGTCGGCGTCCAGGGCTTCGGCGCCATGGGCATCAGCGAGTTCTACGGCGACAGTGACGACACCGCCTCCCGCGACACCCTCGAAGCGACCGTCGAGACCGGCGTCACCCTCATCGACACCGCGGACGCCTACGGGCGCGGCGCCAACGAGACGTTCCTCGCCCCCTTCGTCGCCGCCCACCGCGACGAGATCACCCTCGCCACCAAGTTCGGCATCGAGCGCGGCGACGACCCCGCCTACCGCGGCATCCGCAACGAACCCTCCTACATCAGGCAGGCCGTCGAAGGCTCACTGCGGCGCCTGGGCGTCGACGTCATCGACCTCTACTACATGCACCGGCACAACCCCGCCGTGCCGTTCGCCGAATCCGTCGGCGCGATGGCCGAACTCGTCTCCGAAGGCAAGGTCAAGTACCTCGGCCTGAGCGAGGTCACCGGCGCGGAGCTGCGCGAGGCGCACTCGGTGCACCCCATCACCGCGCTCCAGTCCGAGTGGTCGCTGTTCTCCCGCGACGTCGAGACGAGCGCCGTGGCCGTCGCCGCCGAACTCGGCGTCGCCGTCGTGCCGTACTCCCCGCTCGGACGCGGCTTCCTGACCGGCTCGTTCACCCGGGCCGACAAGGAACTGAAGGGCGCCGACATCCGCCTCACCCAGCCCCGCTTCACCGGGGACAACGCGGACCGCAACGCCGCGCTCCTCGAACCCGTCCGCACCGTCGCCGCCGCGCACGACGCGACGCCCGGCCAGATCGCGCTCGCCTGGGTGCAGCAGCGCGCCCGGGAACACGGCCTGACCGTCGTACCGATTCCCGGCACCCGCAAGCGCTCACGCCTGCTGGAGAACGCCGCAGCCACCCGCATCACCCTCACCCCCGGGGAACTCGCGCTCCTGGAGCCGATCGCCGGACAGGTCGCGGGCGACCGCTACCCGGACATGTCCGCGACAGCGTCCGCCCGCGAGTAGCCGCGCGGCGTCTCACGACGCCAGCGCGTACACCGCGAAGCCCGCCGCCAGCAGCGCCGCCGCCGCCCGGCGGCTGCTCGCCGCCCGTGTCCCCGACCGCCACGGCGCCTCGAAGACACGCGCGTACCGGGCGATCAGCACCAGCAGCACCGCGAACAGCGGCATCCACAGCAACCGGCCGAGAATCCAGTCGTACGAATCCGGCGCCGTCGTCAGCCCCGGCACCGCCCCCAGATACGAGCCCGGCACCGCCGCCGCGAGCATCGCCGTCTGGTGCCAGCACAGGATCGTCATCGCCGACAGATTGATCACCACGACCGGCGCCCACAGCGCCGGCCTGCGCAGCACACCCGCGATCCGGTCCCGCAGCAGGATCGCCGCACCGCTCTGCGCCGCCGCCAGCGCCAGAACCAGCAACGACGGCGGATGCGAATTGGTCCGCGCCTCACCGGGCACCCCGACCATCGACGCCGGGTAGTGGAAGACCAGCAGCAGAACGGCGAACAGCACCCCGCCGCCCACGAGCAGCGCCCGCGCCCCGCGCCGGCCGATCCGCCCCTCACCCCACGACACACCCAGCTGATACGCGAACAGCCAGCCCGGCAGGATGTTGACCACGCTCAGCCACGGAGGCACCGCCTCGCCGTACGGGCCGTACCTCAGCACGTCCACGACGGCCACCACCCCCAGCAACGGCGCCGCCGCCCACCCGCCCAGCCGCGCCGCCGCCCGCACGCAGTACGGCGTCAGCGCCGTCACCACGACGTACACCCCCACGAACCACAGCGGCTGCACCACCAGCGTCGAGCCCGTACGCAGCGTCGTCCCCGGCACACCGGCCGCGTACAGCACCGGGATCAGCACCGCCCACACCGCCGTCACCCCCAGCACCGGCCGCCCCAGCCGGGCGGCACGCCGCCGGAGCCAGGCCGCCGTGGAGGACTCCCGGCGCCGGTACGAGAGCACCGACGCGTAACCGCCGACCAGGAAGAAGACGCCCAGCAGCTGAAGCACCCAGCTCACCGGCGCGAGGAAGCCGAACGTGCTCAGCGGGCTCGCGTTGCGCAACGCCCCCGCGTCCAGGGTGAATCCGCCCAGCAGCCAGTGCCCCGTCGGCACCGCGAGCAGCGCCAGCGCGCGCAGACCGTCGATCGCGCGGTCACGGGAGGCGGGCGTCCGCGCCTCGATCCTCTCCACGAGCCTCATCGCACGTCACCACCCGTGGCGATCGAGGCGAACGCACGCAACGAGTCCGTGCCCGGGGCGAAGTAACCGGTGTGCCCCCGCGCGGTCCGCGCGGGCACCCTGCGCGCCCCGAAGCCCTCGGCCGCCGGGTCCGCGCCGTGGCCCAGGCCGAGGAACTCCACGTTCGGCACCCTGGAGATCCAGTCCGACGCGTCCTTCGCCGCCCACACCCGGGCCTCGGTGCCGAGCGCGGCGGCGTTCGCGGCGCGCATGCCGGGAGAGCCCAGGACCACGATGTCCGACGCCTTCGCCTCCGACGCGGCGAGCCCGCACACCACCGAGCCGTAGCTGTGGCAGAACAGCGCGGGTGTCCTGACCTCCTGCGCGGCCAGCCCCCGCGTGAACCGGGCCAGCCGCTCCGCGCCCGCCTCGGCGAGTTCCCCGGTCGCGGCGTCCAGCCCGACGCCGACGGGTGTCGTGTAACCGGCCCACGCCACCACGGCGGTACGCCCCCCGGTCGCGGTCCGCAGCGACGTGGCCATCCCGGCGGGGGTGCCGTACGGGTCGCCCGGCCGGTCGTACGTCCCGGCGTCGATGTCCGAACCCGGTACCACGACGGCGACATGACGGGACGTCAGCAGATCCCCGTACACCTCGGCGACGGTGCCCCGGCCGCGCGGGTCGAACGCGAGGATCTGCCGGCCGGGGGCGGCGAGACGGGCGTGGCGGGGGTCCTTCGCGAGCGCGATCCGGTTGGCGCGGTAGCGGAGTCCGACGGGGGCGCCGTCGAGGTTCCCCACGACCGAGGGGTGCCGCTCGGCGAGGTGCCGCCGATGTTCGGGGCTCAACATGCCGAAGAACGCGGCGACTTGGGCGGGGGGCGCGGTCTCCGGGTCGGGCAGCGCGCGGCCGAGCGATCGGTCGTGCCGCCAGGCGTCGCTGCCGGGCGGTGGCCCGTCGACCGGCTGCTGCCCACTCCCGGCGGCCGATCCGGCGGTGCCGGACACCAGGGTGGCCATCAGTGCGACGGCGGCCAAGGTCCTTGTGCAGCGGCGCATCTCGCGTCTCCCTCGTCGTGGCCACGGGGGTGTGGCGGGAGGAAGGTAGGAAGCCGACGGGTGCGAGGGCGTCACACTGTGGGGCCAAGTCGTGGGTGCTACCGGGGTAGGGGGTGTACGCCTCCGTTGCGGGGGGGTCTTTGCGGGTGCCCTCCCGGCGGGTGGCGGTTGCGGGTGTCCTCCCTGCGGGGTGCGGGGTTTGGGTTGCGGTTGTGGGTGTGGGTCGGGGTGCGGGGTCTCCGGAGGTGCATGTCCGGACGGCGTGATTTACGGCGCGTGCCCCGTTCGTTGGACCCGCTGACCCACCCTGTCCACGCACCACAAATCAGCCTGAGTGTCCGAACACGCACCTCCTGCGCCCCCGCCCCCCTCCCGCCGTCACCCGCGACGGTCACCGACCCCGGCCCTCGTGAGGCACCCGCCCCCGGACCGGCCCCCGGGTCCCGCTCCTACGGCGCCACGAGGCCGGTACGGCCCGGGGCCGCCTCCTGCGGGGTGATTCCGGCGGTCACCGGCCCCGGTCCCCGTGAGGGCACCCGCAACGGTCACCGATCCCCCGGTCCCGCTCCCGCGGCGTCACGAGGCCGGCACGGGGCCGACCCTGGTGGCCCCTCCCGCGGGTGATCCCTAATGGTCGACCTCCGAGTCCGCTTCCCGGCGTCGTGACACCGCACGGCCCCGGGGCCGTCTCTCGCGCGGGTGGTTCCGGTGGTCACCGATCCTCGGTGCCCCTCCCGCCGCCCGCAGAGACAGGTCGTCCCTCTTCCCGCGGGGGGAAGGGGGACGCGCAGGGGGCGTGGTCGGACACTTGGGCTGATTTGTGGCGCGTGGACAGGGCGGGTCGTCGGGTCCAACGAGCGGTGCACGCGCCGTAAATCACGCCGTCCGGGCATGACCCCGGAGCGGCACCCGGGCACCGGCCCGCACCACCGAAGCCCGGCCGGCGATTGAGGCCACCCCGCCCCGGCCCGCAGGGGCGGCACCCCGGCCCCGGAGCGGCCCCGGGCGCCGGCCCGCAACACCCCGGCCCGGCCGGCGATTGAGGCCACCCCACCCCACCGGCACCCCGCAACCGGCGCCCCGCAACCACCCGCACTCCGCCAGCAACGTCAATCAACCCCCGGCGCCACCAGCCCCGACTCGTACGCGAAGATCACCGCCTGCGCCCTGTCCCGCAACCCCAACTTCGCCAGCACCCGCCCGATGTGCGTCTTCACCGTCTGCTCCGCGAGGATCAGCCGCCGCGCGATCTCCTGGTTCGACAGACCCCGCGCGATCAGTTCGAGCACCTCCGTCTCGCGCGGCGTCAGCCCCTTCAGCCGCAGCGAGCGGTCCTTGCGCGGTGCCGGCCGCTGCTGGGCGAAGTCCGCGATCAGCCGCCGCGTCACGGACGGCGCCAGCAGCGCCTCGCCCGCCGCGACCACGCGCACCGCCGAGATCAGGTCCGCCGGCGGCGCGTCCTTGAGGAGGAATCCGGACGCCCCCGCGCGCAGTGCCTCGTACACGTAGTCGTCCACGTCGAACGTGGTCAGCATCAGCACCTTCGGCCGGTGCACCACCCCCACCGACGGCTCCAGCAGCGCGCGGGCCGCCGCCAGGCCGTCCATCTCCGGCATCCGGACGTCCATCAGGACCACGTCGGGATGGGTGCCGCGGCTGACCTCGATGCCCCGGCGCCCGTCCGGCGCCTCACCGACCACGTCGATGTCGGCCTGCGCCGACAGCAGCGCGGCGAACCCCGCCCGCACCATGGCCTGGTCGTCGACGATGATCACGCGGATGGTCAAGACAGGTCCTTCGAGGTCGGGTCGGTGACGGCGGCCGGGCCGGGCGCGGCGGCATCCGGCACGGCCCCCGGCGTCAGCGGAAGCCTCGCCGCGACCCGGAACCCCCCGTCCGGCAGCGGCCCCGTGTCCAGCGTGCCGCCGGTCAACCGTACGCGTTCGCGCATACCGATCAGCCCGTGACCGGTGCCGGAGGTCTCCAGCGGTGAGGTGCGGGCGCCGGCGGGCCCGTTGACGACCAGCACGGTCAGCCAGTCGCCGTCCGAGGTCACCGAGACCCGTGTCGGGGCACCGGGCGCGTGCCGTACGACATTGGACAGGGCCTCCTGGACGATGCGGTACGCGGAGAGGTCCACGGACGGCGGGACGGGGCCCGGGTCCGCCGCGAGGGACAACTCGGCCGGCACCCCGGCCCGTACCGTCGCCTCGACGAGCTGCTGCACCCGCCCGAGCCCCGGCTGCGGCGTGCGTTCGGCCGCCGAGCCGTCGCTGCGCAGCACCGCCAGCAGCCGCCGCATCTCGGTCAGCGACTCCCGCGCCCCGGCGGCGATCGTGGAGAACTCCTCGCGCGCCGCCGCCGGAAGCCCTTCGATCCGGTACGGCGCCGAGTCGGCCTGCACCGTGATCACGGACATGTGGTGGGCGACCACGTCGTGCAACTCGCGTGCGATCCGGGCCCGTTCCTCCAGCAGTGTGCGCTGCGCCCGTTCGACCTCGCTGATCGTCTCCTGCTCCACCAGTCTGCGCTGGGCGTCGCCGCGCTCCCGCAGGGCGCCCGTGACGAGCAGGATCACCCCGCTCAGTACGAACAGCAGCAGGTGCACGCCGTCGCTGCGGTCCTGTGAGACCAGCTCGAAGACCAGCCCCGCCGCCCCGGTCGCCAGCCAGACGGCGAGCAGCGTACGGCGCGGTTCGCGCAGGCCCAGGAAGACCATCAGCAGGAGGTAGCCGACGACCACCATCGGTGTCCACGGCCAGGAGCGGCCGTCGAGGCCGTCCGCCGCGGTCAGCAGCAGCACCGCGCCGAGGACGTCCGCCGTGAAGACGATCCACCAGGCCTGGAGCGGCCGGGTCACGGCGAGCAGCAGCGGCGCGGCCTGCGCGGTGGCGAGTGATCCCGCCCACCCGCCGGCCAGCCCGTAGTCCTGGACGAGCACGGTCACCGTGACGGGCAGCAGCGCGGCGGCGAAGCCCAGGGCGACGACGTACGGGACGGAGCGCTGCCAGGGCTTCGCGGCGCGCGCCATCAGCGGCTCGGTGGACGCGGCCGGGGTGCGCAGGGCGCTGCCCAGCGAGCGCAGCGACGCGCGGGCGGTGCGGGGCGCCGGGGGAGAGGGCGGGTCTTCGGTACTCATGGCCCGTTCAGCGTATGCAGCCCGCCCGCCGGCGGCGTCATACCCGGGAGCCACCCGCGGCCTCGTACCCCAGTAGGGGGTCGGCCCGCTACGCGCGTCACAGCTCGGCGAGCAGCTCCGCCTTCTTCGCGCTGAACTCGTCGTCCGTCACCAGCCCCGCCTCGTGCAGCTCCCCGAGGTGCCGGATCCGTTCGGCGATGTCGGCGGGGTCGCGCCGGCCCGGCGCCGCCACCGCCACCGGGACCGGTCCGCCGTCCGTGGCGGGCGCGGGCCCCGATGTCCGTACGGCGGCCAGTACCGCCGCCGCGAACGGCAGTGACTCGTGGACCGGCCCGTAACCGAGGCCGAAGACCACCGCCGCCGGGTCGTGGTCGGCCTGTGCGGGCTGCTCCTGGGCGCCCCTGCGCAGCAGCCGCAGGTAGCCGTCGAAGACCTCGGGGGAGCGCCATTCGACCCCGCACAGCTCGTCGACGGCGAACCGCTGGTCGCCCGCCTTCCACTTCGCCGACGACGCGCCCGTCCAGAACCAGCGGAAGGAGACCTTGGACCCGTCGAAGGACGCCTTGCCGTCGTACGCCTTGAAGCGCAGCGGCGCCGGCGGAGGCTCCACCAGACAGCGGTCGGCCGGCTCCCGCTCGCCGGGCGGCGCGGTCGCGGCGAGGGCGGCGCGCAACTCGTCCGCGTAGTACTCCGCGAGCGTCTCGCGCTCGGCGGGCAGCACCAGCCGGTACGGGTCGCAGGTGTCCTTGAGCTGGCCCGCCGCCGCCTCCATCAGGGGGTCGGCGCCCGGTCGGGGCTCGGCGTGCAGGACCACCGTCCCGCGTCTGCCCGGGGTGAGCGTCACCGACGTCAACGCCTCGTGCGGTACGCGCCGTTCGCGCAGTGCCTGGAAGAGCTTCGGTGTGCGTATCCCCCGTTCGAAGCGGATGAGCACGGAGTCGCTGTCGAACTCCCAGGTGGCATGAATTCCGGCCAGCACATCACCCATGTGCCTCATCGTATGCGGCGGGAGTCCGCACGTCGCCCCTCGGAGCCCACCCCGGCGTCCCGAGTTCTACGCGCGTCCGGTCACTTCGGCGGCGGAGATTCAGCTCCGGCAGGTGTCGCCGTCGTCGGCGCAGCTGGTGTTGCGGTACGAACCGACCCCGATGTCCGCGAAGTTCCGCAGGCTCTCGGTGTCCGGCTCGAAATAGCCGCCGTGACCGACCGCGCCCCGCGCGGACAGCACCCGCGCGCCGAACGCCGGTGTCATCGGGTCGGCACCGTGGCCGAGCCCGACGACCTCCAGATACGGCACGCCCTGGATCCAGTCGTCCTGGTCGCGCATGGCCCACACCCGCGCGTGGGTGCCGAGCTGCCCCGCCGACTCGACGCGCATGCCGGGGCTGCCCGCGACCGCCACGTCCGTGACCCGGGCGGGCAGCCGGCGGGCGGCCACGCCGCACACCACGGAGCCGTAGCTGTGGCAGATCAGTGAGACCCGGGAGTCGCCGGGCAGCGCGCTGGTGAGCGCGTTGAGCCGCAGGGCGCCGTCGGAGGCCAGCCTCCCGGTCGCCGCGTCCATGCCGAGCCCGGCGGGCGCCGTGTAGTCGGCCCAGGCGATGACGGCGGTCCTGGTACGGGGGGAGGCCGCCCGCTCCGCGTCGTACAGCGACCTGGCCATGCCGACCGGCGCGGTGAAGCGGCGCTGTGTCCGCTCGAACGTCAGCAGGTTCGTGTCGACGCCGGGGACGACCACCGAGACGCGCTCGGCGCCGCCGAGGTCACCGAAGACCTCGGCGGCGCGTCCGCCGCCGGTGGGATCGAACGCGAGTATGTGGCGGTCGCCGTTCGCCATCGACTGGAGGCGGTGCATCCGCCGGTTCGCCAGCTGCCGCCCGTCGGGCGAGAGCCTGCCGTCGCGCAGCCGCTGGCGCTCGGTGTCCCGTGCCTGGAGCACGGCCAGCCGGTTGGCGCGGTAGCGAAGGGTCAGGGGGACGCCGTTGAGGTTGCCCACCACCAGGGGGTACCGGTCGGCGAGTCGGACGCGCTGCGCGGCGGTGATCGAGGCGAAGAACGCGGCGATCACCCGGTGCGAGGAGGCGGGGTCCGGCAGGTCGAGGGCGCCGACCCGGCCCTTCTCCCAGGCCGACAGGGCTCTCTCGCGCGCGGTGCCGCGCTCGCCGTGCTGCTGGAGCGCCGTCCAGCCGGTGGTCGCCAGCATCACGAACACCACGGCGAGTGCCAGCGAGGTGCGCCATGCGGTGGGGGACGGGGAGGAGTCTGCGGAAGTCACTGCGCCACACCCTAGGAGACGTTCGGCGGCACTCATGGCGACCGTGAGGCAGATCACGGAGTGGAAAGGGGCGAACTTTCGTTTGTTCACGCTCCGTCGGGGTAGAGGGCACGGACCGGAGTACCCCTGTTTCATGCATAACCGGACGAAGGGTGCAAACCGACCTGTCGGTTGGAGGTGCCGAACACCGCACCGCTGGCCCGGCCGTGACGCGCGGTGAGGTCTCGGCCCCGCCCGCCGGACCCCGCTCGACGGCTCCCACGGGTGTCCTCGGCCCGTCGCTCCCGGTCCACTCGGGGAACCGGCCCCTGCCCCGGACGAGGTGTGAGCCACCTGACAGTCACCGGCGGGCGGAACGGTTGGCCAACCGTCAGACGCGGTCATTAGCCTCGTGACATGACTAGTCAGACGGCCGTCGAATCGGCGTCGAACGATCCCGGGGAAGCGGTTCCTGAAGCCCCCGAGGGCCTGCGCGGCCACCCCTGGCTGACCCTCTTCTCCGTCGCCATCGGCGTGATGATGGTCGCGCTCGACGGCACGATCGTCGCGATCGCCAACCCGGTGATCAAAGAGGACCTGGGCGCGACCTTCGCCCAGGTCCAATGGATAACCAATGGCTATCTCCTCGCGCTCGCCGTGGCGCTCATCACGGCGGGCAAGCTCGGCGACCGCTTCGGCCACCGGCAGACCTTCCTCATCGGCATCGCTGGCTTCGCCGCCGCCTCCGCCGCCATCGGCTTCTCCGACGGCGTGGCCTTCGTCGTCGCCTTCCGGGTGCTCCAGGGCGTCTTCGGCGCCCTGCTGATGCCCGCCGCCCTCGGCCTGCTGCGCGCCACCTTCCCCGCCGAGAAGCTGAACATGGCCATCGGCATCTGGAGCATGGTCATCGGCGCCTCCACCGCGGGCGGTCCGATCGTCGGCGGTCTGCTCGTCGAACACGTCAGCTGGCAGTCGGTGTTCTTCATCAACGTGCCCGTCGGTGTCGTCGCCCTCGCCCTCGGGCTGGTGATCCTCAAGGACCACCGCGCGGCGAACGCGCCGAGGTCCTTCGACGTCGTCGGGATCCTGCTGCTCTCGGCCGCGATGTTCTCGCTGATCTGGGCGATCATCAAGGCGGGCGAGTCCTGGGGCTGGACCTCGGGCGGCACCTGGGCGTTCCTCGGTGCCGCCGTCCTGTGCTTCGTCCTGTTCGCCGTCTGGGAGACGAAGGTCAGGGAGCCGCTGGTACCGCTGAGCATGTTCCGGTCCGTCCCGCTCAGCGCCGGCACGATCCTCATGGTGCTGATGGCCTTCGCCTTCATGGGCGGCCTCTTCTTCGTGACGTTCTACCTCCAGGGCGTGCACGGCATGAGCCCCGTCGACAGCGGTCTGCACCTGCTGCCCCTGACCCTCATGATGATCATCGCCTCGCCCGTCGCGGGCATGCTGATCACCAGGTTCGGCCCACGGGTCCCGCTGGTCGGCGGCATGGTCGCCACGGCCGCCGCCCTGTTCGGGATGTCCACCCTGGCGCCCGGCTCCGGCACGGTTGTGATGTCGGTCTGGTTCGCGCTCCTCGGCGTGGGCCTGGCGCCGGTCATGGTCGGCGCCACCGAGGTCATCGTCGGCAACGCGCCGCTGGAGCTCTCCGGCGTCGCCGGCGGTCTCCAGCAGGCCGCGATGCAGGTCGGTGGCGCGCTCGGGACGGCGGTCCTCGGCGCCGTCATGTCCGCCAAGGTCGGCGCCGACCTGGAGGGCAACTGGCAGGACGCCGGCATCCCGCTGCCGCTGGACCCGTCCCTGGAGCAGGCCGCCGAGATCGGCGTCGCCCCGCCGGCCCTCGCCGAGGTGCCCGGAGTCTCCCCGGACGTCTTCGCCAGGATCACCGGAGTCATGCAGGACACCTTCGTGTCCGGGATGAGCACGGCGTTCCTGGTCGCCGGTGTGGTCGCGGTGTTCGCGGCGTTCGTCGCCACCCGCGCCAAGCGCGGCGACAACGCGGACGCGGCCGGGGGCGGCGTCCACATCTGACACCCGGCGGCGGCCCTTTGACACGGCGTCACCGGAGTGCGTCGAGGGTGCGACGAGAGCCGTCGCGTCAACCGCACGTGATTCGGTACGACGGCCCCGCCCGGTCATCCCGGCGGGGCCGTCGCCTGTTCGGGTGGAGTGGGCCAAGATCCTCTTCCCGTGGAGCGGCCCGCCGGGTGAGAGTGCCGACAACTGATCTGCACGACACGGGGGTTCACCATCATGCGTACGACCACGCCTGCCAGCGTGCTCACCGCGGCCACCCTGGCCGCCGCCACTCTTCTGCTGCCCACCGCGGCCCCGGCCGCCGGCGCCGCCGCACCGCGCGGTGCCTGTGGACCGGGCGAACTCTGCCTGTGGGGAGAGCCGGACTTCCGCGGCGCCCGCCAGACCCATGAGCTGTTCCGCACCGAGATCCAGAACTGTGTCCCCCTGCCGCCGGGCACCGACGCCCAGTCCCTGGTCAACCGGCTGGGACGGCCCGTCACCACCTACCAGTCCGGTGAGTGCGAGGAGACCGGCGAGTTCGAGACGTACCCCGGCGACGGCACCTGGATCCCCCAGTCGCCCCATCGTGTACGGGCCTTCAAGGTCTGGGAGCGCTGAGCGGGGGTACCCGGTGTTTCAGACAGCCCACATCCACCGAGACAGGGAGTGATGATGACGGGCTTCGGAAACACCCGGACACGCAAGCACCCCCGCTCACGCGGCCGGACGGGGTCGCGGAACGGGACGGATCGCGTGACCGTCGGGATGGTAGGTCTGGTCTTCGCCGTCGTGGGTCTCTTCGTGGCGTCGATCGTGCTCGGCCCGCTGGCCGTCGTGCTCGGCTGGCTCGGCATGGGCAGGCGGTGGAGCACCGCGTATGTTCCCGCGGTGATCGCCTTCACGCTCGGAATCGTCGACACCGTACTGGCGCTCATGTGGATTGCCTGATCCGCCACTTGAGTGCCCGGGACGGGGCCCACGACTCCAGCCTGTCCGGCCGGACCAGCGAGGTCAGCGGGACCGGAGGAACCGGACAGCGCGACCGGACCGGTGTGCGGCCGGCTGTCGTACCGTCGCTCTCCCCCGCTCGACCGGGCAGGGCGGCACCCGGCAGCCGGCCCACCCTCGCCCGCGAGCCCCACGCCCGCACCGCATGGCGGGCCGCGACCGGGACGCCCCGGTACGCCTGAGCCGCCCCCCAACGAGCGGTGGCCGGCCCCGTACTCACGGGAACCGGCCACCGGTGATCGTTCGCCCTACGCGTCGCCGCCCGCGGGGCCCGGGTCCGCCGCCGTCACGTCCAGCAACTGATAGCGGTCCACGGCCTGCTTCAGCACCGAGCGGTCCACCTTGCCCTCCCTGGCCAGCTCCGTGAGCACCGAGAGAGCGATCGACTCCGCGTCGATGTGGAAGAACCGGCGGGCCGCGCCGCGCGTGTCCGCGAAACCGAAACCGTCCGCACCCAGCGACTGGTACGTCCCCGGCACCCAGCGCGAGATCTGGTCCGGCACGGCGCGCATCCAGTCGGACACCGCGACGAACGGCCCCTCGGCACCCGACAGTTTCCGCGTCACGTACGGAACGCGCTGCTCCTCCTCCGGGTGGAGCAGGTTGTACCGCTCCACGTCCACGGCCTCGCGCCGCAGCTCGTTCCACGACGTCGCCGACCAGACGTCCGCGCGCACGTCCCACTGCTCGGCGAGGATCCGCTGCGCCTCGACCGCCCACGGCACGGCCACACCGGACGCCATGATCTGCGCCGGGATCGAGCCGCCCTCGCCCCGCTTGAAGCGGTAGACGCCCTTGAGGATGCCCTCGACGTCCACGTCGGCCGGCTCGGCCGGGTGCTGGATCGGCTCGTTGTAGACCGTCAGGTAGTAGAAGACGTCCGGGTCCTCGCCCGGATGCGGCTGCCCGTACATCCGGCGCAGCCCGTCCTCCATGATGTGCGCGATCTCGTAGCCGAACGCCGGGTCGTAACTGACACACCCCGGATTCGTCGAGGCCAGCAACTGCGAGTGCCCGTCCGCGTGCTGAAGGCCCTCACCGGTCAGAGTCGTACGACCCGCGGTCGCACCCAGAACGAACCCGCGCGCCAACTGGTCGGCCATCTGCCAGAACTGATCGCCGGTCCGCTGGAAACCGAACATCGAGTAGAAGACGTACACCGGGATCAGCGGCTCGCCGTGCGTCGCGTACGCCGAACCCGCCGCGATCAGCGACGCCGTACAGCCCGCCTCCGAGATGCCGTCGTGCAGCATCTGCCCGGTCGGCGACTCCTTGTACGCCAGCAGCAGCTCACGGTCGACCGACTCGTACTGCTGGCCGAGCGGGTTGTAGATCTTCGCGCTCGGGAAGAACGCGTCCATGCCGAACGTGCGGTACTCGTCCGGTGCGATCAGCACGAAACGCTTACCGATCTCCTTGTCCCGCATGAGGTCCTTCAGCACCCGCACGAACGCCATCGTCGTGGCGATCGACTGCTGACCCGACCCCTTCTTCGCCGCCGCGTACGCCTTGTCGCCCGGCAGCGCCAGCGGCTTCGACCGCACCACACGGGTCGGCACATAGCCGTCCAGACCCTTGCGGCGGTCGTGCATGTACTGGATCTCCTCCGAGTCCCTGCCCGGGTGGTAGTACGGCGGCTGCCCGTCCTCCAGCTCCCGGTCGCTGATCGGCAGATGCAGCCGGTCCCGGAAGCCCTTCAGGTCCGCCACGGTCAGCTTCTTCATCTGATGCGTCGCGTTACGGCCCTCGAAGTTCGGACCCAGGGTCCAGCCCTTCACCGTCTGCGCGAGGATCACCGTCGGCTGGCCCTTGTGCGCCTTCGCCGCCGCGTACGCCGCGTACACCTTCTTGTGGTCGTGACCGCCACGGCCCAGATGCAGGATCTGCTCGTCCGACATGCCCTCGACCATCGCGCGCAGCCGCTGGTCGTCACCGAAGAAGTGCTCACGGATGTACGCGCCGGTCTCCGTCGCGTACGTCTGGAACTGACCGTCCGGCGTCGTGTTCAGCCGGTTGACCAGCACACCGTCCCGGTCCTGCGCCAGCAGCGGGTCCCACGAGCGGTCCCAGACCAGCTTGATCACGTTCCAGCCCGCACCCCGGAACTGCGACTCCAGCTCCTGGATGATCTTGCCGTTGCCGCGCACCGGGCCGTCGAGCCGCTGAAGGTTGCAGTTGACGACGAACGTCAGATTGTCCAGACCCTCACGGGCCGCGATCGACAGCTGACCCAGCGACTCCGGCTCGTCCATCTCGCCGTCGCCCAGATACGCCCACACATGCGACCGCGACGTGTCCGCGATGCCCCGCGCCTCCATGTAGCGGTTCATCCGCGCCTGGTAGATCGCGCCCAGCGGACCGAGCCCCATCGACACCGTCGGGAACTCCCAGAAGTCCGGCATCAGCCGCGGGTGCGGATAGCTGGACAGCCCGTCCGGCGCCTTCGACCTCTCCTGGCGGAAGGCGTCGAGCTGCGCCTCACTCAGCCGGTCGAGCAGGAAGGCGCGGGCGTAGATACCCGGGGACGCGTGCCCCTGGAAGAAGATCTGGTCGCCGCCGTCACCGCCGTCCTTGCCCCGGAAGAAGTGGTTGAAGCCCACGTCGTACAGGGAGGCGGAGGACGCGAAGGTGGCGATATGACCGCCGACGCCGATCCCGGGGCGCTGCGCGCGGGAGACCATCACCGCCGCGTTCCAGCGGGTCGCGTTGAGGACCTTCCGCTCGATCTCCTCGTTGCCCGGGAAGAACGGCTCGTCCTTGGTGGCGATGGTGTTGACGTAGTCGGTGCTGCGCATCTCGGGCACGGCCACGCGCTTCTCGCGGGCGCGCTCGATCAGGCGGAGCATCAGGTAGCGGGCGCGCTCACGCCCCCGTTCGTCGACGGCGGCGTCGAGCGAGTCGAGCCACTCCTGGGTCTCCTCGGGATCAAAGTCCGGGACCTGGCTGGGAAGGCCGCCAATGATGATCGGGTTGCGATCGGATCCGGAAGCCACACTTTTCCTTCGCTGTTCGGGTCGTGTCGCGCCCCGCGTCCGCGCCGGCCGTCCGACCGGTCACCTCATCACGCTGGGCACGCCTGTGGGTCCTGCGAGTACATCTGCTGTCGGTGGAGCTTGCCTCTTCTGCCGCCAGGGAACAGGCACGGGGAGCGGGCCGTACGGCGTATCCATCGTGTACCGCGACGACGGAAACGTCACCTCTACCGAGGGGTAACCCTCACACTGCGGCGAATTCCGGAGCATCACGACCTCCGCGAAGTCGTCCGCCGTGGTCGGGGTAGGGCCAAATCGCAATCTTACGCCCAAGGCGACTATGCGTTCCGTTCGGCTGTTCGCACCCGATTGACGTATCGAAGCCGCGTAGGATGACAAAGAGGGAGGAAACTCCGGACAGGCATCACGCCCAGTGTTATCGGCGTGTCAGGAGATGCGATGAAGCAGCCCGGAACGTACCCGTTTCGGCGGTCTCGGCCGTCGGGTACTTGCGCGATCCGCCCGGCCCGTGTGGACTACGGCCAGCGCCCCGCGTACGCGCGTGGCTGAAGCTTTTTCCAAAACATGATCAGGAGGCAATCCGTGAGCGCGACCGCGGACCACGCGGAGGAACGGACCAACGTTGCCGCGAGGCTTGGGTTCGAACCCGGACAGGTGGTCCAGGAGATCGGCTACGACGACGACGTCGAGCAGGAGCTCCGTGAGTCCATCGAGGCCGTCATCGGCCAGGAGCTCGTCGACGAGGACTACGAGGACGTGGCCGACGCCGTCGTGCTCTGGTTCCGCGACGACGACGGCGACCTGACGGACGCGCTGGTGGACGCCATCGGTCTGATCGACGAAGGCGGGGCGGTCTGGCTGCTGACGCCCAAGACGGGCCGTGCCAACTACGTCGAGCCCAGCGACATCAACGAGGCCGCCCAGACCGCAGGCCTGGCGCAGACCAAGAGCATCAACGCCGGCAAGGACTGGACGGGCAGCCGGCTGGTCACGCCCAAGGCGGCGAAGTCGAAGCGCTGAGAACGGCCGCCGCATCCGAGCGCGAGAGCCGGAACGGCGGCCCGGCAGACCTGCCTCGTACGCCTCCCACGCACTGACGGCCCCCGTCGGCATCCGCCGCCGGGGGCCCTTGCGTAGGGTGGCGGGGCGGGCGATTCACCGAACGGGGGGACGAGAGGCGTGACGATGACAGGGACAGCACAGGAGGCTCCGGCACCGAAGGGGATTCCCGTCGGCAGCCAGGCGCCCGACTTCACCCTCAAGGACAACCACGGGCGGACCGTACGCCTCTCCGAGCTGCGCGAGGGCGCTCCGGGCGGGGACGGACGCGGCCGGAACGTGGTGCTGGTCTTCTACCCGTTCGCCTTCACCGGCGTCTGCACCGGCGAGCTGCACGCACTGCGCGACGAACTGCCCGCCTTCGTCAACGACGACACCCAGCTGCTCGCCGTCTCTACCGACTCGATCCACAGCCTGCGGATCTTCGCCGAGCAGGAAGACCTGGAGTTCCCGCTGCTGTCGGACTTCTGGCCGCACGGAGAGACCTCACGGGCGTACGGGATCTTCGACGAGGAGAAGGGCTGCGCGCTGCGCGGCACCTTCGTCATCGACAGGCGGGGTGTGGTGCGCTGGTCGGTCGTCAACGGGCTGCCGGACGCACGGGATCTCGACCAGTACGTCAAGGCACTCGCTGCTCTGTGACGACAACTCGCCACTCGCGGTCACGAAGTCCAATGAAAAGCCTTGTGGGAACAGGGTTGTACCACGTAAACCGCACAAGGGGCGGGAACCGGTCACTAGGATCCACTCGTTGATCCGATGCCAATTGCACCAGGGGGCGCGTGCGGCGCGGCGACGGCTGCCCAGGCGGCCGGGGCCCGGACGCCCGCCCCTGTGAAACTCATCAAGGGAGGACTCGTGGGAGTCAGCCTCAGCAAGGGCGGCAACGTCTCGCTGACCAAGGCCGCGCCCAACCTGACCGCGGTCACCGTGGGTCTGGGCTGGGACGTCCGCACGACCACCGGAAACGACTTCGACCTCGACGCCAGCGCCCTGCTGACGAACGCCGAGGGCAAGGTCACGGGCGACGGGAACTTCGTCTTCTTCAACAACCTCAAGAGCCCCGACGGCTCCGTCGAGCACACCGGTGACAACACCACCGGTGAGGGCGAGGGCGACGACGAGGCGATCAAGGTCAACCTCGCCGCGGTCCCCGCCGACGTCGACAAGATCGTGTTCCCGGTCTCGATCTACGAGGCCGAGACCCGCCAGCAGTCCTTCGGCCAGGTGCGCAACGCGTTCATCCGCGTCGTCAACCAGGCGGACAACAACGAACTGGCGCGGTACGACCTCACCGAGGACGCGTCGACCGAGACCGCCATGGTCTTCGGGGAGCTTTACCGAAATGGCGCCGAGTGGAAGTTCCGCGCCATCGGACAAGGGTATGCCTCTGGCCTGCGTGGCATCGCGCAGGACTTCGGCGTCAACGTCTGAGCCGTTGGTCCGACCGTCCGGCGCCGCACATCCCAGTGCGGCGCCGGACGCGCCTCACCGTGCGGGGTCCCGCCGGCACCACGTTCGCGTACCACGCACACGCACCACGGGCACGGCGTCAGGCGCGCCGCACCCGGTATCACGTCACCTCGGGGAGGACTTCACCATCATGGGCGTCACACTCGCCAAGGGGGGCAATGTCTCCCTCTCCAAGGCCGCACCGAACCTCACCCAGGTGTTGATCGGTCTCGGCTGGGACGCGCGCTCCACCACGGGAGCGCCGTTCGACCTCGACGCCAGCGCTCTGCTCTGCCAGTCAGGGCGGGTACTCGGCGACGAGTGGTTCGTCTTCTACAACAACCTCACCAGTCCCGACGGCTCCGTCGAGCACACCGGTGACAACCTGACCGGTGAGGGCGACGGCGACGACGAGTCCCTGCTGGTCAACCTCCCCAGTGTCCCCGCCAACGTCGACAAGATCATCTTCCCGGTGTCGATCCATGACGCCGACGCCCGCGGCCAGACCTTCGGTCAGGTGAGCAACGCGTTCATCCGCGTCGTCAACCAGGCGGACGGTCAGGAATTGGCGCGGTACGACCTCACCGAGGACGCGTCGACGGAGACCGCGATGATCTTCGGCGAGCTGTACCGCTACGGGGGCGAGTGGAAGTTCCGGGCAGTGGGACAGGGGTACGCGTCGGGCCTGCGCGGCATCGCTCTAGACTTCGGGGTCAACGTTTCGTAAAGCAGTACTCGCGCGGGGGAGAACCCGTGAGAAACCAGATGGGGTAGCCAGTGATCCTGAAAACCTTCGGCTGGTCGTTCGCCATCACGGCGGCCGGCCTTGCCTTCGCGGCCTGGCAGTGGGGGTGGGAGGCGTTCGGGATCGTACTGATCCTGTCGATCCTTGAGATCTCCCTGTCGTTCGACAACGCCGTTGTCAATGCCGGGGTCTTGAAGAAGATGAATGCCTTCTGGCAGAAGATCTTCCTCACCATCGGCATTCTGATCGCCGTGTTCGGTATGCGGCTGGTGTTCCCCGTCGCCATCGTGGCGATCAGCGCCAAGGTCGGCCCCATCGAGGCCGTCCAGCTGGCGCTGGACAAGCCCGAGCAGTACGAGGCACTGGTTACGGACGCGCACCCGGCGATCGCCGCGTTCGGTGGCATGTTCCTGTTGATGATCTTCCTGGACTTCATCTTCGACGAGCGTGAGCACAAGTGGCTCGGCTGGCTGGAGCGTCCGCTGTCCAAGCTCGGCAAGGTCGACATGCTGTCGGTCTGCGTCGCGCTGATCGTCCTGCTCGTCACGGCCATGACGTTCGCCACCAACGCGCACACCAGCACCGGGTACGCGGACAAGTCCGCCACCGTACTGCTGTCCGGTGTCGCCGGTCTGATCACCTACCTCGCGGTCAACGGGCTCTCCAGCTTCTTCGAGAACAAGCTCGAAGAGGAGGAGGAGCGCGAACACGAGGAGGAGGAGAAGGCCAAGGCAGAGGGCAAGCAGGTCTCGGCCGTCGGCCTCGCGGGCAAGGCCGCGTTCTTCCTCTTCCTCTACCTCGAAGTCCTCGACGCCTCCTTCTCGTTCGACGGGGTCATCGGCGCCTTCGCCATCACGAACCACATCTTCTGGATGGCGCTCGGCCTCGGTATCGGCGCGATGTACGTCAGGTCGCTCACCGTCTACCTCGTCCGCCAGGGCACCCTCGACGACTACGTCTACCTGGAGCACGGCGCGCACTACGCGATCGGCGCGCTCGCCGCGATCCTGCTCATCACCATCGAGCACGAGATCAGCGAGATCATCACCGGCCTTGTCGGTGTCTTCCTGATCGGTGCGTCCTTCTGGTCATCAGTGGTCCGCAACAAGCGAGTTGCGGCTGAAGGTGGCGAGGATTCGGAGGACAAGACAACAGTCCATGTCTGAGTCCCCCTCCGGGGTGTGACCAGGCGGTGATAGCGGGAACGCTCTGAGCGGGGCGACCTGAGGCGGAAGCCTTCCGGTCGCCCCGCTGTTCACGTTCTGTACGGCGTCCGTGGGGCGCCCTGTAGGGCGTCCGACGAGTGGGAAATGGTGGGGGTGGGTCGGGGATGGCCTTCTGGGACAATCTGTGGCGAGGCAAGGCCGCGCAATTCGATTCGGGCAGCGCGTCGACGAACTCGATCGAGCTGACCAAGCGCAATCCGACGGTCTCACTCACCAAGCAGGGCGCCGCCACCGGGAACCTACGGGTCAACCTGTCGTGGCGGATGCGCACTTCGGACATCGAGGGCCGGTCGAGGCAGGGCGGCGGACTGCTGCGGCACCCCTTCAAATTCTTCAAGCCCGATGTCGTGCAGGCCCACACCCTGGGTGTGGTCAATGTGGACCTCGACATCGGCTGCATGTACGAACTGGCCGACGGCACCAAGGGTGTGGTGCAGCCGCTCGGCGGCTTCTTCGGCAGCCTGAACGAGGCGCCGTACATCAAACTCAGCGGTGACGACCGCTTCGGCGCCCCGTCCGGCGAGACGATATTCATCAACCTCGACAACCGGGACGAGATCAAACGGCTGCTCGTCTTCGTCTACATCTACGACCGCACTCCCGCCTTCGACCGGACGGACGCCAACGTCACGCTCTACCCGAGCAACGGCCCGCGCGTCGAGATCGAACTCGACGAGCGCGCTCCGCAGGCCCGGTCCTGCGCGGTGTTCTCCATGGAGACGGTCAAGGGCGAGCTGGTGGTGCGGCGCGAGGTGAAGTTCGTCTACGGCTTCCAGGCCGAACTGGACCGGCTGTACGGCTGGGGACTCCAGTGGGGACGGGGCTACAAGACGAAGACCTGAGCGGTCGGGGAGTGCGGCGGATCGGCCCTCGCGGCGGGCCGCCCGGCTCGCCGCGAGCCCCTGACCACTACGGCCTTACGAACTGCGGTCCCATCGGCGGCAGCCGGAAGTTCGGGTCCGGCGCGGGAGCGGCCGCTGCGGCCGGCTGCGGGTAGCCGTAGGCCGGGGCACCCTGCGGAGCCGGCGGCACCGCCGGTGGCTGAGGGCCCGGCCCCGGAGCGGGCGCGTGCGGGTAACCGTAAGCGGGCTGTGGCGACGCCGACTGCGGATATCCATAGGCCGGCGGGACCGCGGGCTGCGGAAAGCCGTAACCGGACTGTCCCTCCGGCTGGGGCGGGAACGACGGCTGCCGCGCGGGGGGTGAGGGCGGCGCCTGGGGCCCGCCCGGCACCGGCGCCGGACCGCCGGGAAGCTGGGCGGTCACGCCCTCCGTGTCCGGCGCCCCGTCCGCCCCTTCCGTCTCGTCGACCAGGATGCCGAAGGCCGTCGCCAGCCCGATCAGCCCGGTCGGATACCCCTGGCCCACGGCCCGGAACTTCCAGCCGCTCCCACGCCGGTAGAGCTCACCGCAGATGACCGCGGTCTCCTCGCCGGTCTCGGGGCGTACGTCGAAGACCGCCAGCGGGTCACCGTCGGCCTGGCCCGCGTCGTACAGCAGGATCCGCAGGTCGTGCACGTGATGGAAACTCGCCCCGTCCGACGACGCCGCGAGCACCACCTGGTCCACGCTCGGGTCCAGGGCGGCGAGATCCGCCTCGATGGTGTCGGTGAGCCCCTCCGGCACCTGCTTCTTCGGCAGTCGCCTGACCACGCCGGAGGGATGACGCGGCTGGTTGTAGAAGACGAAGTCCTCGTCGGAGCGCACGCGCCCCTCCGGCCCCAGCAGCAGCGCCGACGCGTCGACATCGGGAACCCCCGGCCCCGGCGTCCAGCGCAGCACGGCCCTTACGGCCATGGCGTCGAGGGGGACGTTCGAGCCCTTCACCATCGCGTGCGTCATGCCGGTCATCCTGCCTTCCCGCAGGCCGCGCGGACAACGTGGGGGCATGGTGGAGAGGAGAGGGAAGGCGGCGTGACGGGGGTGAGGCAGGGGCGAGAAGTGGACGAGTTACCTGAAATTCATGCACGCGTGGAACTCTTGACTCCCGTCCATACGTACTATTACCGGCCACATGTCAACGCGACCACCGTGGCAGTACGGGGGATGTAAATGCGTCACTTCGGGCACATTCCGCCCACTGCCCGGCAGGGGTTGTTCCACCAGGAGCCCGGCGAGTTCACCGCCGCCTCTCCCGCCCGCATGCTCTCGGCGGCCCTCGGGGCCACCCTCTACAGCCCCGCCACCAGGTCCCGGCTGGCGGACGACGTGGTCAAGCTGGCCGGCCGCGGCGTCGTCTCGATGGTGCTGTGCCTTGAGGACTCCATAGACGACTCCGAGGTCCCGTGGGCCGAGGAGAACCTCATCAGGCAGTTCGCGGAGCTGGACCGGCGAGGCGCGGAGGTGCCCCTGCTGTTCGTCCGCGTCCGTGAACCGGGCCAGATACCCGACCTCGTCCACAGGCTCGGCCCCACCGCTCACATGCTGTCCGGATTCGTACTCCCCAAATTCACCGAGGAGCGCGGAGTCCCCTTCCTCGAAGCGCTGATTTCAGCCGAACATGAGAGCGGGCAGCGCCTCTTCGCCATGCCCGTGCTCGAATCGCCCGAATTGCTCCACCTGGAGACCCGTGCCGACACCCTCACCGGCATCGCCCGCACCGTGGACAAGTACCGGGAGCGGGTACTCGCGCTGCGACTCGGCGTCACCGACTTCTGCTCCGCGTACGGGCTCCGCCGCTCACCCGATATGACCGCGTACGATGTACGCATCGTCTCGGCCGTCATCGCGGACGTCGTGAACGTCCTCGGCCGCGCCGACGGCACCGGCTTCACCATCACCGGCCCCGTGTGGGAGTACTTCCGGCTCCACGAGCGGATGTTCAAACCGCAGCTGCGCCGCAGCCCCTTCCTCGAAGGGCGGGCCGAGGAGCTGCGCACCGCGCTCATCGAGCACGACCTCGACGGACTGCTCCGCGAGATCCAGCTCGACCAGACCAACGGCCTGATGGGCAAGACCTGTATCCACCCCTCGCACGTCATGCCCGTGCACGCGCTGTCGGTCGTCAGTCACGAGGAGTTCAGCGACGCCAGGGACATCCTGCGGCCGGAACGGGGCGGGGGAGGCGTGCTGCGCTCCTCGTACACGAACAAGATGAACGAGGTGAAGCCCCACCGCGCCTGGGCGGAACGCACCATGCAGCGCGCCGAGGTCTTCGGTGTCGCCAAGGAGGACATCGGCTTCGTGGAACTGCTGGCCGCCGGGCTGGTGGAGTGAGCCGTACCGGGAACGAAACCGAGTACGAAACCGAGTACGGAACCAAGCACGGAACCGAGCAGGCAGAGGAGAACATCGACGTGGTGTGGTCGGGGTCATGGGTCGCCGAACGGCTGGGCATAGAGCTCGTCGGCGGGGACGAGCTGCGCGAGCTGCTGGGTCTGGCCCTGCGCCGCAACCCCAAGCGTGCCCACCTCCTGGTCTCGAACGTCCTCGGCAAACACGTCCCGCAGCGGCCCTCCGTCGTCCACGGCGCCGGCGTCGCCCTCGGCGAGCGGGTCCGTGACCTGCTCGGTGACGCCGTCGGGCGGACCGTGATCCTCGGCTACGCGGAGACCGCCACCGGGCTCGGCCACTCGGTGGCCGACGGCGTGGCGCTCGCCCCGTATCTGCACTCCACCCGGCGGCCCGTGCCCGGTGTGGCCACGGCGGGTGGCTTCGAGGAGTCCCACTCGCACGCCACCTCGCACCTGCTGCTGCCCGAGGACCCGGCGCTGCTGGCGGGCGACGGGCCGCTGGTCCTCGTGGACGACGAGTTCTCGACGGGGAACACGGTCCTCAACACCATCCGCGCCCTGCACGCCCGCTATCCGCGCCGGTGGTACGTGATCGTGGCCCTGGTCGACATGCGCACGCCCGCCGACCGGGACCGGCTCGCGGAATTCGCCCAGGACATCGGCGCCCGCGTCGACCTGGTGGCGATGGCCTCGGGCACCGTCACCCTCCCGGAAGGCGTCCTGGCCCGTGGCCAGGCACTGGTCGCCGAGCAGGACGCCGGTGCGCCGCCGGGCGCCAGGCCGGGCACACACGCCGCCACGGACCCCGGCACACCCGCCTCCCCTCCCCGGGGTACGGCGGACGGCGAGATCGTCCGTGTGCCGCTCGGCTGGCCCGCGGGGCTGCCCGACGGCGGGCGCCACGGCTTCACGCCCGCCCACCGGGCGCGCCTGGAGGCCGCCGCGCCCGGCATGGCCGCCAGGCTCGCCGAGGAGCTCGGAGACGCCCGGCGTGTCCTCGTCCTCGGCTTCGAGGAGCTGATGTACGCGCCCCTGCGGCTCGCCCTGGAGCTGGAGCGGTCCGTCACCGGCGTCGAGGTCCGCTACTCGACCACGACCCGCTCGCCCGTCCTCGCCGTGGACGACCCGGGCTATGCGATACGCAGCCGTCTCGTCTTCCCGGCCCATGACACCGCGGCCTTCCCGGCCGGCGACGGCACCGGCGACGGCTCCAGGGACGGCACCGGCGACCGGTACGCCTACAACGTCGCCGGCGGCGGCTTCGACGCCGTCGTCACCGTCGTCGACTCCCTGGGGGACTCGCCGGAGCTGCGTGCCCCCGGCGGTCTGCTCCCACAGCTCGCCGCTCATGTCCCCCGGGTCGTACTCGCCGTCGTTCCCTCGTACCTCCCCGCTCCCTCGCGCGTCACCGACCGGCAGGAACCCTCCATGCTGCCCGCCCCCCTCCGCGGCCCCGCCTTCTCCTCGTACGCCGCCGACGATGTCGGCTGGCTCCTCCAGGACCTGTCCGACGTCACGCTGGAAGCCCCGACGGAGGAGCGTGAGGAGGCGATCCAGAGCGGCGGCGCCCATTACGCGGAGTCACTGCCCGTCGAGTACCAGCCCAGCGCCCAGTACCAGGAACTCTTCCGGTCCGCTCTCGACACCTCCGCCGCCCGCATCGCCCGTGCCGTCGGCACCGTCACCGAGACGGTCCTGGCCGAGCACCCGCGGCGCTACGACGACCCGACCTCGGCGGAAGCCACGCGGGCACTGCCCGTCCTCGTCTCGCTGGCCCGGGCCGGCACACCCGTGGGTGTGCTGATGCGCCGCTGGGCCCAGCACCGGCACGGCCTCGATCTGCCGCACTACGCCATCTCGATCGTGCGCGGACGCGGCATCGACACCAACGCCGTGCGCTGGCTCGCCGCCCACCACAACCCCGCCGACGTCGTCTTCGTCGACGGCTGGACCGGCAAGGGCGCCATCACCCGCGAACTCGCCGACGCACTGGGCGAGTTCGACGACTTCCACCCCCAGATCGCGGTACTCGCCGACCCCGGCGGCTGCGTACGGACCTACGGCACCCGTGAGGACTTCCTCATCCCCTCCGCCTGCCTCAACTCCACGGTCTCCGGGCTCATCTCCCGCACCGTCCTGCGCGCCGACCTCGTCGGACCCGACGACTTCCACGGCGCCAAGCACTACCGCGAACTCGCCGACGCCGATGTGTCCGGCTACTTCCTGGACACCGTCGCCGCCCGGTTCGACGACGTCACGGACGCGGTGGACACCGAGGTCAAGGAACTCCTCGCCACCGACCGCGCACCCACCTGGGAGGGCTGGGCCGCCGTCGAGCGGATCAGCGAGGAGTACGGCATCCACGACGTGAACCTCGTCAAGCCCGGCGTCGGCGAGGCCACCCGCGTCCTGCTGCGCCGCGTCCCCTGGAAGATCCTCGCCAGACGCGGCGCGGGAGCCGACCTCGACCATGTGCGACTGCTCGCCCGGCAGCGCGGCGTACCCGTGGAAGAGGTCGACGGACTTCCTTACACCTGCGTCGGGCTGATCCACCCCCGCTACACCAGGGGCGCCACGGGCGCGGACGGTACGGCGGTGGCCACCTCGTGAACGCGACCACCCCCGCCGCCCTGGTCGCCAGCGACCTCGACCGCACACTCGTTTATTCGGCCGCCGCGCTCCAGCTCGCCGGACCCGACACGGACGCCCCCCGACTGCTCTGTATCGAGCTCTACGAGCGCCGTCCCCTCTCCTACATGACGGAGACCGCCGCCCGGCTCCTCGACGTTCTCGCCCGCGACACGGTCTTCGTACCCACCACGACACGCACCCGCGAGCAGTACTCCCGTATCCATCTGCCCGGCTCCGCCGCGCGGTTCGCGATCTGCGCCAACGGCGGCCATCTGCTCGTGGACGGCGAGTCCGACCCCACCTGGCACGCCGGGGTACGCGAGCGCCTCGCCGCGAGCTGTGCCCCTCTGAAGGAAGTCAGGGAACACCTCCGCTCCGCGGCCGACCCCGCCTGGCTGCTCAAGGAGCGCGTCGCCGAGGACCTCTTCGCGTATCTCGTGGTCGACCGCGCACGGCTGCCCGAGGGCTGGGTGAAGGAGCTCTCCGAGTGGGCCGACGGCCGCGGCTGGACCGTCTCCCTCCAGGGCCGGAAGATCTACGCCGTACCCCGTCCGCTGACCAAGAGCGCCGCCGTGCGCGAGGTGGCCCGGCGCACCGGGACCGAAGTGACCCTGGCCGCCGGTGACTCGCTCCTCGACGCCGACCTGCTCCTCGCCGCGGACCGCGGCTGGCGCCCCGGCCACGGGGAACTGGCCGACACCGGGTGGAGCGCCCCGCACGTGGAGGCGCTGAGCGAGACCGGCGTGCTCGCGGGGGAGGAGATCCTGCGGCGGATCAGTGCTGCCGCTGCTCCTTCCGGGACCTGATCACCCGCCTGACCACCCAGGCCACGAGGGCGAGCAGCGCGACGCCCAGTACCAGCTTCGAATACGTCGAGACATAGCCGCTGACCTCCTTCCAGTTCTCGCCCAGCGCGTATCCGGCCATGATGAACGCGGCGTTCCATATCGCGCTGCCGAGCGTGGTCAGAGACAGGAAGACGGGCAGCGGCATTCTCTCGACGCCCGCGGGCACGGAGATCAGACTGCGGAAGACGGGCACCATCCGGCCGAAGAAGACGGCCTTCCTGCCGTGCCGCTGGAACCAGTCCTCGGTCTTCTCTATGTCACTCGCCTTGACCAGCGGCACCTTTGCGGCGAGAGCGATCATCCGCTCCCGGCCGAGCCAGGCGCCCAGCCCGTACAGGGCGAGGGCGCCCACGACCGAGCCCGCGGTGGTCCACAGCAGGGCCGCGACCAGATGCATCCTGCCGCTGCCGGCCGCGAAGCCGGCGAGCGGCAGGATCACCTCGCTGGGCAGGGGTGGGAACAGATTCTCCAGGGCAATGGCCAGGCCCGCGCCCGGCGCACCGAGCGTGTCCATCAAGGTGTTGACCCACTGCTCCAGGCTGCTTCCGATCATGACTCCCACGCCAGACGCCTGCTCGGCGAGCACATTGAGGTGAACCGTACGGACAACTGAGCGTTCCCGCAGTGAGCGGTCATATGCCCGCCGCCCGCGCCGCGCACCCCTGGCGTCGAGCTGCTAGGAGCAGCAGCCCCCGCCGCAGCAGCCCCCTCCGCCGCCGGCGGCCGAGGGGGCGGGGGAGCCCTTCGCCGAGCCGCCCACCGCGACGGTGGACAGCAGCTTCACGGTGTCCCGGTGGCCGGCCGGGCAGGTCGCCGAGGCCGACGACTCCGCCATGGGACGGCTGAGTTCGAAGGTCGTGTCGCAGGGGCGGCAGCGGTACTCGTAGCGAGGCATGGGGTCAGGTTATCCGGCCGACCGGTGCGCCCCCTGCCGGTGCGAGCTGACAGCACGGCGGGCGTGGGCCGCGCGCTGACCGGCCGCGGCACGGCCGCGCCGCTCGTCCTCGACCTCGGTGGGGTGACGGGCCCGCCAGTACGGATTGTCGTGCGGCAGCCCGCCGCTGACCCTGCCGTACATGCCGAAGAACATCAGCAACAGGCCCACCACGAAGCTGAACAGCACGTTCTGGATCCGGAAGGCGAGGGGGTTGAACGAGCTGTCGAGCAGCGCGAGATTGACGAAGCCGCTGAGGATGAACAGCACGCCGAGGATCATGTTCAGCGTCGACGCGAAGTTCTTGCCGATCAGCATGCCCACGAAGAGCAGCACGCCGACACAGATGGACAGGACGCTGAGCGCGCCGTTGGTGTTCAGACCGGCGGTGGTGTGGCTGCCGGTGCCGAAGACACCGATCTGGTCGGTCAGTCCGAGGATGCCGAACACGAGCAGCACGAGACCGATCAGTCCCGCTCCGACGCGGTACACCCGGCTCAGACGGTGGTCGACGGGCAGGTGCTCGTCGATCATGACCCCTCCGCGGCGTCGTCGCGCGGGGTGGGAACGGGTTTCGGAACCGGACACGAGCGGATCCCTTCAGCCGGTGCGCACCTGTGCGCTCGGTGCGTACCTCAAGGATCCGTCCGGCACGATCAGGGGACAAATCGGACGCGAGGGGAGGGGCTGGGGCCGGTCAGGCCCCGGCGCCCCGCTCGTCACGGATCTCGCCGACCACCCGGGCCACCGTGTTGCGCACCGCCTCGGTCTCCGTGAGGAAGTGCCACCAGTCGGGGTGCCGGCCCTCCAGCCCCGCCACGGCCCGGTCCAGCCGTGCCACGGCGTCGTCCAGGGGGCGCGCGTGCCGGGGCTCCGGCGTATTGCGCCCGGCCATGGCCAGCCGCTGGGCGTCCCGGACCGCGAACCGCGTCCGGTCGATCTCCTGCTGCGGGTCCTTCGAGACGGCGTTGAGCCGCTGAAGCCGGTCACCGGCGGCCGAGACGGCCTCGTCGGTGGAGTTCAGCAGCGCGCGGACCGTGCTGAGCAGGGCCGTCGCGTCCGGCCAGCGCTGCTCCTCGCGCGCCTTGGCGGCCTCCTTCAGCTTCTCCTCCGCCTGGTGCACGGAGGTCGCCGCCTGACCCGCCACGGGCTGGAGATCCTGCCAGCAGGCGGCGCTGAAGCGGCGCCGCAGCTCGCTCAGGACGGGCTCCACGGTGCCGGCGCGCGTGGTCAGGGCCTGTGCGCGCGTCCGCAGCGACACCAGCCGCCGGTCGATCTCCGCCGCGCGCTCCGGGAGCCGCTCGGCCTCGGCCCGTACCGCCTCGGCGTCCCGCAGCACCCGGTCGGCACGCTGAATGGTCTCCGCCACGCCGTGCTGCCCCGCGCCCTGGTTGAGCTTGGTCAGCTCCGGGCCGAGCGTCGCGAGCCGCGCGGCGAGGTCGTCGGCCCGCAGCCCGGTGCCGCGCACCGCGTCGAGGGCGTTGCTCGCCGCCAGCAGGGTCTGCCGCGCCCGCTCCACGGCCGGCGCCAGCCGTGCGAGCTGCGTCTCCGCCTTGTCCAGCAGCGGACCGAGCCCGCGCTCGAAGCGGTCGAGCTCACCCTTGACCCGGACGAGCTCGTCCTTGGCCCTGGTCAGCTCCGTACGGGCCGTGGAGGCGACCGAAGGCTCCAGATCGTCCCGGTCGAGGTCGTGCGCGTCGACGGCGTTGATGTAGCCGCTGCTGGCCTCGTCGATCCGCCGGCCCAGCGCGGCGAACTCGTCGACGACCCGCCGCGCGCCCGGCGAGCCGTCCACGGCCGTGATCGTCTCTATCGAGATGCGCAGGTCCCGCTGGGCGGTGTCCAGCTCGTAGAAAGCGGCGGCGGCGGCGTCCTTGGCGGCCTGCGCGCCGGCCCGCTGGTTCTCCCCGCGCCCCCCGAACCACCGTCGGGTGCCCCCGCCGGCGAAGGCTCCCGGCAGGGTCGCGGCGATCAACGGCACCGGCAGCAGCATCAGGATGACGACGTCACGGACGCCACCCGCCCTCGCTCGTGCGTGCGGCTGCGCGTGTGTCGCCGTCACATCCCTCTCCCGTGCCGATTACGCCCTGCCCTGATTCATTCTCCCACCAGGAAAGGACGAACACACGGGTCGGTTAGTTCGCGCTTCGGACTGTGACTTTGCCGTTGTCGCTGCGGGCCTTCACCACATGGGCGCTGCCGTCGTCCGTGGGCACGTCCACATCGACGCTCCCGTTGGCGCTCCTGGCGGTCACCGCGTAGCGGGTGCCGGACTCCGGCAGGTCGATCGTGACGGACCCGTTGTCACTGAAGGTGTCCACCGTGTCGGGTACGGAGGTGAGCCTCAGCCGCACCGCCCCGTTGTCGGACCGCGCGTGCACCGACTTCGACGAGACGCCCTCGGTCGTCACCCTGCCGTTGTCGCTGAACAGATCGAGCGTGCCGCTGGAGTCGCGCACGTCGACGGAACCGTTGTCGGAGCGGAGGTTCAGGGCGGTGTCGAAGCCCTCGGCGCGCACCCTGCCGTTGTCGTTGTCCACCTTCACGGCCACCCCGCGCGGGACTTTCACGCGGTGCCGCGACTCGCAGTCGTTCACCAGGGCCGTGCAGCTCACCTTGAGCGTGAGGGTGCCGTCCGCCATCTTCCAGACGGGGTCGGGGCCCGAGCCGAGCACGACCCACCCGTCGACCTGACGCGTCACCTCGATGTCCTTCACGTCGGCCGGCACCAGATCGATCGAGGAGTTCGCCGAGGCGATGGTCAGCGTCCTGCCGCTGAAGGCGAACGACCGCTTCTCGACCGGCGCCTCGTCGGCGTCGGTGCTCCCGCACCCACCGACGGCGACCACGGCGAGCACGGCGCCTCCGGCGGCGACAAGGGTGCGCGCGCGACGGCTGCGGCGGGTGTGCTGTGTGCGGTGTGTGTCCACGGTGATCGGTCCCCCTGGCTGGTCCTGCTGATGTGCCCTCAGCGTACGAATCCGGCCGCCCCCGAACGATCCGGTCGGCCACCGTCTCCGTGGTGGGGCTATCCCCCGGCCCCCACCCCGCCCGCCCCGGACAGGGCGCCCGGCGGCGAAGGGCGTTTGTGAGCGCGGGGCGTACGCCATGTACGCTGATGCCTCATCCACGGGTGCGTAGCTCAGGGGTAGAGCGTTGCTCTTACAAAGCAAATGTCGGCGGTTCGAAACCGTCCGCGCCCACCGGTAGTCACCACAGGTGAGACCTGTGTCGGCCTCTCGTCCAGTCAAGGACGGGGGGCCGTTTTCCGTGGCCGGCCCGTCAGGAGCCCTCATCCGCGCGCCGTGCGCCCACCTGCTCCCCCCGCTTCCCCCGTCTGCCGGGTGGCAGGAAGGTGGGGGAATGCGCCGAGTTGGCATGATGTGTCGCGTCGGGTGGAGTGATCCTCGGGGTGAGGTGGGGGAGTGGCACGCGTGCGGACAGATGTCGTGCCGTCCGTCGGGGGCGGCGCGGTGGTGCGGGGCAGTGCGGTCGGGGTGGGGGCGTGGGGGCTCGGTGGGGTGTGCCTGGGGTTCGTGGTCGTCGCGGGGGTGCTCGTGCCCGTCGGGTTGCCGCTCGGGTGGGACGAGATCGTCTATGCCAGCAGGTTCGGTCCGCACGGGCCCGCCGTGCCGTTCAGCGCGCCCCGTACGCGCGGGGTGCCGTCGCTGCTCGTGCCCGTCGCCTCGTGGAGCGATTCCGTGGTGCTGCTGCGGCTCTGGATGGGGGCGCTGGCGGGTGGGGCTCTCTGGCTGGGGTGGCGGCCGTGGCTGGGGGTGCTGCGGCGTCCGGAGGGTGTAGCGGTGGCGGCGGGGCTGTACGGGAGCCTGTGGGTCGCCCTCTTCTACGCCAACTCCGCCATGCCCAACCACTACACGGCCATGGGCGCCGCCGCCGCCACCGGCTGCTTTCTGCGCCGGGACCCGGGGCGCGGCGCGTACGCGGGGATCGTCGCCGGGCTGGCCGTCGTCACGCTGATACGGCCCAACGACGGTGCGGCCGTGGCCTTTCCGCTGCTCGTCGCCGCCCTCGTGGTGCCCGCGTGGCGCGGCCGGGGAAGGCCGGTGGCCGTGGTGGCGGGCTTCGGGGCGGGCGCACTGCCGTGGGTCGTGGAGGCGTGGCTGCGGTTCGGCGGTGTGGCGCGGCGGCTCGCCGAGGCGAGCGACATCCAGGGCGGTACGGGGCCGGTCCTCTCGGTGAAGGCCCATCTCACCGCCCTGGACGGCCCGTTGCTCTGCCGCCCCTGCACGGGTGACACCGTCGCCTCCGGGGTCGTCGAATGGTGGCCGCTGCTTCTACTGCTGGTCGCGCTCGGGCTCCGGACCGTGCGACGGGCCGGCGGCGCGGGAGCGCCGTTGTGGCTCGCGGTGGCCGTCGCGGTCTCCGTCTCGGCGCCGTACCTCTTGCTCGTCCCCTACGCGGCGCCCCGTTTCCTCCTGCCGGGTTACGCGCTGCTGGTGCTGCCCGCCGCCGTCGGTCTGCTCGCCGTCGCCGACCGGGCGCGTGGCTCGCGCCCGCTCGCGGTCGTGCTCGCCTCCGTGCTGCTGGGGCACGCCGCCGTACAGATCACGCAGGTACGGACCCATGTGGGTGTCCAGGAACGGGCGCGGGCCGACTGGCCGCGGATCAGCGCCGTGCTCCGTGAGGAGGGGGTGCGGGCGCCGTGTCTGATCAAGGGGAACAGTTCGGCGATCCCCGTCGCGTACACGGCGGGCTGCGCGTCGGCCGGCATGGACGATCCGGTGCCCGCGACGGCGGTGGTGCTGCGCCGCGCGGATCCGCCGCACTGGGCGCGGGGCTGGCCGGAGCGCCCCGTCCCCGGCACGTACAACCCCGGCTGGTCCGTCGCGGTGCGTCCGTAGGCGTTCAGAGGCTCTCCGGCCGGTCCGCACCGCCCTCGGGTGTCTCCAGCGCCGTCGCGAGGATCCTCTCGCGCAGCTGGGGCATGTCCCGCGCGACGAGGCCGGGGACCACGTCGTTCCAGCGGGCGGCCATCGTGTCCAGGGTGCGGATGAAGTGACGGCGCAGGGCGCGGGCGGCGAAGAACAGCGCCACGGCCGTCAACGGGCGCAGCAGGGAGCGGCCCCGGGCGGTCAGTGAGACGTGGATCGCCCAGCGGCCGTCCGGCAGTTGGCCGGGTGTCGCGCGTACGGTCACCCGGCCCAGACGGTGGTCGAGCCGTCCTTCGAGCGGCGGGAGAGGGCGGTGCGCGGGGCGTTCCTCGCCGGTGGTCCGGGGCGGCCACGGCCCGGAGGCCGCGTCCCACCAGTCGTCCAGCCGGATGTGCGATGCGGCGGTGGCGCGCTTCAGTGAGGCCCATCTGCCGGGCCTGTTCGGCCCGTTCGGCCCGTTCGGCCCGTTCGGCCCGTTCGGTTCGTTGGGTCCGTTCAGTCCGTTCCAGCTCAGCGAGCCGCGCAGTCCGGCCTCGCGGGGGCGCTCGACGTCCTTGAGCACCCCTTCGACCTCCACCGTCACCGAGCCGTCGGTGATGTGCTGGGCGACGCGCACCGCCGAACGCCGGTCCCACTCCTCGACCCGCACCTGAGCGTCGCCCTCCACGGCGTACACCGCGCCCGCGCGCAGATGGCCGCCCCGTACCAGCCGGATGTCCGGCACCTCGCGGCCGTCCGCGAGGAACAGCCGTCCGCCGTCGGTACGGGTCTCCGCCACCAGGTCGTGGAGCGTGACGACCGCCTGCTCGAACCACCGTCGTGGCACCGGCTCGACGGTCGCGGTGTGCTTGAGATGGACCATGCGGGCAGCATGGCCGGTCCGGGGCCCCTCCCGTCAGGTCCGGGACCGGCCATGTCGTGCGGGTGGCGGTTGCCGGGTCCCGGCAGATCGCGGCGGTGATCGGTCACACTGGAGGTATGTGCCGCAGTATCAAGACTCTCCGTCCGCCCGTCATCCCCGAAGAGGCCACCGAGGAGGAGATGAGGGCCGCCGCCCTCCAGTACGTGCGCAAGGTCTCCGGCTTCCGTGCGCCCGCCGCCCACAACCGGGAGGTGTTCGACCGGGCCGTCGACGAGATCACCGCGTCCACGATGCGGCTGCTCGACGGCATCGAGGTGCGGGGCGCGGCCCGCACCTGAGGGGGGACCGCCGGGCTCAGACCACCGGGGACGGCGCAGTCCCCTTTGATGCCTGGGCGGACGTCGGCGCGGGTGCCGCCGCGTTCTCGTGTGCCGTTTCGCGCCTGCGCGACGGCCGGCGGACGATGTACGCGGCGACCGCGCCCGCCGCGAACAGCGCCAGTACGGACACCGCCGCGCCGAACCAGCTCGCGCCCAGCCACTGGCCGCCGAAGTAGCCGAGGCCCACGCTGTAGCCGGTCCACGCCACGGCCGCCAGCGCCGACCAGGGCAGGAACTCCTTCACCTTGCGGTGCGCGGCGCCCGCGCTGAGTGAGACGACCGAGCGTCCGGCCGGTGCGAAGCGCGCGATCACGACGAGGATCCCGCCACGGGTGAGGGACGAGCCGAGGCGCTCCTGCGCGTTGGTCAGCCGGCGCGAGCGCGCGATCGCGCGGGCCAGCCGGTCGCCGCCGCGCCAGGCGAGGCGGTACGCGACGAAGTCGCCGATCACGGAGGCGACGGCCGCGCACACCATCAGGACGAGCAGCGAAGGCACCTCCTGCGGCACATGCGCCACATGAGACACCTTCCCGGCCGCGTCGGCGACCGCCGAGGTCCCCGCTGCCGCAGCCGTGGCCGTCGTGATCACCAGTACGCCGCTCGGCAGCACCGGCAGGAACACGTCCAGAAGCACGGAGAGCGCCACCACGGCGTAGATCCATGGGCTGCCGGTCAGCGCGCCCAGACTCTCCAGCACTGTTACATTCCCCGTTTCCGTAACGAAGCCGAAATCAACCGGCCTCGTACCCCCGTGACCGCCGGCCCCCTCGCGCGAGGCGAACGCGGGGGCGGCTGTCAGCCATACAGCGTACGCCTGTGTGGTGGACCACCTTCCCACGGGGCGGGTGTTGTCCACCTCCTGTTTCCGCAATGGCCGAGATCCGGGAATGGCCGAATGTGAGCGTTCGCCGGGTCCCGCCCACGCGCGGGCGCCCGGACCCCGTCGGAACGGGATCCGGGCGCCGTGTGCCGCTCGGCCGGCCGGACCGGCCGGCCGCGTGTCGGTCAGACGGTCACCGCCGTGGGCCGGTCCCGGCGCTCCGGCTCGCGTGTGCCGCGCGCGCCGATGAGCCGGTCCAGCGACAGTGCGCCGGGGCCGTTGAAGACGATCAGCAGGAAGGCCCAGCAGAAGATCGCCGCGGTTTCGCCGCCGTTCTCCATGGGGAACAGCCCGTCGGGCTGGTGGACGTTGAAGTACGCGTAGGCCATGGAACCCGAGGCCACGAACGCGGCGACCCTGGTTCCCAGGCCGAGGAGGACCAGGCTGCCTCCCGCGAGCTGGATGACCGCCGCGTACCAGCCGGGCCAGGTGCCGGCCTGGAGGGCTTCCTTGCCGAGGACGCCGAAGAGTGTCGCGGCGCCGTGGCAGGCGAAGAGCAGTCCGATCACCATGCGGAAGAGTCCGAGGGCGTACGGCTGCGCATGGTTGAGGCGTGTGTACATGGGGGGTGGGCTCCTTCGGTTCGGGACGTAACCGACGAGAGCCCCCACGTTAGGCAGCCCCAGAGAATGCTTGCAAGTTCAACATCTGGCGGACGGGCCCTTCTCGGCCCCGGACCCGTTCTCCGGAGCGAATCCGGTCCGTGCCCTCCGACCTGGGGCTTCCGAACGGCTTGTCGCGACTGCGACGGAGATCCCATTCGTTGGGGCATGGGTCGACCAATGACCGGTACGGAGGAACCGGGCGCAACGGGCTTAGGGCGTCAGAAAGCCGTCAACCGGGGCGAGTTGACGGCTTCGAGTGGGGGCGGGCCCCCTGGGTGTCAGCCGGAGGCCAGTTCCCGTTCGTCCACGGTCACGAGTCGCACGCCCGCCTCCGGCTCGCCGTCCCGCGTCCGCGCCTGGACCAGGCTCAGCCGCGCCGAGCGTCCGCGCAATGTCAGTGTCATCAGCTGGTTACCGAACCAGGGGCCACCGGTCTTCCGCCATCCGACGGACGGCTCGGCCACCCGCCCGTGCCGGGCGAACGCGCGTCCCAGCCTCCGCCCCACCCTGCTCCAGCCGAACCGGAAACCGAGGCGGATCGAGAGCGGGATGGAGTTGTGCACGGGGGAGCAGGTGAGCTGGACGACCCGCGACCGGGGCTGCCCCGTGCGCCAGACCGGTTCGGCGGCATACGCGTGGTGCACGTCGCCCGACAGCACACAGACCGTCGCCGGCGCGTCGGGCCCCGTGCCCGCCTCCGCGATCAGTGCCGCCAGCTTCTCGAACGACGTGGGGAACGCCGCCCAGTGCTCCAGATCCGCCGCGCGGCGCAGGGCCTCGCCGAAACGCGCCCACCGCTTGCCCCGCTCACCACGCGCCAGCGCGGCGTTCCAGCTCTCCGCGTCGTGCACCAGCGGCGGCAGCAGCCAGGGCAGGGAGGTGCCGATGAGGAGGTGGTCGCGGTCGCCGGGATCGGTCAGCGCCTGCTCGCGCACCCACCGGGCCTCCTCCGCGTCCAGCATCTCGCGGTGCCCCTCCTCCAGGACGCGGGCCGCCCGCGAGTCGACCATCAGCAGCCGCGTCCGGCCGAAGTCGCGCCGATAGCTCCAGCGCACACAGCCCGGATCGGCGTCGGCCTCGGCGGCGAACTCGCGCAGCCGGTCGGTGCCGTCCGCCTCTCCCCGTACGGCGGCGTACAGCTTGTCCGTCGCCAGCTCGGCGGGGGAGAGATTGCCCAGGTGCTGATACACCCAGTACGACATCAGCCCGCTCAGGATGCGCTCACGCCACCACGGCTTCGTACGCATCTCGGCGAGCCAGGACGCGCTGGTGTTCCAGTCGTCTATCACGTCGTGGTCGTCGAAGATCATGCAGCTCGGGACGGTCGAGAGCAGCCAGCGGACCTTGGGGTCGCTCCACGACTCGTCGTAGAGACGGGTGTACTCCTCGTAGTCCGCGACCTCCGCGCCCGGCGGTTCGGACAGGTCGCGGCGCTCGGCCAGCCAGCGGCGGGTGGCCTTCGACGTCTCGTCGGCGTACACCTGATCGCCGAGCAGGATCAGGACGTCGGGGCGTACGGCCCCCGGGTCGGCCGCGAGGGTCGCGGCCAGGGTGTGGAGGGCGTCGGGTCCGACCGGGTCGGGCTCGCCGACCGGCGCGGAGGCCCAGCGGCAGGAGCCGAAGGAGACGCGGAGCGCGGGCGCGGTGGTCTCCGGGGAGGGCGCCGACGGTGTACGGATCACGCTCGGCGGGAGCGCCGAGTCCTCCGGCGGCCAGACCCGCCGCTCGTCCAGCAGGACCTCGTACGCGGCCGCGGTGCCCGGGGCCAGCCCCGTCACCGGGATCAGGGCGTAGTGGTGGCCGGCGATCAGGAACGTGCGCGACGAGCCGTACGCGCCGCCCTCGCAGCGGACCTCGGCCGTGCACGGCCCGTCCGTCTCGACCCAGATCGTGGCCGTGCCGGCGGATTCCCCGTCGACATGGCGCAGCAGTGGTCCCAGGCGCAGCCCGGTCATGGTGCCTCCTCCGTCGCCCCGTACGGTACGGAACGACGGAGGGGGCCGACCAGTTTCCGGTCTGTGATGTCGAGCGCGACCGGCTCGGGAGAGCCCGCTCAGCAGCCGTTCAGGACGCTCTGGAGCTTGGCCTTCTCCGCCGAGTCGACGCTCAGGTTGTAGTGGTGCTTCACGTCCACCCACATACGGGCGTACATGCAGTGGTACGCGGCGCGCGGCGGCATCCACTCCGCCGGGTCGCGGTCGCTCTTGGACTGGTTGACGTTGTCCGTGACCGCGATCAGCTGCGGCTGGCTGAGGTCGTTGGCGAAGGTCTGGCGCTGGGCGGTCGACCAGCCACTGGCGCCGGAGGTCCAGGCCTCGGCGAGCGGGACCATGTGGTCGATGTCCACGTCACTGGCGGCGCTCCAGGTGGCGCCGTCGTACTCGGAGTACCAACTGCCGCTCGTGGCCGCACAGCTGGAGTTCGTCACCACGTTCCGGCCGTCCCGCTTGAGCACGGTCTCGCGGGTGTCGCAGGCGCCGGACTGGGTGACCCAGTGCGGGAACAGGTCGCGGCTGTAGCCGCTGGTCGAGCCCTCGGCGCGCACGGTCAGCTGACCGAGGTAGGTGCGCGCGGTGGAGGCGGCGATGGGAGTGGGCGGGGCCGCCTGGGCGGGGGACGGGGCGACGAGCAGGGCAGTGGCCGAGAGGAAGGCGACGGAGGCCGCCATGCCGGCTATTCGGCGGGTGGGGCGACCATGACGCGCGTAGATACCTGACATGCGAACTCCCTTGTCGTGGGGGAATGCTGACCGTTCGGAAACCGTGTCGTGGGGTCGGGGCCCGAAGGCCATGGTGGTGGCGCCGGATTGCCGCGAGGTGGGCGCCAGGTAACAGGGTGACGACATGGGCACGTCACATCAAGGGCTTTGGTGCTTCCGACCTGAGGTCGCGGCAGTGTCAATGCCCCGTCAGTGGGAGTTGTCTGACGGAGAGGCAGAAATGTCCGCGATGAATCAACACCGGTCGGGCACATGTTGCTGAGAGTCGATGTCGCGTTCGGGATCGTCCTCGCCGTCCTGCTCGTCGCCGCTGCCCGCACCGCGGCGCTCGCGCACCTCGGGCGGGCGCGCGAGATCGCGACGGCGGGGGTGCGCGCGGTGCTCCGACTCGGCGCGGTCTCCCTGGTGATCGGGCGTAGCGGAGGGCGGGGCGGGCCGGGCGGGCCGGAAACTTAAGTCACGGCTTGACTTTCCCGGGCCGGCGATTAAAGTTAAGTGCATGCTTAAGTATGAGGGGGAGGAGGCCGACCGGGTCTTCCACGCGCTCGCGGACGCGAACCGGCGGACGGTGATCGAGCGGCTGACCCGTGGGCCGGCCACCGTGAGCGAGCTGGCGGCCCTGCTCGGGGTGACCGTCGCCGCGGTCGTTCAGCACATACGGGTGCTGGAGGACAGCGAGTTGGTCCGGTCGGAGAAGGTCGGGCGGGTCCGCACCTGTCGGATCGACACGGCCGGTCTCCGCAACGCCGAGGCGTGGTTGCGACGACAGCGCACGGCGTGGGAGCAGCGCCTGGACCGCCTCGGCGCGGTCCTCGACGACCAGTCGAAGGAGCGGGAATCATGAACGATCACTCGGTGAAGCACAGCACGTTCACGCTGGAGCGGAGCTACGCCGCCTCGCCCGCCGCGGTCTTCGCGGCATGGTCCGACCGTGACACGAAGGCCAAGTGGTTCGCGGCCGGGGACGCGCGCTACTCGCTGGACTTCCGGGTCGGCGGTACCGAGGCCGTGCACGGCGGGGACGGGACCGGCCTGGTCGCGAGGAGCGAGTACCACGACATCGTCTCCGGCGAGCGCATCGTCTACACGACGGCCCTGTTCACCGGCGAGGTCCTGTCGACCGTGTCGCTGACCACGGTGCGGTTCGCCCGCGACGGCGACGGGACCCGCCTGGTGCTCACCGAGCAGGGCACCTTCCTGGACGATCAGGAACAGCCCGAGTGGCGCGAGCGGGGCACCGCCGACTGGCTGGACGCCCTCGGCCGGCAGGTGGCCCGGCGATGACGGCGGACAGCGACCGGCAGATCCGCGAGCTGCTGGAGACCCGCACCCGGGCGTTCGGGCGCCGGGCCGCCGCCGACGCGGCCGCCGGCTACGACGACGACCTCGTGCTGTACGACGTGGTCGGCCCGTTCGTCCGCCGCGGCGAGGACCCGGCCGGGCGGCTGGAGAGGTGGATCGCGTCGTACCGCACCGCGATCGGGCACGAGATCCGCGACCTGGAAATCACCGCCGGAGCCGATGTCGCGTTCTGCCACTTCCTCGTCCGGATCAGCGGCACGATGCGCGACGGCACCGAGGTGGGCATGTGGGTGCGCGCCACGAGCTGCCTCCGCCGGCGGGGCGGCACCTGGACGATCACGCACGAGCACGCGTCGGTCCCCTTCGACGCCGACACCGGCCGGGCCGTGCTGCGCGGGGAACTGTGATCCCCTCCGCCGCCGGGGCCGGTGTGCGTCCGCGGAACCGGGCAGGTCTCAGCCGCCGACGTCGATCCGGATCGTGCCGTCCGGGAGCGATGTCACCCTGACGTCCGTGAGGTCCTCGGTGTGGGCCGTCGGGGAGAGGGCCGCCGCCCGCGGCCCCACCCCCAGCACTCGCATCCCCGCCGCGAACGCCGCCGTGATGCCCGCGTCGGAGTCCTCCAGGGCCAGGCAGTCCGCCGGGTCGACGCCCAGCTCCGCGGCGGCCTTCAGGAAGCCCTCCGGGTCCGGCTTGCTCGCGGAGACGTGTTCGGCCGTCACGCGCGTCGAGGGGATCGGGAGTCCGGACGCGGTCAGGCGGGCCGTGGCGAGGGCTTCGTCCGCCGATGTCACCAGGGCGTGCGGCAGTGCCGCGATCGCCGCCATGAACGCGGGCGCGCCCGCGATCGGGACCACACCCTCCAGGTCCGCCGTCTCCTGCGCGAGCATCACGCGGTTGTCGGCGAGGTTCTGCTCCATCGGCCGGTCCGGCAGCAGTACCGCCATCGTGAGGTAGCCCTGGCGGCCGTGGACGACCTTCAGCGCCTCCTCCGGGTCCAGGCCGTGCTCGATCGCCCAGCGGCGCCAGCAGCGTTCGACGACGGCGTCGGAGTTGACGAGGGTTCCGTCCATGTCGAGCAGGAGCGCGCGGGCGTTCAGGACGGATGTCGTCGTGGTCGGGGCGTTGGCCGGCATCGGCGGACTCCAAGCGGGGGAAGAGCACAGGCAAGAGCGGCTCCCGCCCGCCGGTCAGGGACACGGGCGGGAACCGCTTTGTTCAATGAATATACAAAGTGGGTGAGGAATCACGCCACCCCGGCCCCCGTCACCCGGCCCCGCCGGCGCGTGATTCCCGGCCCGCCGGCACGCGGCCGGTGCCGTCAGTCCCGCCAGTCCCCTCCCCGGCCCGGTCCGCCCCCACCCGGTCCACCGCCCGGCCCGCCCCCGCCCTGCTCCCGGCCCCGCCCGCTGGTCTCCGCCTCCAGGGCGCGCTCGGTGTGGGGGCCGTACACGCCGCTCGGGTCGCCCTCGATGCTCTTGTACGACTGGTAGATACGGACCGCCGCCTCCACGCGCTCGCCGTACCGGCCGTCGTACCCGTCGTTGTACAGCCAGACCTCCGACAGCCTCCGCTGGAGTTCCTCGACCTCCGGCCCGCTGTCACCGCGCCGCAGGCCCGGCGCCGCCGCCTCCGTGGTCGCCGCGGCGTCCGGAGCCGGGGCCTTCGGCGGAGCGCTGCTCGGCGCCGGTGGCTCCGCGGCCGGCGCGGGCGGCCCGCTCGTGGCCGGTCCCGACGCGGACGCACTCGCGGACGCGCTCGCCGACGCCGGCCCCGACCGCGTCGCGGACACCGACGGATCCGGCTCCGCGCTCGCCGTCGACAGCCCGGAATTCAGGTCGGAGGTGGCCTCATCGCCGCCGTCGTCACCGCTGAACAGGCCCCCGGCGAACGACACCGTGCCGATCACCGCCACGGCCGCCGCCGTCAGCGCCACCCTCGCGAACGTCCTGCGCCCGCCCGTGCGCTCCGGATCGGCCGCCGGGCGTGCCCCCGTCGTCCGCAGCCCCGGCAGCGACAGCCGCATCGTCTCGGTCGGATCGCCGCCCTCCGACCGGTCGCCGCCGCCGTACAGCGGCGGGGGCGGCGGGATGGACGAGGGAGCGGTGTCGTGCGCAGGCCGCGGTGACGGCAGCGGGGGCGGGATCGACGGTACGGCGTCGTTCGGGTCCTCCAGGGCCACGTACGGGCGTATCCGCAGTGGGTCGAAGCCCTCGGCCGCCGCTGTCGCCGCCCGCTCCCGGCAGTCGCAGCCGGCGCCAGGCCGGCCGTGGGCGTCCCGCGCCCTACCGCAGTCGGGACAGAGCTGTCCGGTCAATGTGGGTCCCCTCCCTCGGGCTGTCAGCGATTATGCAGCCCGCCCCGGTGCGGCCCGCCGCCACGTCCGCCGGTTGCCGTCCGTGACCGCGTTCGGCAGGACATAACAGGCCATACACGGGCAGAGCAATGAGGATGGGTGCCAGGCGCAGACCCGAGGAGATGCCGATGGCTCAGGAAGTGAGCACCCCGCCCACGAATCCCGTACCGGGCGAGGGCCGGAGCCCGCGGACCGTCTTCGTGTCGATCGGTGCCCTGCTGCTCGGTCTGCTGCTCGCCGCTCTCGACCAGACCATCGTCTCGACCGCGCTGCCCACCATCGCCAGCGATCTCGGCGGCCTCGACCATCTGTCCTGGGTCGTCACCGCGTATCTGCTCGCGTCGACCGCCGCCACCCCGCTGTGGGGCAAGCTCGGCGACCAGTACGGCCGCAAGCGACTCTTCCAGACGGCGATCGTCATCTTCCTCGTCGGCTCGGCCCTCTGCGGCATCTCCCAGAGCATGGCCGAACTCATCGTCTTCCGCGCCCTCCAGGGCCTCGGCGGCGGCGGGCTCATCGTGCTGTCGATGGCGATCGTCGGCGACATCGTCTCGCCGCGCGAACGCGGCAAGTACCAGGGCCTGTTCGGCGCCGTCTTCGGCACCACGAGCGTGCTGGGACCGCTGCTCGGCGGGCTGTTCACCCAGCATCTGAGCTGGCGCTGGGTCTTCTACATCAATCTGCCCATCGGTGTCGTCGCCCTGGCCGTCATCGCCGCCGTCCTGCACATCCCGGTGCGCTCCGCCAAACACACCATCGACTACCTCGGCACCTTCCTCATCGCCTCCGTCGCCACCTGTCTGGTCCTCGTCGCCTCGCTCGGCGGCACCACCTGGGCCTGGGGCTCGGCGCAGATCATCGGCCTCGCCGTACTCGCCGTGATCCTGCTGGTCCTCTTCATCCGGGTCGAGCGGCGGGCGGCGGAGCCCGTACTGCCCCTCGGCCTCTTCGGCATCAGGACCTTCTCGCTCGTCTGCCTCATCAGCTTCATCGTCGGTTTCGCGATGTTCGGCGCCATGACCTATCTGCCGACGTTCCTCCAGATCGTGCAGGGGGTGTCGCCCACCCTGTCCGGGGTGCACATGCTGCCGATGGTGTTCGGGCTGCTCATCACGTCCACCGTCTCGGGCCAGATCGTCAGCCGTACCGGCCGCTGGAAGGTCTTCCCCATCCTCGGCACCGGCATCATCGCGATCGGACTGCTGCTGCTCCACCAGCTCGAAGTGAGCAGCGGCACCTGGGAGATGAGCGCGTACTTCTTCGTCTTCGGCGCCGGGCTCGGGCTCGTCATGCAGGTGCTCGTGCTGGTCGCGCAGAATTCCGTGCGGTACGAGGACCTGGGCGTCGCCACCTCCGGAGCGACCTTCTTCCGCTCCATCGGCGCCTCGTTCGGTGTCGCCATCTTCGGCACCATCTTCACCAACCTGCTCCGGAACAGACTCACCGACTCGCTCGCCGGCCAGCGGCTGCCGCCCGGCATGACGCCCGGGGACCTCGCCGCAGACCCCCGGTCCGTCGGCGGACTGCCGCCCGCGCTGCGGTCCGGGGTGCTCGACGCCTACTCGTCGTCGATCACCAGCGTCTTCCTGTACGCCGTGCCCGTCGTGCTGGTGGCCTTCGTCGTCGCCTGGTTCCTCAAGGAGGACAAGCTGCGCGGCTCGGTCACCGCCCCCGAGGTCAGCGAGACCCTGGCCAGCAACCCGGTCGAACGCTCCTCGCGCGACGAGTGCGCCCGGATGCTCTCCGTGCTCGGCACCCGGGAGGGTCGGCGGCGGATCTACGAGACGATCACCGAGAAGTCGGGCTACGACCTGCGCCCGGCGGCCAGTTGGCTGCTGCTGCGCATCAAACGGCACGGGGTGGTCGACCCCGCGCGTCTCGCCGATGCCACCCCCGTACCCCTCACGGTCGTCAACGACGCGTCCCGGCAGATCGAGGAACGCGGTCTGGCCCGCCGCGACGGCGTGGGACTGGTCCTCACCGAACACGGCCTGGAGGTCGCGGAGGTGCTGGCGCGGGCACGGGAACAGTCGCTTGCGGAGCTGCTGGGCGACTGGTGGGGGCCGGACCGGCCGACCGATCTGACCGAACTCGTACGGGAGTTGAGCGACGAGTTGTGCGGATCGGACGGCGAGAGGCCCAACGGGGCGCAGCCGCGCGGCGACCACGCGGTGTGAACCGGCCGGTAAACGGGGCGTACGGGACGTACGGCGCCCTCGGCGTGGTCACCGTCGCGACCGGGACGCGTGCCGTCCGGACCGCCGGGCCGCGGGTCGGAGCCGTGCTGTTTGGACCGCTGATTCCGGGCAACCCGACTCATCGAGGCGCCCGTTCACCAGAGTCGAGTTCACCAGACACGAGTCGAATCCAGGAAGGCCACCATGTCCACTGTCCTGATCGTCGTCGCGCTGATCGTGGTGATCGCCGTCGCTGTCGCCGCCGTCCTGTACGGGACAGGCAAGGGCGGCGGACGCGCCGGACTGAAGCGGCGGTTCGGCCCCGAGTACGACCGCGCGGTCGAGCGGCACCACGGTGACACCAAGGCCGCCGAGAACGAGCTGGCCGAGCGGGTCAGGCGCCACGGCGACCTGCGTCCGAGCCCCCTGCCCGCCGAGGCGCGCGACCAGTACGTCGCCCACTGGGCCGGTCTCCAGGAGCGCTTCGTCGACTCGCCGCGCCAGGCCGTCGTGGAGGCCGAGAAGCTGATCGCCCGGCTGGCGTCGGACCGCGGCTTCCCGGACGCGGGCGAGCACTCCCAGCACATCGACGCCCTCTCGGTGCACCACGCCCACCAGGTGGAGGGCTACCGCCGGGTGCACCACGCGGCCTCCGAGGCCGGCCACGACGCGAGCACCGAGGAACTGCGCGAGGCGATGGTCCAGGCCCGTCAGCTCTTCGAGCGGCTGGTGCTGGACAGCAAGGAGGACAGTCCCCGGAACCGTCCCGGTATCCCCGGCCGGAGTGCCGCACTGAGGCCCAAAGGAAGTGGCGTGTGATGACGTACGACCCGTATGAGGCCAAGGAGCCGAAGAACGCCCGTGACGCCGGGCACGAGCGCGAGAAGGACCGGCTGACGACCGCGGACAAGGTGGAACAGGCGCTGAGGAGCGAGCGCGGAAGCAAGCCCGCGACGCCCGTCGTGCCGCTCTCCGAGTCCGATCCGGCCACCGCCGGGGCCGGGCCCGACGCCGGGAGCCGGCCCGCGAGGCCCACGGCGCCGCCGCCCGTCCCGCCGCCCGCCGCGCCTCCTGTGACGCCGCCGGGCACGGCGCCCGCGACACCGGCCAAGGCGGCGCCCGCGAAGGCGGCACGGCCTGAGAAGGACCCGTTCGCGGTCCCGGTCCAGGACCCCGTGCACGAGGTGGAGACGCGGGACGTTGAGGCGGGGAGCACGCCCGCGCGCGAGACGGTGCCCGGCCGCACGCCGGAGCCGAACCCCGCGCAGACGCCCCGGCTGATCCCTCAGGACGAGAGCGACCGGCTGAACCTGCGTCTCCAGGAGGCCCTGTCCGCCTTCATCGACGGGCCCAGGCGTTCGGTGGAGGAAGCGGCGGACGTACTGGAGGAGACGGCCAAGCGCCTGACGGCGGCCCTCGCCGAGCAGCCGCGCCAACTGCGCGACAGCTGGGCGGGCGGCGGCGGGAGCGGTGCGTCGGCGGCCGACACAGAGGATCTGCGGCTCGCGCTGCGGAGCTATCGCGAGGTCACGGAGCGGCTGCTCCGGATCTGAGAAGCCGAGGAAGCCGTGTTGGGACACGGCCGACCTCGACCGCCGGGCGGGCCGATCGCGGCCCGCCCGGCGGTTTTCTCTGCTTCACCCCGCTCGGCCTGCTCGACCGCCCTCTCGCCGCGCCTGTCGGCGGGAGGGCTTCGCCCCGCGGCCACACCTCGGAAGGCGGGCCCGTCGTAGGGTCGGGGCATGGGACAGGCGACAGGACTGACGACACACGCCGGGGCGATGCGGGCACTCGCCGAGCGATGGCTGCGGGTACGCGGCGAAGGTGAACGGGGCGGCGTGGACGGCGACTTCGTCTGCTCGCCCGCCGGACTGTGGCTGGCGCTCGGCGCGGTGACCGCGGGGGCGCGGGGGGAGACCGCCGCGGAGCTGGAGGCGCTGCTGGGGCTGGACGGGGCGGACGCCGCGGGGGGAGGCGTCGCCGGGGCCGTGACCGACAGCGCCAGAGCGCTCGCCGGGACCGGGCAACTGGGCGTCGCCACCCGGGTATGGAGCCGTACGCCGGTCTACCGCGCCTATCGCGAAGCGCTGCCCGACATCCGCTTCGGCCACCTGGACCCGGCGGAGATCGACGCGTGGGTACGGGAGGCGACGGGCGGGCTCATCGAACGACTGCCGGTGGAGATCGACAAGAACTCACTGCTCGCGCTCGTCAACGTCCTCGCGCTGAAGGCCCGTTGGGCCAACCCGTTCGAGGGGAGCGCCACCTCCGACCGGCCGTTCACGGACGCGGCCGGGTCGGTGACCCCCGTACCGACCATGCACCAGCACCTCGGTGCGCGCTCCGGGTGGACGGTCGACGGCACGAGGGTGGTCGAACTGCGCTGCGAGGGCGGCGAGTCCGCCGCGCGCGTGCGGTTCGTGCTGGGCGAGGAGGGCGCGAGGGCGGCGGACGTCCTCCCCGCCGGGTGGGCGTCCGAGGAGCGCCGCGAGCCGGTCGACACCGAGAGGATCGCCGTCGCGCTGCCCCGGCTCGAACTCCGTACCACGATGGAGATCACGCCCCAACTGGCGCCGCTCGGCGTGCGGTTGGCGACCACCGACCACGCGGACTTCTCCGCCCTGTCGCCGGAACCGCTCAAGATCCAGAGGGTCGTCCAGGAAGCGGTGGTGAAGGTCGCCGAACGGGGCGTCGAGGCGGCAGCGGTGACGGCGATCGTGATGCGCGCGGCGGGCATGGCCCGGCCGCCGCGTGTGGAGCGGATCGCCTTCGACCGGCCGTTCGGCGTGGTGGTCCTGGACGCCACGGGCGACGTGCCCCTCTTCACGGCCTGGCAGGCGAGCGCGCCTCGCGGGCCGGTGGCCGAGGGGTAGCGCCGGGCGGCACCGCCCACTGCCGGACGATCCGCGTCGCTCACGCACGGCACCGGTCCGCGCGGAGCACCACCGGGCCGACCCGCGACCACCGCCGGCGGTACGCCCGCCGCCGACCGGTGGGTCGTGGTCGCCGGGCGGCCGTCGGTGCGGGCGCCGACCGTCCCGGCTCTACCGGCCGCGGGGATCGGGCGCGGCGGAGAGCCCGGTGCCGGGAGCCGTGGACACGACACGCGACGCGATCGTTCGCGCGCACGCCAGGGACTCCGTGTGCGTCGTGTCCACCTCCAGGTCGTAGCGCACGCCCTCGTGGACCGTCTCCGCCTGCGACTCGGCCATTCCGCCGGTCCGGTCCCCACGGGCGGTCTCGCGGCCGGCCGCGACCGCCGCGTCACATCGGACGCCGACCCACAGCACGTCCACCCCGGCCACCCCGTCCGCGGCCTCCACCCAGCGCCGCTGGGACGCCGGTCCGCCGAGGAAGACGTCGTCGACGATGACCCTGGCGCCCGCGCGGACCATTCCCACCACGCCCCGCGCCCAGGCCGCCTCGAGAGCCGCGAAATCCGCCCCGACCCGCACTCCGCCGTCCGCGCCGAACTCGATACCGCCGGCCGATCCCCGCATCGTCGCGGGCATGGCGTCGACCAGCGAGTCGACCCCGAACGCGAGCCACGGGTCCGGCAGTACGACTTGCAGGCACCGTACGATCCCGGACTTCCCCGAGCTCGAACCGCCGTTGAGAATGATCATCCGAGTCGTCATCGCGCCACGGTAGGGCCCCTCCCGCGCGACGCGAAACACGTTTCGCTCGGTGCCGCCGTTCGGAGCAGGAAGCACTACCCCGTCGCTGCGCCGGCGGCCCGGCGCCGTACCCGCAGCACCGCCGAGCCCACCACCAGCAGCGTCAGCACCACGAACACGCCGCCCACCGTCGCCAGCCACGCCGGGACGCCCGCGAACACGCGCAGCTCGTCGTCGTAGTACACCCGCCGGTACGGCGTGTCCGACGCCGTCGCGCGCAACTCGTGGTCCGCGTCGATGCGTTCGGGGCGCGGGAAGCGCTGGTCGATCGCCGTGAGGAACGTCCCCTCCCCGCCGGTCAGTTCACCGAGTGCCGGTGAGTCCTCGGCCGAGACCCGGCCCGCGAAACGTATCTCCGGCTCGTCCCCGCCGATCGACGCGAGCGGTTCCATCCGGTGGTCGGCCAGCACGTACAGGCCCAGCGACTGGGGCTGGTCCGCAAGCCGGGACAGCCGCATCGGGTAGACCAGCCGGTCGCTCGCGAAGGTCAGGCGCAGCGGGTCGAGCGTCCCGCGCAGGGTCGCGCCGTCCTCGTCCGGGGCCAGCCGCACCGCGACGTACTCCCACTCCTGGTCCACGTACGGCTGGAGCCCGGTCGCGAGGTCCGCCGGGAGTTCGAAGCCGTTCGTCTCCAGCCAGTCGCGCAGCGCGTCGGGGTCCGTCGCGGTCAGGCGCGCCACGTCGAAGTCCCCGAGGCGTTCGCGGCCGACGACTCCGACCGGGGGCGCCGAGTCGCCCGGCGGCGGCGCGCCGGCGGACGCGCCGTCGCCGTCCGGGGCGAACGGCCAGTCGCCGTCGCGCGGCCAGAAGTAGTGGCGGGTACGGCGCTCGGGCTCGGTGAGGGCGTCGAGTTCGCCGAAGAGATCCGGATCGCCGAGTTCCACCTCCGCGCGGTCCGGCACCGGCATGATCCACGCGGCCTCGGGAGCGTTGCCGTTCACCGTGAATCGCATCACGATCTGCTCCGTGGCGCCGTCCCAGCGGACCACCGACGTCTCCCGGTCGACCCCCATCGTGGACTGACGGCCCGGCACCATCGCGCCACAGCCGCACGCGTACGCCGGAGCGATCAGCGACCCGAGCTGTGTCAGCAACAGCGCGCACACCACCAGCAGTGCCCGTCGAGCCCGCCGCGTGCCCCATGTGCCGGGCACGCCCCGCGTCCTGCGCATCCCCCGCAACCCCCGCATCCCCCGTACCTCCCGAGCCGAGCCGTGTCGCGCACCGTCCGTCCGGCACGTCAACCCAACGCCTCAGACGGCACGGGCCGCCGGTACGGTTCCTGGCTCCGGTCGCGAGGGGCACGGCGCCCCGGCCCGTCGACTGTGGTGTCATCGGTGCTTTCATCGGCATTTGGACAAAAGAGGGATGACACTCAGGCGAAGAGGGGGTTGCCTGAGTCTCCACAGTGGGGGAATGCGAGGCTCATGACCCAGGGTCGAGGGTTGGAAACGGAGGGTCGGCGCGGCGTGGCGAATGCGGAGCAGGGTGTGCGGGGCAGCACGGTGGCAGGCAGCGGATACGGGGTCGCACGGGCGGTGCTCTGGGCCCTCGCGGCCGGTCTCGCGGTACGGCAGGCGGTGGCGGTCCTGCGGCTGCCGCCCGGCGAGCGGCTGCTCGATCTGGAGACCTGGATCGGGGAGAACGGCGTACTGCACGTGTCCGGCTCGCTCTACGAGAGCGGGAAGTTCACCGGCACCCCGTTCGCCGGCCTCGTGCTCAAACCGCTGGGCCGCGCCGCCGAACACGCCCTCGGGGTCGCCTGGACCCTCGGCACACTCCTGCTCGTCGTCGCACTCGGCCTCGTCGCCGCGCGTGCCGTACCGGGCCCCGTCGCGCGCCGTACGCGGCTTCTCGCCGCGCCCGTCGCGATCAGTCTGCTCATGCTCTCCCTGCCGGTCCGCAACAGCTTCCACCTCGGCCAGACCAGCATCATCCCGGTGCTTCTCGTCCTCGTCGGGTTCTTCGTCGCGCGCGGCGGCCGGGGCGAGCCCGGCCCCGGAATCCTCATCGGTCTCGGCGCCGCACTCCAGCCCGCCGTACTGCTGTTCGCCCCGCTGCTCTGGCTGACCGGCCGCAGACGCCAGGCCGTCACCACGGTCGGCACGTTCGCGGCCTGCACCGCGCTCGCCTGGGTGGTGCTGCCCAGCGACACCTGGACGTATGTGACCCGGCACCTCGCGGGCGCGGGCCTCGGCGAGAGTCCGGACAGTCTCGCCAACCAGTCCCTGCACGGCGCGCTGCTGCGCGCCGGCCTCCAAGGGCCGCTGGAGATCGCGCTGTTCGCCGTGCTCGCCGCCGCCGTCTGCTTCGTCGGGCTGCGGCGCGCCGCGCGCTACGCCCTGGACGGGCAACTGCTGCTGGCCGTGGCGATCACCGGCTGCGTGGCCGTCGCCGTGTCACCCACCGCGTGGCAGCACCAGCTGCTGTGGCTGCTGCTCGCGCTCGTCGGCCGGGTCGGCACCCGGGCCGCGGACCGGCCCGTGTGGCCGGCGGTCGTGGTGATAGTCATGACGCTGCCCGGCAGGATGATGCTGCCGAACATGGCGCTCCTGCACCCGGTGCGGGACAACGTACTGCTGATCACCGCCCTGGCCGCCGCCTGCGCCGTACCGTTCCAGACGCGCACGTCGCCCTACTTCGACCGGCCGATCGCGACCGAGTACGCGAAACCCGTCGCCGCGCGCTGGAGACGGGTGCCGCTCGCGCCGTTCTGGCGGCGGCTGGTCACCCGGCCCAACCTGCTGCTCGAACTGCTCGCCATCCGAGTCGGCTACTCCGTCTACTCCCACATCCGGGCCGCCGCCACCGGCGGACGCGAGGCCGCGGAGTCGCACGCCCACCAGGTCATCGCCATCGAGGAAGCGCTCGGCATCGACATCGAGCGCTGGGCCAACCACGCCGTGGTGAAAGCGGGCTGGGCGGAAGGATTCTTCGACTTCTACTACACCTCGTTCCACTTCTTCGTGCCGCTGACCATCCTCGCCGTGCTGTACGTGCGACGCCCCGCCGACTACCGCTGGGCCCGCGCCTCGCTCGCCTTCGCCACGCTCCTCGCGCTCCTCGGCTTCTGGCTCTACCCGCTGGCGCCGCCGCGGCTGATGCCGGGCCTGGACTACATCGACACGGTGCACGGCCCGCAGGACCTCGCGAACCCGGACTACGGTCCGATGACCACCATCACCAACCAGTACGCGGCGATGCCGTCACTGCACTTCGGCTGGTCGCTGTGGTGCGGGATCGTGATCGTGCTGCTGGCGCCCAGGATGTGGATGAAGCTGCTGGGGCTGCTCCACCCGCTCTTCACCGTCTGCGCGATCGTCGCCACGGCCAACCACTGGGTGCTGGACGCGGTGGGTGGCGCGGTCGTCGTGGGGGCGGGCTTCACCCTCACCTACGTCCTGTCGGGGCCGCGCAGGCTCCGGCGCACGGTGCGGCCGACGCTGAATCCGGGGGCCGTGGAAGTGCCGGGAGCCGTCACCGGGCCGAGGGCCAAGGACGGCGAGAGCCCGCAGGGCGGCGCGGACGGGCCGGAGGAGCGGGACGCGGCGACGAAGTCGGCCGCCCGGTAAATCACTTGATCGCTCGGCGGGGGCTTCTATCGTTCTGGGATGACGACCGCGCTCCGGCTGGAGAAGATCACCCCCGAGAACCTCGACGCCGCGCTCGGCGTCAAGGTCCGCCCCGACCAGGAGCGCCTGGTCGCCCCCGTCGTGAAGTCCCTCGCCGAGGCGTACGTGCACCCGGACGTCGCCTGGCCCCGCCTGATCGTCGACGGCGACCGGACCGTCGGCTTCCTGATGGCCTTCTTCGACATCGACTTCAAGGACGACGGGACGGGCGAGGACATCCGCTCGGGGCTGTGGCGTCTCAACATCGCGGCCGGTGAACAGGGGCGCGGCTACGGCCGCTTCGCCGTCGAGGCCGTGGCCGCCGAGATCCGCCGGCGCGGCGGCACCCGTCTGACCGTCACCTGGGAGCCGGGTGACGACGGGCCAGAGCGCTTCTATCTGGGGCTGGGGGTCCGGCTGACGGGGGAGACGAGCGGGGGCGAGACGGTGGGGGAGATGGAGCTGGCGCCGGAGCCGGGGCGCCCCGCCTGATCTCTCACGGTTGGCGGCCGGGCCGGCGCGGGGGCCCGGCCGGCCGCTCGAAGGCGGCCACCGCGTCGAACGCGGCCCGCCGGGTCGCCCGGCGCAGCGCCTTGAGGACCGTGGCGCCGATCGTCAGTGTCAGGACGACGGTGAGCACCGCGCGCCCCAGGTCCCAGCCGAACGACGTCGCCGCGCAGTACGCCAGGAAGCGGACCAGATTCTCATGGACCGGGTCACCGGGCCGGAACGAGATCCCGGAGGAGAGCCCGCCGATATAGGTCCAGCCCTGGAGATTCATGATCGTGCCGTACGCGAAGGCGGCGAGGGCCCCGTACGCGGCGAGCATCAGCGACTCCCCTCGTCCGCGCAGCCGGTCCGCGCCCGGCAGCAGCCCCGCGCCCATCGTGAACCAGCCCATCGACAGCATCTGGAACGGCATCCACGGCCCGACGCCGCCGGTCAGCAGCGCGGAGGCGAACATCGTGACCGCGCCGAGCACGAAACCGAAGCCGGGACCCAGCACCCGGCCGCTCAGCACCATCAGGAAGAACATCGGCTCCAGACCGGCCGTCCCCGCGCCGAGCGGCCGCAACGCGGCGCCGACGGCGGCCAGTACGCCCAGCATGGCGACCGCCTTGGCGTCCAGGCCGGAATCGGCGATCGTCGCGACGACGACGGCGACCAGGAGCGGGAGCAGCGCGGCGAACAGCCAGGGCGCGTCCTGGGAGTGGGCGAGCCCGGAGCCGGGGTCGGCGAGCAGTGGCCACCCGAAGGCGATCACACCGACCGCGCTGACCAGAACGAGCGCGACGACCGAACGGGGCCCGAGCCGCACGGCCCCGGCCCGGTGACCGGTGGCGGCGCTCATACCGGATCCTCACGCGGGCGGGTGGCGCCGGGCGCGGCCGGCGGGCCGGCTTCGTCCGATGCCAGGGCCCGGTGGATCTGAGAGACCGTCAGCCAAGGCTGTGGGGTCATGATCTTTGCCACCTGTGGGGCGAACGCCGGTGAGGAGACGACCACTTGGGGGGTCGGTCCGTCGGCGACGATCTCGCCGTCGGCCAGGATCACCACCCGGCGGGCGAGTTCGGCGGCCAGCTCGACGTCGTGGGTGGCCAGCACGATCGCGTGCCCCTCGGCCGCGAGCCCGCGCAGGATCTCCACGAGGCGGGCCTTCGCCGCGTAGTCCAGGCCGCGCGTCGGCTCGTCCAGGAGCAGCAGCGGGGGCCGGCCCGTCAGCACGATCGCCAGTGCCAGCGCCAGCCGCTGCCCCTCCGACAGGTCACGCGGATGCGTCGCCTCGGGCACGTGCGGCAGCAGTTCGTCGACCAGTGCGCGGCAACTGCCGGGCGGCGCGCCCGCGTCGGCGTCCGCCGCCGCGCACTCGGCGGCGACCGTGTCCGCGTACAGCAGGTCGCGCGGCTCCTGCGGCACGAGCCCGACCTGCCGGATCAGGTCCCGCGGCTGGGTACGGTGCGGGACGCGGCCCCCGACGGCGACCGAGCCGGACGAGGGCTCGACCATGCCGACGAGCGTGCCGAGCAGCGTGGACTTGCCCGCGCCGTTACGGCCCATCAGCGCGACCGTCTCGCCGGCGGTGAGGGTGAGGTCGACGCCGCGCAGCGCCTCGATCCGCCCTCGCCGTACGGCGAGCCGGCCGACCTTCGCGATCTCGGCGCCCTGGTCGCGGGGTTCGGGTGGCCGGCGGCCCAGCAGGCGCCCGAGCGCGGTACGGGGGGCGGGGGGCCGGGTGCCCGGTGCCACGGGGGGCGGCGTGGGGGGGGGGGGGGGGGGGGGGGGGGGGGGGGGGGGGGGGGGGGGGGGGGGGGGGGGGGGGGGGGGGGGGGGGGGGGGGGGGGGGGGGGGGG